>NZ_CP039268.1:5000-352500 GCF_009664085.1 Thermochromatium tepidum ATCC 43061 | reverse complement strand
CGCATCGCCGAGGGTGCCACTGACAAAGACGGCATCGCCTGGACGCGCGCCCGAGCGCCGGATCGCCGCGCCCTTCGGCACCAGACCATGGACCTGTACCGTTACGCTCAGCGGGCCACGCGTGGTGTCGCCGCCAACCACATGCATCCCGTGCACGTTCGCCAAGCGCCCGAGCCCGAGGGTAAAGGCGCGGATCCAATCCTCCTCGGGCGCAGGCAGGGTCAGGGCCAGGGTCGCCCAGGCTGGCTCCGCCCCCATGGCCGCCAGGTCGCTGAGCCCGACCGCCAGCGCTTTGTGCCCGATGTGCTCGGGGTTGCAGTCGGCGAAGAAGTGCACCCCGGAGACGAGGGTGTCGATGCTCACCGCCAACCTCTGTCCGGGGGGGACCTCCAGCAGGGCGCAGTCGTCGCCGACGCCGAGCACGACATCCGGGCGCTCGGGGCCAAGCGCGGCGAAATAGCGGGCGATCAGATCGAACTCGGACACCCCGACCCCTCAGAGCTTGCGCTCCAGGTCCCCGGCCTTGCGCCGGGCGATCTTGTCGAGCACCCCATTGACATACTTATACCCCTCGTGCGCCCCGAGCAGCTTGGTCAGCTCGACGGCCTCGTTGATGGCAACCCGGTCCGGGATGTTGTCCGAAAACAGGATCTCATAGGCGCCGAGGCGCAGGATCGCCAATTCCACTGGATCGACCTGACTGATCGGACGATCGAGAAAGCACTCGAGCTGGGCGTCGATCTCCTCGATATGCGCCGGCACGCCGCTCAACAGCTCTTCGAGCAGCTCGACGTTGAAATTGAAACGCTCCTCGGGGGTCGGCTCGTCCTCATCACCTGCCTCATTGAGTGAGGCGGCGATGGCATCGAGCCATTTGGGATCGTCGAGTAGATGACGCTTGATCGACATCGGATCGTCGCCGGTCAAATGCCATTGATAGAGCGCCAGCGCGGCATAACGGCGCGACTGACTGCGCGGACTGACCGGACGTGGATGCGCGGGCTTGGTCATGTCAATTGATCTGTCTCAGCAGATTTACCATCTCCAAGGCGGACAGGGCCGCCTCGGCGCCCTTGTTGCCAGCCTTGGTGCCAGCCCGTTCGATGGCCTGCTCAATCGTATCGACGGTCAATACCCCGAAGGCGACCGGCAGGCCGTATTTGAGGCTTACCTGGGCTAGGCCCTTGACGCACTCGCCGGCGACATAGTCAAAGTGTGGCGTGCCACCGCGGATGACGGCACCGAGCGCGATGATGGCATCATAGCTGCCCTTGGCCGCGATCCGCTCGATGGCGACCGGCATCTCAAAGGCACCCGGTACGCGCACGATGGTCAGATCCGAGGCGCTCGCGCCATGCCGCAGGAGCGCATCGATCGCGCCCCGCTCCAGACTCTCGACCACGAAGCTATTCCAGCGCGAGACCACCAGACAGAAGCGGGCCTGGTCGGCGCTCAGGGCGCCCTCGATCGTTTTGATACTCATCGTCTATTCCGAAAATCGCTACAACCTTAGACAGTGGAGCGGCCACCCGTGTATTCGACCACTTCGAGATCGAATCCGGAAATGGCGTGCATCGCCTTGGGCGCGCTCATCACCCGCATCTTGCGCACCCCGAGATCGGCCAGGATCTGGGCGCCGATGCCATAGGTCCGCAGTTCGCCGCGATCCTGGCGCACCGGCACCGGATCGTCGCTGTCGTGGAACTGGAAGTCCTTGAGCCGGCACAGCAGATCGTACGCATGGTCGCGGTTGCGCAGGACCACGATCACACCCTCCCCTGCGGCGGCCACCTGACGCATGACGTCGCGCAACGGCCAGCCGCAGGCGTTGTGCGTAGTGTCGAATAGATCGCACAGGGTATTCTGCAGATGCACGCGCACCAGGGTCGGACGCTCGGGGCTGATCGCACCGAGCCTTAGGGCCAGATGGATCTCGTTGTCGATGGTGTCGCGATAGGCGACCAGATCGAAGGTACCGTGCACCGTCGGCAGCTCGCACTCGCACACGCGGATCACAGCGGTTTCGTTGCGCAGCCGGTAGTGGATGAGATCGGCGATGGTACCGATCTTGAGACCATGGGTCTGGGCGAAGACCTCCAGATCGGGCCGGCGCGCCATGCTGCCGTCTTCGTTGAGGATCTCCACGATCACCGCCGCCGGCGTAAAGCCGGCCAGCCGCGCCAGATCGCAACCGGCCTCGGTGTGTCCGGCCCGTACCAGCACCCCCCCCGGCTGGGCCATGAGCGGAAAGACATGGCCCGGCTGGACCAGATCGCGGGGGCTGGCCTCGGGCGCCACAGCGGCGCGGATGGTGGTGGCGCGATCGGCCGCTGAGATGCCGGTGGTCACACCGCGCGCGGCCTCGATGGAGACAGTAAAGGCGGTCGAATGCGCGGCCCGGTTGTCGCTGACCATGAGCGGCAGGCGCAACCGCTCGCAGCGCTCCTTGGTCAGGGTCAGACAGATCAGACCGCGCCCGTACTTGGTCATGAAATTGATGGCCTCGGGCGTGACGCAATCGGCGGCCATGAGCAGATCGCCCTCGTTCTCGCGGTCCTCGTCGTCCATGATGATGACCATCTTGCCTGCGCGCAGGTCGTCGATGATCTCCTCGATCGTGTTTAGGCCGGTACGGCTCATAGGTCTTGGTTCATGCAGTGGTTTGTAGGGTCGGGTCGGAGGCGAGGTCACTTGACAAAGCCATGCTCGGCCAGAAAGTCCAGCGTCAGCCCCGAGACCCCGGGGGTGGCGGCCCGATCGCCGAGCAGCAGACGCTCCAGATAGCGGGCGATCAGATCCACCTCCAGGTTGACCCGGGTGCCTGGACGATAGTCGCCGATGATGGTCTCCTGGAGGGTATGGGGCACGATATTGAGCTCGAACACCGCGCCCTCGACCCGATTGACGGTCAGGCTGGTGCCATCGACGCAGATCGAGCCCTTGGGGGCGATATAGCGCGCCAGGGCGTCCGGGGCCTGGATGCGCAGCCGCCAGGAACGCGCGTCTTCTTGGCACGCCACGACCGTTCCAACCCCATCGACGTGTCCGCTGACCAGATGCCCGCCGAGCGGTGTGGCCAGGGTCAGGGCCCTTTCGAGATTGACCCGGGCGCCGGGCTTGAGCGTGCCGAGCGTGGTCAGGGTCAGGGTCTCGCGCGAGACGTCGGCCGCAAAGCCACGCTCGGTCAGGGCCACGGCGGTCAGGCAGACCCCGTTGACGGCGATGCTGTCGCCCAGGGCGACGCCGTCGAGCGGCAGTTTGCCGGTATCGAGGTCGAGCCGCGCGTCGCCACCGTACGGCTCCAGACGTTGAATCATACCCACCGCTTGGATGATACCTGTGAACATGGATGGTTGGGTCTTCGCTTAATTATGGGTTCTGGCTTGGAGCGGCCTCAGTAGGGGCGACCACGGCCCATAGGCGTCACAGCTTTGGACGCGCCCGAATCCGCAGATCCACGCCGATGTGCCGAACCTCCAGGATTTCCAGGTCGATACGATCGGCCAGGGTATTGATCCCCGGCAGATCGAACAGCCCCCTGGCGGCCTGCCCCAGGAGACAGGGGGCCTGATAGAGCAGGATCTCATCGATCAGCCCGGCACGCACCGCCGCCCCCGCCAGGGTCGCGCCGGCCTCCAGCAGGACCTCATTGACCTCGCGCCGTGCCAACTCGGTCATCAGGGCTACCAGATCGACCCGACCATTATGCTCCGGCAGACGGATCAGCTCCGCCCCAGCCGCCTCGAGCGCAGTTGCGGTCTCGTTGATAGGGCCGATACCGGCAATCAGGGTGCGCCCCGGCAGACCGAGCAGACGCGCCCCCGGCGGCGTGCGCCAGTAGCTGTCGACCACCACGCGCCAGGGTTGACGCACCGGTGCCTCCGGGTCCATGCCAGGCAACTCGGCGGCGGTCAGACGCACATTCAGACGCGGATCATCACCCAGCACCGTCCCCACCCCGGTAACGATGGCCGAGCTGCGCGCGCGCCAGCGCTGCACGTCACGCCGTGCGGCCTCGGATGTGATCCATTGGCTCTCACCCGTGGCCAGGGCAGTGCGGCCATCGAGACTGGCACCCAGCTTGCAGCGCACATAGGGCCGCCCCTGTTCATGGCGTTTGATGAAGCCTGGATTGAGCGCCCGTGCCTCGGCCTCCAGACAACCGAGCTCGACTACGATCCCGGCCTGACGCAGGCGTTCGATGCCGCGACCGGAGACCCGCGGATTGGGATCGATCATGGCGCAGACGACCCGTGCCACACCGGCACCGATCAGGGCATCGGCACAGGGTGGCGTGCGCCCCTGATGCGAGCACGGCTCCAGGGTCACATAGACCGTGGCACCGCGGGCCTCCTCACCGGCCTGTCTCAGGGCCAGGGATTCAGCATGCGGCTCACCGGCGCGATGATGCCAGCCCTCGCCGACGACTCGCCCATCGCGCACCAGCACACAGCCGACACACGGATTGGGATCTGTGGTATAGCGTCCGCGCTCGGCCAGCCGGATGGCATGCGCCATATAGAGCGGGTCGCAACACTCAAGGTCCAAGCCGGTCATCCGTTGTCCGGCTCCAGATCGTCGAGCAGATCGATCTGTCGGCGGCTGAATTCGGGTGCGGGCTGACGCTCCAGACGCTCGATCTCCTCGCGGAAGGCCGCCACGTCCTCGAAATGTCGATAGACTGAGGCAAAACGGACATAGGCGACCTGATCGATCTGACGCAGCTCGTCCATGACCAGTTCGCCGATCCGCTGTGTTGAGATCTCGCTCTCGCCGCTCGACATCAGCGAACGCTGGATACGGGCCAGCGCCCGGTCCACCTGCTCGGTGCTCACCGGTCGCTTTTCGAGCGCACGCATCATGCCGGCACGCAATTTCCCGCCGTCAAAGGGGACACGGTTGCCGTCACGCTTGACGATACGCGGCAGATTCAGCTCGACGGTCTCATAGGTCGTGAAGCGCTCACCGCAGAGGTCGCATTTGCGGCGCCGACGAACCTGATCCCCCTCGCCCGCCAGACGCGAGTCGACGACCCTGGTATCCTGCGCACCACAAAAGGGACAGCGCATGGATCAGCCTCCAGCCGCCAGCGTCCAGCGTCCAACTGGAGCGACGGCACACAAAAGCGATGGCAACGAACCTGATGTCATCTGTACATCCAGCAAGATCTGGGGCAGTGATGGATCAAGGGTTTGACGTCAATGGCCGTAGACCGGAAAACGCCGGCAGAGGTCCAGTACCCTGGCCTTGACGGTTTCGATGACCGCCGGTGCGCCGCGTGCATCGATCAGATCGCACATCCAGCCCGCCAGATCACGCGCCTCAGGGGTGCCGAAACCGCGCGTGGTGATGGCCGGGGTACCGATGCGGATACCGCTGGTGACGAAGGGCGATTGCGGATCGTTGGGGACGGCGTTCTTGTTGACTGTGATGTTGGCCGTGCCCAACCAGGCGTCGACGTCCTTTCCGGTCAGCCCCTGGCGGATGAAGCTGACCAAAAACAGATGATTGTCGGTGCCACCGGAGACGACGTCGTAGCCGCGTGCGATAAAGACATCGGCCATGGTGCGGGCGTTGGCGAGCACCTGGGCCTGATAGGTCTTGAAGCTCGGCTCCAGGGCCTCCTTGAAGGCCACCGCCTTGGCGGCGATCACATGCATCAGCGGGCCACCCTGGGTGCCGGGGAAGACGAGCGAGTTGAGTTTCTTCTCGATCTCGGGGTTGGACTTGGCCAGGATCAGGCCGCCGCGCGGGCCGCGCAAGGTCTTGTGGGTGGTCGTGGTGGTGACGTCGGCGATTTGCACCGGACTCGGATAGAGCCCGGCGGCGATCAGACCGGCCACATGCGCCATATCGACCAATAGATAAGCGCCCACAGCGTCGGCAATGGCGCGGAAACGCGCCCAATCCACGACCCGCGAATAGGCCGAGAAGCCGGCGACGATCAGGCGCGGGCGGTGTTCCTGGGCCAGGCGCTCGACCGCGGCGTAATCGATCTCACCGGTCTCGGGGTTCAGGCCATATTGCACGGCGTTGTAGAGCTTGCCAGAAAAGTTGGGCTTGGCCCCATGCGTCAAATGTCCACCGTGGGCCAGACTCATGCCAAGCACGGTGTCCCCCGGCTCGCACAGGGCCATATAGACGGCGGCATTGGCCTGGGAGCCGGAGTGCGGCTGGACATTGGCATAATCGGCGCCGAAGAGCTGCTTGGCGCGGTCGATGGCCAACTGCTCGGCGACGTCGACATGCTCACAGCCGCCGTAGTAACGTTTGCCCGGGTAGCCCTCGGCATACTTGTTGGTGAGCACGCTCCCTTGAGCCTGCATGACGCGCGGGCTGGTATAGTTCTCAGAGGCGATGAGCTCGACGTGCTCTTCCTGTCGACGTTCTTCGTCTTGGATAGCCGACCAGAGCTCCGGGTCGTAATCGCTGATCTGTTGGGTCTTCTCGAACATGGTCTGTCGCCTCGGGCGTCGAAAAGCAGTGTAGTGTATCGAATTTCGACCATGACGTCGCGATTTGCTTCTAAACCAATGGCCGGCTACCTTTTTCGCCCGAGGACTGTGTCGACTGGGTCACTAACACCTTCAGGAGCTCTGCATGACAATCACGACTGGATCTGGGCACCGCCTGATCGCCTCAGCGATGGGGCTGTCCATCCTGACCGGCTGCTCAAGCATGCAGCCCACACCCATGATGCCGACCTACCCCGCCCAGATCGGCGGACGGGGCGGGGTCTCGATCGAGACCGACAATCTGTGCCGGCAACAGGCATATCAAGCGGCTGAGAAGGCCAAGCAGGACAACGTCAACAAGGAGGTCGCCTTCACGGCCATCGGGACCATCGCTGGCGCCGTGATCGGCAATCAAATCGAGGCACCCAGTCGCCATGGTCCGCCTCCTGGCCCTGGGCCCGGTGGCCCTGGGCCCGGCGGCCCTCCGGGTCGGCCCAAGACCCATGACCTGGCTGGACCAGGCGCCCTGGCCGGTGCGGCTACGGGGGCGGCCATCAGTCAGGGTACGCTGCAAGATACCCAGCAAGTCTATGACATCACCTATAACAATTGCATCGAGCGCTATCGCGCCTATCGCTAGCGCCCGAACGCAGCGCGCGATGCCCTGTCGCCGGGGCATCGCGCGTCTCCAAACCTCGATACGACAAGGCGATCCGGGGTCACCGCGCCAATATCGCCAACATCTATGTCTATTTCAAAGATGGTGATCCTCGCGCCATGGATACCCTCGAGTCCTACCAGATCCAGCGTGCCGATCCGGATAGCCGGTTCATCGAGGTCGGCGATTTCCGGTTGCACTACAAACGCCAGGGATCGGGTGAAACCCTGATCCTATTGCTGCACGGCAGCTTCCTGAGCCTCAAGTCTTGGTCCGCCATCATGACCCCCCTGGCCGAACGGGCCACAGTGGTGGCCTTCGATCGCCCGGTGTGCGGCCTGACCTCGCGCCCACTGCCCAAGCGCGGCGCGTCGGGTTTTGGGCTCTACGGCGCTAAGTCCCAGGCCGAGCTGGTCGCCGCCCTGATCGCTGCGCTGGGCTTCGAGCGCGCCATCCTGGTCGGCAGCTCCACCGGCGGCACCATCGCACTCCTGACGGCGCTTGCCCATCCCGAGTGCGTCCAGGGCCTGATCCTGGTCGATGCCATGGTCTATAGCGGCTATGCCACCAGCGAGGTTCCGCCGCCTGTGCGGGCGATGATGCGCACGCTGAAGCCGGCCTTCAGCCGGCTCATGCGCCTCATGATCGATCGGCTCTATGAGAAGGCGATCCGCAAGTTCTGGTACCGCCAAGATCGGCTGAGCGACGAGCGGCTCGCTGAGCTCAAACGGGATTTCATGCTCGGCCCCTGGGATAGGGCGTTCATGGAGCTCTTTCTTGCCACCCGACGCTTGGATCTGGAGTCCCGCCTTGGATCGCTGAATCGTCCAGTCCTGGTCTTGACCGGCGCGCATGACCGGGCCGTCAAGCCCGAGGAGAGCGCACGTCTGGCCCAGGCCATCGCCGGGGCCGAGTTCCGGGTCATCGCCGATGCCGGCCACCTGCCGCAGGAGGAATGCCCTGAGTCCTTCCTGGCCGCCATCGACGGCTTTCTGACCCGGTGCACGACAAGCCTCGGCCTTCAGGACGGGGATGGATAGGGCGGACGGCATAGCCGTCCTTGGGGTTCAGTGTGGTGTCTGCTGCTGTTTGATGTACTGACGCACGATGGAGATCGGGGCACCACCACAGGATGAGGCGAAGTAAGACGGCGACCACAGGGCGCCTTTTCCAGTAGCGCGATATGCAACGCCTTCAAGCCTTCGAGTACGAATTGCCGCCAGACGGGCAACAGGAACGGCAGATGCGCCGTTTTACTGGCTCGTGCCGATTTGTCTACGACAAGGCGCTCGCGTTGCAGATGGAACACGACGAACAAGGCGCAAAGAGGCTCGGCTACGCCGGGCTGTGCAAGTGGCTCACCGAGTGGCGCAATAGCCCAGAGACAGCCTGGCTGGCCGATGCGCCCGTGCATCCGTTGCAACAGACGATTGAGGATCTGGAGCGGGCCTATGCGAACTTCTTCGCCAAACGGGCCGACTTCCCGCGCTTCAAGAAGAAGGGTCGGCACGACAGCTTCCGCTATCCCGACCCGAAACAGATCGAGCTCGATCAAGTGAACAGCCGCATCTCCCTGCCCAAACTGGGCTGGCTGCGCTATCGCAACAGCCGGGACGTGCTGGGTACGGTGAAGAACGTCATGAGACATGCCTGCGCAAGGCGCGGGCAGGTGCAGTCATGCCGCCAGCAGCAGGAACCCACCGAAGCGACCCATCCGGGCTCGATGCCGGGATGAGCGCCTTAGGAATCCCCCGGCTTTAGGCGTGGGAGGATGTCAACAATCAAGGCTCGCCCCTAATGATCGAAGATCAAACCCGATTCGCACCGCCTTCCGTTGAGACCCCTCGATGCAATACAAGGATTACTACAAGACCCTTGGCGTATCGCGCACCGCCTCGCAGGAAGAAATCAAGCGTGCCTATCGCAAGCTGGCGCGCCAATATCACCCGGACGTCAGCAAGGAACCCAATGCCGAGGCACGCTTTAAGGCGATCAACGAGGCCTATGAGGTTCTGAAGGATCCAGACAAGCGCGCCACCTATGACACGCTCGGCAGCGGCTGGCGCGCCGGCGAAGAATTCCGCCCGCCGCCCGGTGCTGGCGCCTGGCAAGACTTCGAGTTCAAAACCGGCGGCACGTCCGGCGACTACAGCGAATTCTTTTCTAGTATCTTTGGTCGCGCCTTTCGTTCCGAGGCGTCTGGCACCAGGCGCCAGCGCGGTCAGGATCAGACCATCCGGCTCGCCATCGACCTGGAGGATGCACATCAAGGGGCAACCCGGCAGATCACGCTCGATCTGCCCGAGATCGGACCTGGTGGCCAGACGACAACTCGCTCCAAAACCTTCAATGTGCGCATCCCGGCTGGCGTCACCCAGGGGGGTAAGATCCGGCTCGCAGGCCAGGGTGAGCCTGGACGCAACGGCGGTCCGGCTGGGGATCTCTATCTGGAGATCGAGTTCAACCCGCATCGACTCTTCGTCCCCGATGGGCGCGATATCCAGCTCCGTCTGCCGGTCACGCCCTGGGAGGCGGCGCTCGGGGCCACCGTCCAGGTTCCGACCCTGGATGGCCCGGTCAAACTCAAGATCCCCCCCGGCTCCCAGACTGGGCGCAAATTGCGGCTCAAGGGGCGGGGTCTGCCAGGTACGCCGCCGGGCGACGAGATCGTCGAGCTGGAGATCCTGACCCCCCCTGCCGAGACCGAGGCCGCCCGCGAGCTCTATCGGCGCATGGCCGAACAGCTCCCTTTCGATCCACGCGCCCACCTGGACGTCTGACAGTCGAGTCAGTCCCCTTGAAACCGCCCGAGCAATTCTCAAGGACGCCATGCTCGATGCTCGAAGCCGCACTTGCACCGGATTCCGATTGCGCCTCGCTTAGACCAGGCGCATCGAGAGATCGACGGCGCGCACGTCCTTGGTCAGGGCCCCGACCGAGATCTGATCCACGCCAGTCTCGGCCACGGCACGGACGGTCTTTAGGCTGATCCCGCCCGAGGCCTCCAGTTGGGCGCGACGGGCGGTGATCGCGACCGCACGCCGCAGCTCAGCGAGCCCAAAGTTGTCGAGCAGGATGCGGGGGGCGCCGGCATCGAGCGCGATCCTCAGCTCGTCCAGCGACTCGACCTCGATTTCGAGCGGGACGCCCGGATACAGGGTGCGTGCAGCCGCCAAGGCCGCTGGGATGGAACCTGCGGCCAGGATGTGGTTTTCCTTGATCAGGATGGCATCGAACAGACCGAGACGATGATTGTGACCACCACCGCAGCGCACGGCATATTTTTGCGGCCAGCGCAGACCCGGGATGGTCTTGCGGGTATCCAAGATCTGGACATCCAGTCCAGCGACGGCCTCGACATAGCGATGCGTCAGGGTCGCGGTGCCCGAGAGGGTCTGAAGATAGTTGAGCGCGGTGCGCTCGCCGGTCAGTAGGGCGCGCGCCGGTCCCTCCAGTTGGCACAGGCGCGCACCGGGCGCAACCTGTTCGCCATCTTTGACGTCCCACTGAATCCGGATCCGCGGATCGAGCACGCGAAAGACCGCCTCGAACCAAGGGGTGCCGCAAAGGATCGCCGATTCACGGGTGATGAGCTCGGCATGCGCAAAACAATCCTGGGGCAGGAGCGCGGCGGTCAGATCGCCCTCCCCCACATCCTCGTCCAGGGCGGCGCGCGCCTGGACCTCGACCCGATCCGGATCGGGCCGCTCGCGGATTGGATCGAAGCGGTCTGGGGACGGCGATATCACGTGGGACATGGTATAAGACTGACGATGGATGAGAAGATCGAAATCAAGTCAGGATCTGGATCCGCCCCCGACCTCGATGCCGAGGGTTGGCTGGCGGAGGCCGAGCGCCGCCCCTCGCCGAATCAGGATCGGCGGCCACCTGGGACGGTGATCGACCTGCTGGTGATCCATGCCATCAGTCTACCGCCAGGCGAGTTCGGCGGCGACTGGATCGATGCGCTCTTTCACAACCGGCTCGACCCGAATGCGCATCCTTATTTCGCACCCATCGCCACGGTGCGCGTCTCGGCGCATCTCCTGATCCGGCGCGATGGCCGGCTGATCCAATATGTCCCTTATGAGTGCCGTGCCTGGCATGCCGGGGTCTCCAGTTTCCAGGGGCGCGCGCGTTGCAACGATTATTCGATCGGGATCGAGCTCGAAGGGACCGATGAGACCCCCTTCACTGAGTCCCAATACGCCCGGCTCGCCGTCTGTACCCGGCGGATCCAGCAGCGTTATCCGGCCATCACCCTCGACCGGATCGTCGGTCATGCCGACATCGCGCCCGGACGCAAGACCGACCCTGGTCCGAGCTTCGACTGGGCCCGCTATCGACACGACGTCCAGTCCCTCGCCTAGACGGCGCCCGGGGCTGTAACAGATCCTCGACCGCACTGTGCCGATCCATTCCATGCTGGTACTCTTCAACAAACCCTATGGTGTGCTCAGTCAGTTCAGTCGCGACCCGCTTGGGACGGCTACGACCCTGCGCGACTTCATCCCGCTACGCGGCGTCTATGCGGCCGGTCGGCTCGACAAGGACAGCGAGGGGCTGCTCATCCTGACCGACGATGGCCGACTCCAGCATCGTCTCAGCCATCCGCGCCATAAGTCCTGGAAGACCTATTGGGTCCAGATCGAGGGTCAGCCGAGTGAGGATCAGCTCGAACGGCTGAGACGCGGCGTGATCCTGAACGACGGCCCGACCCGACCGGCCCGGGTCCGGTCGCTCCCCGAACCCGATCTCTGGCCGCGCGACCCGCCGATCCGCTTCCGTCGCCACATCCCGACCGCCTGGATCGAGATCGCCATCCATGAGGGGCGCAACCGTCAGGTACGGCGCATGACCGCCGCCGTGGGCCTGCCAACGCTGCGCCTGGTGCGGGTGGCCATCGGTGATTGGCGGCTTGAGGGTCTAAAGCCAGGCGAATACCGGGTGGTCTTGCCAACGCGTTCAAAGCATTGATACGCCCCCACCTGGCATGAACAATCGACCGCACTCAGTGCGCTTGACCTGGAGACCACCGCGCTTCAGCATCCAATAAAATATTCATTGGCGATCGGCTCGGCGAGGACTCGACCCCATGGCAGCGCTCAATCTCGATCATCTCAATCCCCTGCAGGCTCAACTCGCAGGACACCCCATCTATGGCGCCATTCGTCGCAGCGAGGATCTACGGATCTTCATGCAGCACCATGTCTTCTCGGTCTGGGACTTCATGTCGCTGATCAAGTATCTGCAAGGTGCAATCGCCCCGGTCGCCGTGCCCTGGCAGCCGACCTCGGACCCGAGTCTGCGTTATTTCATCAACCAGCTGGTCCAAGAAGAGGAATCAGACGCTGTCCCGCTCGGCTCGGGCGAGGTGCTGTACGCGAGCCATTTCGAGCTCTATTGCCGGGCCATGGACGAGGTCGGGGCCGACAGCGCCTCCCCCAGGCGTTTTCTTGGGCTCGTCGCCGAACAGGGACTCGACCGGGCGCTCTACTCTCACCTGGTCCCGCTGCCGGCACGCTATTTCAGCGAGACCACCTTTTGCTTCATCCGCGAGGACAGGCCGCATCTGGTCGCTGCCGCGCTGGCCCTGGGACGCGAGACCCTGATCCCGACCATGTTCCGCCGTTTCCTCGACCAGATGGCGATCACCGAGGACCAGGCGCCGATCTTCTATGCCTATCTCAGGCGTCATATCCACCTCGACGAGGACTTCCACGGTCCGCTCGCACTGCGCCTGCTCGAGACCCTGTGCGGCGATGATCCAGCACGGATCGAGGAGGCCGAGACCGCCGCCGAAGAGGCCCTGTGCGCGCGTATCCGTTTCTGGGACGGTGTGCTGGAGGCGATCGAGTCGGGACACAGTGCGCCATAACCGATCGGCTTGATAAGTCATGATCCGGCGCCATCTGCGCGATACCGACCGAAGATTCCCGAAACCTCCGGAGACTGACCATGAGCACGACCCTGAGCCTAGCCCTGGACAACGAAGGATTCCTGCTCAACCGCGACGACTGGAACGAGGAGATCGCAGTCGAGCTGGCCCACAACGACGGCTTCGAAATGACCGAGCAGGTGATGGAGTTCATCCGTGCGGCACGCGCCATGTATGAGGCAGATGGCGTGGTTCCACCGATCCGGATCTTCGCCAAGAAGCAGGGGGTCTCGACCAAGGCGCTCTACGACATCTTCAAGAAGGGCCCGATGAAGCTCATCTGTAAATGGGGTGGCCTGCCCAAACCAACCGGGTGCGTCTGAAGTCCACTCGGCTAAGGAAACGCTGATTTATTCCATTCGTGGCAAAACCATCTCAAGTAACCCATTGATTTTGTAGGAGCGGCTTCAGCCGCGATCGAGAGGCGCGCGATTTATTCAGCGTTTCCCTAAGCGAGAGGTCGGCTGTGCAAGAGGTATGGATGTCGCCCTGTCCCGTTCGGATCGCATGCGCCCCTGGCCCATGCACGTGCGCCCCGGTTGACCCTGCGGGTTCGCGTCTGGCTTTATCTAGCTCCGCCGCGCCCCTCAACCCACCCGACGCCAACCGATAGGGCCTGCTTGTCTTGACTGCGCTTATTGTCCTCGTCTTCCTCCTGGTCTATCTCGGGCTCTTTCTCGGCGGCCTGCCCTCCCTGCAATTGGATCGCACTGGGGTGGCGTTGCTCGGCGCGATCTTGCTGCTGGCGACCGATGTCATCGAGATGGATCAGGTGTGGCAGGCCATACATCTGCCGACTCTGGCCCTGCTGTTCGCTTTCATGGTCATCTCGGCCCAGCTGCGTCTGAGCGGGTTCTATGACTGGGTGGTATGGCGGCTCGATCGCTCCGCTCTGCCGCCCGTGTTCCTATTGGGCGCGGTGATCCTGGCTTCGGCGCTGCTTTCGGCGGTGTTCAGCAACGACATCGTCTGTCTGGCGATGGCACCGGTGTTGGCCGACACCTGCCGTGCGCGCCGTCTCGCCCCGGTCCCCTTCCTGCTTGCGCTCGCCTGCGCCGCGAATCTCGGTTCGGCGGCGACCCTGATCGGCAATCCGCAGAACATGCTGATCGGCGAGCGGCTGGGGCTGGATTTCGGCGGCTATCTGGTCCAGGCCATCGCCCCGGTCGGGCTCGGGTTGGCGGTGACCTGGCTGATCCTGCTCGGACTCTCGCGCCGACGCTGGCATTTGGCCGCGCCCGTGGCGGCGAACCCGGAACTTGACAGCGAAGCGACGAGCCACCGGCAACGCGCCGAGGATCAAGCGCCCGGACTCGACCGCTGGCAGACGGTCAAGGGTCTGGGGGTGACTGGGATCCTGCTGTGTGCCTTCCTGTTCGCCCCCTGGCCGCGCGACTTGCTCGCGCTGGCTGGGGCCGGGCTGCGTTGACGAGTCGCCGTCTGCATTCGCACCGGATGCTGGGTCTGGTCGATTGGCAACTGTTGGTGCTCTTCATCGGGCTCTTCATCGTCAACCATGCGCTCCAGGAGACCGGGCTGCCGGCACAAGCGATCGCAATCCTTGCCGGTCTGGGGATGGATCTGCATGACCCTGGACCGCTGTTTGTCGCCAGCGCCGTCTTGAGCAACCTGGTCTCCAATGTGCCGGCGGTGATGCTCCTGCTGCCAGCGGCGACCGACCCGCTGAGCGGACCGGTCCTAGCGCTCTCCAGCACGCTGGCCGGCAATCTACTGATTGTCAGCAGCATCGCCAATATCATCGTCGTCCAGACCGCGGCGCAGCATGGGGTGAGGATCGACTGGCACGCCCAGGCGCGGGTCGGCATCCCGGTCACCCTGACCACGCTCGCCATCGCCGCACTGTGGTTAGGGCTTCTCCAGGGCTAGGCGATCTGGGCGCCACGGCGTACCATGCCGCCTCGGTCCGCCCTGGGCTTGAATCCTCACCAAGAAGGATAGGATTTCATGATCATGATCGCTCTGCTCATCCTCGTTCCGCTCCTGGCGGGCGTCGCCGTACTCCGCGCGCCAGACAGCCGGATCCTGGCCCAGCGGATCCGTTGGTCGGCTTGGACCCTGGTGCTGGCGACCCCCCTGTTGACCCTGGTGCATCTGGGTCTGGGGCCTGAGTTCTATTCACTCCCCGGCTGGCTGCTCTGGACGCTCGATCGGTTCTTCATGCTCACGGGTGTGGCGCTGGCCCTGGTGCTGCTTTATTTCTGCCGGCGCATCCTGGTGCGCGAGTGGTATATCCCGGTCTTGATCCTGCTTCAGGCCGGCCTGATGCTGGATGCCGAACTCGCACCCACCCATCCCGAGGTCGTGCATCCATTCGCCATCGACCATTTCAGGTTGATGATGGCACTCATCGTCGGGGTAGTCGGCGGTCTGATCTGTCTGCACGCCCTGCCCTATATGCGCGACTACCATGCCCATGACCCAGAGGTCCCGGATCGCCAACCGGCGTTCTATTTCGTGATCTTGCTCTTTCTCTCGGCCATGTTCGGCCTCGTCTTCACCAACCATCTCGGTTGGCTATTTATATTCTGGGAGGTGACGACACTGTGCTCGTTCTGGCTGATCTCCTACGCGGGGACGGATGAGGCGATCCGCAATGGCTTTCAGGCGCTCGGGCTGAACCTGATCGGCGGGGTCGCCTTCGCGGCGGCGATCCTCTGGCTGACCTCTGGTCCTGGTCTTCGCACCTGGGAGCTGGACCAGCTGGTCGCGGCGGGCCAGAGCCTGGCCCTGATCCCGGCGGTGCTGATCGCGGTCGCGGGACTGGCCAAGTCGGCGCAACTGCCCTTTTCATCCTGGCTGCTCGGGGCCATGGTCGCCCCAACCCCGGTCTCGGCGCTGCTCCATTCAAGCACCATGGTCAAGGCTGGGGTCTTCCTGCTGGTCGAGCTCGCGCCAGTCTTTCACGGGAGCCTCGCTGGGCTGCTGTTGTCGCTCATCGGCGGCATCACCTTCCTCATCGCCTCGCTGGTCGCGGTCAATCAACGCAACGCCAAGCGGGTGCTGGCCTATTCGACCATCGCCAATCTGGGTCTGATCGTGATGTGCGCCGGCGTGGGCACGGCAGCGGCGCTCTGGGCGGCGATCCTTTTGATCCTGTTCCATGCGGTGGCCAAAGCGCTGTTGTTCCTGGCCGTGGGGACCACCGAGCACCTGATCGGCAGCCGCGACATTGAGGACATGGAGGGCCTGGTCTACCGTCGCCCCGAGCTGGCAGCGATGGTTCTGGTCGGGATCCTCGGCATGTTCCTGGCTCCCTTCGGGATGCTGCTTGGCAAGTACACCACCTTCCAGGCGTTCCTGAACATGGATGTGATGCTCGGCGACGGGCTGATGCTGGCGGTGATCCTGGCCTTCGGCAGTGCGCCGACGCTGTTTTTCTGGAGCAAGTGGATGGGCAAGCTAGTGGCCATGCCGCACCGGCCGCGCCCGAGCACCGAACCGATCGCGCGTGACGAGTGGCTGGTGTTGGGGTCACTGACGGTCATCACCTCTATCGCCTGCGCCCTCTTTCCGCTGGCTGATACGGTGTTTGTCATCCCCTATACCCATTATCTGGCGGTGCTGGGCCTGATCCCGGACGTGCAGGCCATAATCCCCTGGGAGACCGTCTGGCTCATGACCCTGATGCTCGGCGTGTTGTTTGGGCTGCCGCTGCTCTTCTGGTGGCGACCGCCCCGGTTCGCCGAGGTCAGCGGCTATCTGAGCGGGGCCAATGTCGATGGCGGCGCCTCCTATCGAGGGGCGATGGGGATCGAGCGGCTGGTCGAGAGTCGGGGCTATTACCTGACAGGCCTCATCCATGAGCCGGCCCTACTGCGGTATGGCGGCCTGGGCACGGCGATGCTGATCGCGCTCATGATCGGGGGGGCGGCGCTATGAACGGTCCTTACACCTGGTGGCTCGCCGGCGCCTTTGTCGTGCTGGGTCCATTGGTCGGCGCCCTGCTCGCCGGCATCGATCGCCGGCTGACGGCGCGGATGCAGTCGCGTCAGGGCCCGCCGCTCCTGCAACCCATCTATGACGTGCTCAAGCTGTTGGAGAAGGACACCCTGGTCGTGACCCGGTTGCAGACGCTCTATCTGTGGTTGTTTTTGTTCTTCATGATCGTCTCCGGGTTCATCCTGTTTTTGGGCAGCGATCTGCTCCTCAGTCTGTTCGCCCTGACCGTGTCCGGGATCTTTCTGTGTCTGGCGGCCTATTCGACCAACTCGCCTTACAGCCACATCGGCGCCTCGCGCGAGCTGATGCTGATGATGGCCGATGAACCGATGCTGATCTTGGTGCCGCTCGGATTCTATTTGGTCACGGATAGCTTCCGGGTCGAAGACATCGTCGCCGGCAGTCCCTGGCAGGTGCTGCAACTCTCCGGCATCCTGGTCGGCTTTCTGTTCGTGCTGACGATCAAGCTGCGCAAGTCACCGTTCGATCTTAGTTCCTCGCATCACGGGCATCAGGAGCTGGTCAAGGGGCTGACCACGGATTTTTCGGGCAGTGATCTGGCCTTAGTCGAGATCGCGCACTGGTATGAGAACGTGATCCTGCTCGGCTGGCTGTATCTGTTCTTCGCGCCCTGGGGGCCCTGGCTGGCGCTGCCGATCGCCTGTACGCTGTTCTTCGTCGAGGTGCTGGTCGACAACACCCATGCGCGTCTGACCTGGTCGAGCACGCTCAAGGCCACCTGGTGGACAACGCTGCTGGTGGGTGTGACCAATCTGATGGTGTTGCCGCTAGTGGTTTGAAGCAACGGGCCTTTGCGGCCTAACGTTCAAGCTCAGGGACGCGCCGCTTGCGGCGCATCCCCCCTGGGGCGAAGCCACAGTGATCGTGCCTGAAGGCGCTCCTTGTCTCTACAACAGGCGTTCCCACAAAGCAATCGCTCCTCTTGGCGCTCTTTTAGGGCCGCAAATGGACCTTGCGGATCACTGGCCATCTTGGGCGGTATGACCCGCTCGATTTCACCAAGAGCCGTTTTTCATTTGCGGGGCGCGTCTTTCTCGCTTTGGTCTTGCCGCCCTGCCCTTGGAGCCGATACGGTGAATGGCTGCGTCACTGGGCTTTCAGCCCTTGCTATCCAGTCGCTGGCCGGTCGTTGCGGCGGGCGAGGCACATTATTCGAGGCGGTAATCGGTGGTCAGCCGATCCGGCGCCAGCGGCCGGAAATGCTGGTCAGCGAAGGCGACATGCGCCGGGTGATCGCGGTAGTGGTCGATGACCGCTTCGTGGGTGAAACGGATCAGCCAGGCGCGCGGGTTAGCGGGCATCGGCGCGCACCGACGGTATGGTCCGCGCTTGCTTAAGCAGGGCCATCAACAGGGCCTCCCTCCCCTCCCGAGGCACCACTGCGTCCTCCGCCTCCAGAGTCGCAACCAATGTCCTCAGAACATCGCGGGCGAAGAATGACGGAGACCACCGCCTGTCGATAGGATCATCCGGGACACTACACCTAGGGCCGCACCGAGGGATTCGGCACCTCCCGATCCAGCCACCACGATTCGTTACGAAGGATATCGAGCAGGCGAAACCATCTCTCGTCTTCGTCCCTGAATGCGTTATCGCCGGAGTTGTAAGCCTCACTGGCGGCCTCATAACCCGAACCCTCATGCCCATTTGCGGCATACCATGCAGTCTCAGCCCTCTCCAGTGCCTCAGCCTCGGACTCCAATCCGACCTTACGGTAATTCTGACGTACCAGGGCCATGTCATCCGGCCCGACATTCTCGAGCGCCAACCAAGAACTGAATTTGCAATGCGTCTCGAACCGCAAGACGTAGCGGACTACGCCGTAGCCCGGGGGAAGCTTTTGGTACTCTTCTGGTGATAGTTCCAGCATGTCGAGTTGAATGGCAAGGTTCTCCATAAAGGTGCTATAGGAGTCCTCGTCTTCCATCTCCCAGAAGCGAAACCCTGCCGGCGAATCCGGCAGATCCTCTGCCCCAGGTCCGGATACATGCGGATTGAAGCTGATGAGATCTTGCCCGGCTTTGAGCCTCCCGCGCATTTCTCCCCAGCTACGGATGTCCTCCTTCAGGTTGGTAAGCGCCGCCTCAATAGCAGGCAGGACCTTGGCTGGATGCGACACCATTTGCCTCTCCCAAATGTGTTTTATTAATCCGGCCCCAAAGTACCTCCCTTGGTCTTTTGGGGCAACGCCCCAGGCCGGTCCAGGCCCGGCCTGGGTTTTAAGCGACTTATGGCCGCGCCGGGGCACCCTTGTCCCGGGTGAACCCGGCCTGTTTAAGGACCTGGTTAATCAATCGGGGCGATAGGTCCGAGGGCCTTCGGTGCGGGCGTTGGTTGGAAACCCCAGCAAAGCGCTCGATCGTCAGGGCCGACGCCTCGGTGGAGTCGCAGCGCGGGGCGGTCAAGACTCTGACATTTGCCCGTCGAGGCGCGCGATCATCCCGCTGGCCTGTGGGCTAGGGTGCTGGATGAGGGGCTGCTCGATGGCGAGTCGCTGCAGACCCCCGGGCGAGGAACAAGGGATAACTCCGGCGCGGCACCGACCTCACACTGAACACTACATGCAGACCCCTTCCGGCCAATCTGCCACACGAAATGTAGCCTTGACGGCCGCATATCCTACCGGCGAGCATTGCCGCCCAACTTACATGGATCCATGTATAGAAGGCAATCAAATCGGCGGTGCGACAGATCGCGTTGCGTAGAGGGGCCAGGGGTCCACTCGACCTCCCGCCCCTGTGACTCAAAGCCCAAGAGCCGGAATCCATGACCTTTCTGAAGAAATCCCCCTGGGTGCTCCATTACGCGGCCACAAGCTGTAATGGGTGCGACATCGAGCTGCTGGCCTGTCTGACGCCGACCTATGACGTCGAGCGCTTCGGCATCATCAACACCGGTAACCCCAAACAGGCCGATCTCTTGCTCGTGACCGGCTCGGTCAACGAGGAATCGCGCCAGGTGGTCGAAAACCTCTATGCCCAGATGCCCGACCCCAAGGTCGTGGTCGCCATCGGTGCCTGCGCCCTGAGCGGCGGCATCTTCCGCGACGCCTACAATGTCTATGGTGGCATCGATCAGGTGATCCCGGTCGATGTCTATGTCCCCGGCTGTGCGGCGCGTCCCGAGAGCATCATCGACGGCATCGTCCAGGCGCTCGACATCCTGGAGCAGCGCGCCAAGGCGCGTAAAGGTCAACGCAAGAGGGTGTGCCGGGATCACGGCAACCTCGTACAACAGGTGGTCGATCCATGAGCCTTGGGGAGCCCTTCAAGGAACTGACACTCGATCAATGGGTGTCGACCGCTGAGCAGCACAGGCGCGATGGCTTCCGGCTGGTGCAGATGATGGGCACCGCACGCCCCGATCACTTCGAGATCCTGATCAGCTATGAGCGAGACGGGCGCTGTACCCACTACCGGGTCCTGCTCCCGCGCGACCCGCGGCCCGAACTCCCCAGCCTGAGCGCCATCTTTCCTGCCGCCTTCACCTACGAGAACGAGCTTAAGGATCTATTCGGTCTGAGTTTTGCTGGATTAACGGTCGACTATGGCGGAAACTTCCTTCGCACCAAGGTCAAGCTTCCATTTTCGGGTGCAGTGACGCTCAAGAAGGAACCTGCGAAGCCGGCGGCCAAGTCTGCCCCAGAGACCTAAAGCTATGTCCAATACCACCATCGTCCCCTTTGGTCCGCAGCACCCGGTTCTGCCCGAGCCGATCCATCTGGACCTGGAGCTCGACGACGAGCGCGTCGTGCGTGCCCTGCCCTCGATCGGCTATGTGCATCGCGGTCTCGAGCTACTTGCCGAACGCTACGATGTCGTCGAGATGGCCCAGGTCGCCGAGCGGATCTGCGGCATCTGTAGCTTCATCCACGGCCAGGGCTATTGCCAGGGCATCGAGCAATTGATGGGGATCGAGGTACCGCCGCGCGCCGTCTATCTGCGCACGGTCTGGGCCGAGATCTCGCGCATCCAGAGCCATCTGTTGTGGCTGGGACTGGCCGCCGACGCGCTCGGCTATGAGAGCCTGTTTCAGCATACCTGGCGCATCCGCGAGCAGATGCTCGACATCATCGAGGAGACCACCGGGGGACGGGTCATCTTTGGGGTGTGCAAGGTCGGCGGGATCCGCAAGGACGTCGATGACGAGACGCTGCGTGGCGTGCGGCGTCGTATCCCCGAGATCCGGGCGGCCTTTGATGAGATCGCCACCATCGTGCGCCAAGATCCGACGGTCAAGCGGCGCACCGTTGGGGTCGGACTCCTGAGCGCGGAAGAGGCGCGCGCGCTCGGGGCCGTGGGTCCAGTGCTGCGCGCCAGCGGTGTAGCGCAAGACACGCGCCGACTCGGCTATGCTGCCTATGGCGAGCTGGACTGGGAGCCGGTCGTCGAGCAGGACGGCGACTGCTATGCCCGCTGTCTGGTGCGGGTGCGCGAGATCGATCAGTCGTTCGACCTCATCATCCAGTGTCTCGACCGGATGCCGGCAGGCGAGGTCGAGGTCTCGGTCAAGGGCAAGCGACCCAAGGGCGAGGCGATGTTCCGACTCGAACAGCCGCGCGGCGAGGTCTGTTATTACATGAGCGCCAGCGGCCATAAGAACCTGGACCGCTTCCGGGTGCGCACCCCGACCTTCGCCAACATCGCGCCCCTCGTCCACATGCTCAGGGGCTGCGAGCTGGCCCAGGTACCGGTCATCGTGCTGACCATCGATCCCTGTGTGAGCTGCAACGAGAGGTGATGCGTATATGTCCTGGTCCATAGGCCCCATCTCGTCCCTGGTGACGCGCAGCGCACTCACCAGGCCGGCCACCCGGCTCTATCCGTTCGAGCGTCGCCCGCCCTATGCCCGGACACGCGGTCATATCGAATTCAGGGTCGACGACTGTAGCTTTTGCACGATCTGTGCCCATAAATGCCCGACACAGGCCATCCAGGTCCACAAGCAGGACAAGACCTGGGCCATCGACCACGGTCGCTGCATCCTGTGCGGTCTCTGCGTCGAGGACTGCCGTGCAGGCTGTATCACCCTCAGCCCCTTCCCCTGCCCGCCCATGCGCGCCAAGGAGGTGCTGAGCTTCCGTCAGGAGCACACCCCGCCGCCTGCGCGCGAGACTGTCGCGGTGGCGCCTCCGTCATCCAGCACCGAATTCGACCGCTCGCCTTGACCGCCCTGACCGATCGGCTTGTCAGGAGACAGATGGGCTCGATGCCTGCCGCTATCGCGGCGGTCGCCAGCGGGCGGACTCGGGGTCGGACTGCCAGCGGATACGATGGGGACTATGCGTGCCTGTGGCATAGAAGGTTCGCATCATCAGCTCAGCCAGCACACCTGTCGTCAGGAATTGGATCGCGACCACGAGGAACAGGATCGCCGTAAATAGCAGCGGACGCTGCCCAATCGACTCGCCCAGGACGAACTTGACCACCAGCAGGTGGGCCATCATCGAGCCGCCGAGCAGGCCAAAAAAGAGACCGATCGAGCCGAAGAAGTGCCCTGGACGCGCGCCGAAACGCAAGAAGAAGAAGGCCGCCAGCAGATCGAGCAGCACCCGGAAGGTGCGCGAGATCCCATACTTGGACGCACCGAACCGACGTGGCTGATGGTGGACCTCGGTCTCGCCGATCCGCTCCGGGTCGGTCACGGACGCGACCCACACTGGGATGAAACGGTGCATCTCGCCGAGCAGCCGCACCTCGTGGATGACCTCGGCGCGATAGATCTTGAGACTGCATCCATAGTCATGCAGCGCCACGCCCGTCACCCGCCCGATGAGTGCATTGGCCAGACGCGAGGGGATGCGGCGCAGCAGCAGGGCATCCTGACGCCGGCGTCTCCAGCCTTGGAGCAGATCTAGGTCGCGTTCTAGCAGCTCATCGACCATGCGCGGGATGTCGGCCGGATCGTTTTGCAGGTCGCCATCGAGTGTGGCGATCAGCTCGCCGCGCGCCGCATCGAGCCCGGCCTGCATGGCCGCGGTCTGACCGAAGTTGCGTCGCAACTGGATGACCCGCACGTGCGGACCCCAGTCTGCGGCGAGCTCCCGCAGACGCGCACCCGTGCCGTCGCGGCTACCGTCATCGACACAGATCAGCTCCCAGTCGCCGCGATAAGCCGCCAGACCCTCGTGCACCCGTGTCAGCAGCGGTTCCAGGTTGTCGAGCTCCTGATAGAGCGGGATGACGATTGAGAGCCGGGGATGCCGTTTAGCGCGCTCTGGCGTGGCAGTGGAAATGGACATCGGATGGACGAACCTTATGGATTCGGGGCAACACCAGCGCGGGCACGCTAAAGGGTTCGGCGCGAAAATTCAACCTGGGTGAAGGTGTTCACACACAGGCCGAGCGTTCATCAATTCTTCACACGGCTCTGCTTTACTCTCGGGTGTCGGAGCGGAATTGACGAAATTGACTCAGGCTGACTCAGATCGGTTCACGCCTGTTGTCAGCGGTTAGCCAATAAGCGGTTAGCCAATAAAAGACCATAGTTGCCGGCTATCATGCACGCACCACACCCACCCAAGCTCGATGATGCCAAATCGTTCATTAGACAGGCTCGCGACACCCTGACCTATGCCCTGCAACCCATCGTCAATATCCACACCGGCAGCGTCTTTGGTTACGAAGCCTTGCTGCGTGGTTGGGAAGGGTTGGGATTCGCCAGTATCCATTCCCTGCTCCATCAGGCACAGAGACTGAATCTCTCGTCCGCGCTGGACGACATACTCGGCACCCTGGCAGTCAGTCGCTTCGCCGCCCTGCCGAACACGTATCGCTATCGTCTGTTTTTCAATCTGGATCCACATCTGATCGACAGTCATCATGGCCAGCAGGTACTCGATTGGATCAGGCAGGCTGGGCTAAGGCCAGATAATCTCTGCCTGGAACTTTCCAAATCTGTCGACCACAGCCTTCACCCTGCGCTTGGTTCCATGATCGCCGGCTATCGTCGCGAGCGGCTGCATCTCGTCATCGACGACTTCGGCGACGGTCACTCCGGATTGCGCCGTCTCTACGAGTATCTGCCCGATCACGTCAAGCTCGATCGCTTTCTCATCCAGGGCATCGACACCGATCGTCGCAAACGCTCGATCGTCGCCAATGCGGTCCAGTTGGCGCATCAGCTCAACATCCAGGTCATCGCCAAGGGGATCGAGACCGAGGGCGAGCTCGTGACCTGCCGCGAGATCGGTTGCGACCTCGCCCAGGGCTATCTGATCGCCCCACCCAAGATCGATTTAGACTCACTGCTCCCCGATTATACCCTGGTCGCCGAGATCCACCGCTGTAGCCAGCGCGAACAGTCCAGCGATCAGAGGTTGATCGAATCCTCCCTCGAGCCCATCCCGCCAGTCCGCATCGACGACGGCATTGCTCGGCTATTTGAGGCGTTACGGCGCGACAAGGAACATCATGTCGTCCCGGTGCTCGATCAGGCCGACCGTCCGTTGGGATTGGTGCATGAGGCAGACATCAAGGACTATATCTACTCGACCTATGGGCGCGACCTCATCGTCAATCGTGCCTTTGCCCGTCAGATCGGTGATTTCGTCCGCCCCTGCCCCCAGGTCGATATCCACGAGTCCATCGATCGCCTGCTGCAGGCCTATACGATGGTCTCCGAGACTGCCGGTGTCCTCATCACCCGCGACGGGCGCTACCAGGGGTTCATCTCTGCGACCTCGCTGCTCAAGCTTGTCCAACAGAAGAACCTGGCCATCGCGCGCGATCAGAACCCATTGACCAAGCTCCCGGGCAACAATCCGATCCATCGCTATGTCTCCCAGGCGCTGAGCGAGCGCGATCATAGGTGGTATCTGGCCTATATCGATTTCGACAATTTCAAGGCGTTCAACGATTACTACGGCTTTCGGCGCGGGGATCGCGCCATCCAGCTCTTCGCCGATCTACTGCGCACCGAGCTGGAACGGCATGGCTGGTTCGTCGGACACATCGGGGGGGATGATTTCTTCGCCGGGATCCAAGACCTGTCCTTGGTCAATGTCCTGGAGCAGCTCCAGAGGCTCGTCGAGAAGTTCCGGATCGATGTCCAGAGTCTCTATGACTCCGCGGATCGCGAGCGCGGCCATCTCCTGGCCAAGGACCGCTATGGTCAGCTCCGCGAGATGCCGCTGATGCGCTGTAGCCTGGCACTCCTGGAGATCCGCCCGGGCGACGACTATAGCGATGGCGACGAGCTTGGACGCACCATCGCCGAGCTCAAGCACGCGGCTAAGCAGAGTCCTTCCGGATTGGTGTTCCAGCACGAGCCGAACGGCCCTGTGCACGCCATGCCGAATCCTGCCCCGGCCGGGTCAGACGCGCGATGAACCAGGTTGCCAACCGCCTGTTCTTCAAACAGGCCGAGTGCTTGATACGCAGGATCGCTTCGGATACTATCCCTCCCCCGCTTGCCGATGTAGCTCAGCCGGTAGAGCAACGCATTCGTAATGCGTGGGTCAGCGGTTCGAATCCGCTCATCGGCTCCATAAATTCCATGACTTGCGTCGCATGGATGCGCGTTGAGTCGCCTTAAATCGCCTAATAAAGCGTCCTGCGGTGTCACCCAATCCACATCGCCTGATCTCGAGGCCAGGGTCGAGAAAGGCGCGCAGGTCGGCGCTGATCGTACCGGAACAGCCGACCGTCGGCGACGGTTCTAGCCAAACGGCCAGTCGGCAAGCTAGTGAAAGCAGCCCAGCTTGCTGCCGGGACAGGGTTAAGGACCTCTGGTCGTTCTAAGGACGCGCATTAGATCCGGCCTGGGTAGGCACTCGCCCTGACCACCAGGTCGCCAGCATGGCTCCAGACAGGTTGTGCCAGACAGAAAACAGCGCCCCTGGGAGAGCGGCGGCCACGGGAAAGGACTTGAGCGCCAGGGCGACGGCCAATCCTGAGTTCTGCATCCCGACCTCGATGGCCAGGGTCCGGGCGCGGATCTCGTCCTGTCCAAACACCCGCGCGCCCCAATAGCCCAGCGTCAGTCCCAATCCGTTGTGAAGCATTACGGCCGCCACCAGCCCCAAACCGACCCCGGCCAGTCGCCCGGCATTGAGCGCGACAACGATGGCGATGATGGTCAGGATCGCCAGCACCGACAGGCTTGGCATCCAGGACTGGACGCGCCTGAGCCAACGTCCAGCGAGGCGGTTGACCGCCACCCCGGTGATGACCGGCAACAGCACGACCAGGGCGATGGAGCGCAGCATCTCCCCCACCGGAACCGCCACCCAGGCGTCGGCATAGAGCCAGGTCAGCCAGGGTGTGAGCACGACGGCCAGCAGGGTCGAGGTAGCGGTCAGACTGATCGAGAGCGCGACATCGCCGCGCGCCAGATAGCAGATGACGTTTGAGGCCGTGCCACCGGGGGCGGCGCCGACCAGCACCATCCCCACCAGGAGTTCGGGCGGTAGTGCCAGCACCTGCGCCACGATCCAGCCAATCAGCGGCATTAGGCCGAATTGCAGACACATACCCAGACCGATGAGTGCCGGTCGCCGGGCGATGGCTAGGAAATCGTCCGCACGCAAGGTGGCGCCCATGCCGAACATCACCACCCCCAGCAAGGGCATCACCGCCGCACGCCACCCCGACAGCGTCTCGGGGATGCTGAAGCCGATGAGTCCCGCCAACAGCGCCCAGAGCGGGAACAGACGGGTCAGGATGGATCCCGGGGCCGCTGGATGTTCGTCAGCGATTGTCTTTTTTGGGTTGGATGGGGTCGCCATGGATCAGGTCACCGTCGGTGTCTGTACTAAAGGGGTGTGCGCGCTGAGCTGCCGCGCATCGTCGCAATCACGACAGGCCTGTGACTCAGGGGCAGCACGTAATTGCACGCTGGATGTGATTTTGTCGCAAGCGCCACCCCAACCACGGGGCACAGGGTTTCGGAATAATGACGCGCCAACTCATCTTGACTAGACTGCGCCCGAAATCCGTGACTCCAGGCTTGGGGCCGTGCGGGTCGAGGTCAATTCTGACCGGGATACTGTGATGTGCACGTTCAATCTGATGCGAATCCTGACCCCCGCCGTCCTGGCGGTTTTCTGTAGAACCGAATATCCGCGCTCGGGCACTGAATGAACAACGAGATCGTCGCCACCTGTTGGCGCCGTGACACAGGTCTTGACCAGTCGGATCAAGGACAGGAGACAGGTGCTCGGGTGTGCACTCAGGAATCGGGTCATCCGGGAAGCGGTGTCCTGGATCTCCCCACCGACCAGGACCTCGCCGGCTGTCTGATCCGTGATCGTCACTCCATCCGCTCGCGTCTGCGTCATCTACGCCGGCGCGCGCGCGCCGGTCAGCCCTTTGACGAGGGCCTAGCCAAGCTCTGGGACTGTATCCGGGCCTCCCAGGCCGTGGTCGCCCAGCGTCAGGCACTGGTCCCCCGGATCGAGTATCCGGACCTGCCGGTCAGCGAACGGCGCGACGAGGTCGCGGCGCTGATTGAACGCCATCAAGTCATCGTGCTCTGTGGCGAGACCGGCTCGGGCAAGTCGACCCAGTTGCCCAAGCTGTGTCTGGAGCTGGGACGCGGACGCTTCGGGCGCATCGGCCACACCCAACCGCGCCGGCTTGCCGCACGCACCCTGGCCAGTCGCGTGGCGCAGGAACTGGGGGTCGAGATCGGTGGACTGGTCGGCTATAAGGTCCGCTTCCACGACCGGGTCCGTCCCGAGACCGCGATCAAGCTGATGACCGACGGCATCCTGCTCGCGGAGATCCAGCACGACCCCCTGCTTACCGACTATGACACCCTCATCCTCGACGAGGCCCACGAGCGCGGGCTCAACATCGACTTCCTGCTCGGCTATCTCAAGGGGCTCTTGCCGCGCCGGCCCGATCTCAAGCTGATCATCACCTCGGCGACCCTCGACCCCGAGCGCTTCGCGCACCATTTCGCCGACCGCGAGCACCGGCCCGCGCCCATCATCGAGCTCTCGGGCCGGACCTATCCGGTCGAGGTCCGCTACCGACCGCCGGAGGACGAGAGTGCCGCCGAGTGCGATGAGGCGATGCAACAGGCGATCGTCGCGGCGATCGATGAGCTGGCCCGGACTGGCCCCGGCGACATCCTGGTGTTCCTCTCGGGCGAGCGCGAGATCCGCACCACTGCCGAGACACTGCGCAGACATCATCCGCCCTCGACCGAGATCCTGCCCCTGTTCGCCCGTCAGGGGCCGCAGGAGCAGGCGCGCCTCTTCCAGCCGCACGGCACGCGCCGGGTGATCCTGGCCACCAATGTCGCCGAGACCTCGCTCACGGTGCCGGGTATCCACTATGTCGTGGATCCGGGCTTCGCGCGCATCAGCCGCTATAGCCATCGCACCAAGGTCCAGCGTCTTCCGGTCGAACGCATCTCCCAGGCCAGTGCCAATCAACGCAAGGGGCGTTGCGGGCGCGTGGTCGCCGGTGTCTGCATTCGGCTCTATAGCGAGGACAACTTCCAGTCCCGCGCCGAGTTCACCGAACCCGAGATCGCGCGCGCCAACCTGGCCGCCGTCATCCTACAGATGAAGCGGCTCGGCTTTGGCGCCATCGAGCACTTCCCCTTCGTCGACAAGCCGGATCCGCGACTCATCAACGACGGCTATCGCACCCTGGAGGAGCTCGGGGCGCTCGACGATCAGGGCGAGCTGACCGCGCTCGGGCACCAGCTGGCGCGCCTGCCGGTCGATCCGCGCCTCGGACGGATGCTGCTCGCCGCCACCGAGGAGCAGTGTCTGGCCGAGGTGCTGGTGATTGCCGCTGCGCTCAGCGTACAGGATCCGCGCGAGCGGCCGCATGACAGACAGCAATCCGCCGACGAGATCCATGCCAGCTTTAGTCACCCCGAGTCAGACTTCATCGCCTTTCTCAACCTTTGGCACTTTCTCGAACAGGAGCGCCGCCGTCTCTCGCGCAACCAGTTTGTCAAGCTGTGTCAGCGCCATTTCCTGTCCTGGAACCGGGTCCAGGAATGGCGCGACATCCATGCCCAGTTGCGCGAACAGATGCTGGAGATGGGGTTTAGGGAGTCGGCTGCGACCACATCCCAAGCCCCATCGCTCGATGCCGCCGGCTACGAAAAGATCCACCGCGCCCTGCTCGCCGGGCTCCTCGGCAACATCGGCTTCCGCGAGTCCGAGCGCGAGTTCCAGGGCGCACGCAACAGCCGCTTCCTGATCCATCCCAGCTCGGTGCTCTTCGCCAAGCCACCGAAATGGGTGATGGTGGCCGAACGGGTCGAGACCAGGCGCCAATACGGACGGATCGCCGCCGCCATCCAGCCGGGCTGGATCGAGCGCGTCGCCGCTCATCTGCTCCAGCGCAGTTATTCCGAGCCACACTGGCAGGCCAAGTCCGGTCAGGTCGCCGCCTTCGAGAAGGTCACACTCTTCGGCGTCACCCTGGTGCCCAAGCGGCGGGTCAACTATGGCCCGATCAATCCCGCTGAGGCGCGCGAGATCTTTCTGCGATCTGCCCTCACCGAAGGCGATTTTGAGACCCGAGCCCCCTTCTGGCGTCACAACCGCGAGCTGATCGCCTACGTCCGGCACCTGGAGTCTAAGTCGCGGCGGCGTGACCTCCTGGTCGATGAAGAGGCCATCTACGCCTTTTATGCCGAGCGCCTGCCCCCGGGGATCTATTCAAAACCCCAGTTCGAGCGCTGGCTGCGTCAGGTCACACGCGACAACCCCAGGATCCTGCACATGCGGCTTGCAGACCTGATGCGCCGCGCGGCGCGCGAGATCCGGGTCCAGGACTTCCCCGATCAGTTCCAGGTCGGGGCGACCGCCCTGCCGCTCGAATACCGTTTCGAGCCTGGTGCGCCCGAGGACGGGGTGACCTTGGTGGTGCCTCTGCCACTGATCAATCAGGTCGTGTCTGAACGGCTCGAGTGGCTGGTGCCCGGGCTGATCGAGGAGCGGATCACGGCCCTGCTGCGCACACTCCCCAAGCCGCTGCGCATCAGCCTGGTCCCGATCCCGGACACGGCCAAGCGCCTGGCCGCGCGCTTGACGCCCTCCGATCGACCCCTGATCCAGGCGCTGGCCGAGGAGATCCGGGCCATGAGCGGGGTCCAGATCCCAGAGGACGCTTGGGATCCATCGGCGATTCCACCCCATCTGCGCATGAAGATCCGGCTGGTCGATGAGTCCGGGCAGGCGCTCGCGGTGAGCGACGATCCGCTGGCGCTCAAGCAGCGGTTTGCGGCGCAGGGGGCTCAGGGATTCACCCGGATCTCGGACACCGAGCTCGCACTCGAGCGCAGCGGGGTGACGCGCTGGACCTTCGGCGACCTACCCGAGTCGGTGGATCTGACCCGCGCCGGGATCAGGCTGCGCGGCTATCCGGCCCTGGTCGATCAGGGCGCGAGCGTGGCGATCCGGGTGCTCGACTCGACAGAGAACGCGGCCTTGGCCCATCGGGCAGGGCTACGGCGGCTGATCATGCTGCATCTAGGTGCGGACATCCGCCAACTGCGCAAGCAACTGCCGGATCTGGATCGGATGCGGTTGCAGTATGCCAAGGCGCCGGTACCGACGTCGCCCACCTACCCCTCTCCTGTGCCTGGACTGGGGGACGCATCCACCGCTCAGGGACCGACCCCCAAGGCGTCCGAGCTGGCCGATGAGCTGATCGCCCTCATCCTGGACCTGACCTTCATCGAAGACCAACCGCCGCTTCGTACCCAGGCGATGTTCGAGCAGCGTCTAGCCGAGGGGAGGCCCCAGCTCTTTCCGACGGCCCAGGCGGTTTGCCGGCTGATCGGAACGATCCTGGACGACTATCAGTCGCTGCGCACCCAGCTAGCCGAGATCACGCAGGTCAACTGGATGCCGGCGGTGCAGGATATCCGTGAGCAGCTCGACGGGTTGGTGTTCCAGGGCTTTCTATCCACCATCTCCTACGCCCCACTCAAGCAATATCCACGCTATCTCAAGGCGATCGCCTATCGGATCGAGCGCCTCGCCCATGCACCGGATCGCGATCGGCGCTGGATGGGCGAGATGGCCGGGATTCAGTCGCGCTGGCGCGAACGCGCGCTGGCGGCGCGTGCGGCTGGGCGCCGGGATCCGCGTCTGGACGAGATCCGCTGGTTGCTGGAAGAACTGCGCGTCTCGCTCTTCGCCCAGACGCTGGGGACCGCCTGTCCGGTCTCGATCAAGCGCATCGAGGCACGCTGGAAGGAATTGGGTCTGTGACGTCCCTGGCCTGGGGCGATCATTCCGCGGTCTCGATCACGAACCGATTGCGCCCCTCGTGCTTGGCACGATACAGACAGGCATCGGCGCGATCGAGCATGGACTGCACCCCCTCGGTCAGGACCAGGGTCGCACCCAGGCTGATGGTGACCGAGATCGACCGCCCCTCGTGCGCGATGGGTGTGGATTCGACAGCAGACCGCAGTCGCTCTAGGACCACGGCCAGGTGGTCTCGGTCGAACCCAGTCAGCAGGATACAGAACTCCTCTCCGCCATAGCGCCCGAGCAGATCGACCTGACGTATCCCGCAGGCCAGGGTGTTCGCCACCGATCTGATGACCCGATCGCCGGCAAGGTGACCATAGGTATCATTGACCCGTTTGAAATGGTCGATGTCGAGCATGACGGCGGCCAGGGTGATCTGACGGCGCTGCGCCGTGGCGTGCAGCTTTTCGGCCATCTCGAAGAAATAGCGGCGGTTGTAGAGTCCGGTGAGCGAGTCGCGGACTGCAGACTCGCGGATGGCGCGCACCAGCTCGATCTGCTCGATGTTCTGGATGACACGACAATAAAACTCCTCGACCAAGAACGGCTTAGGGAGAAAGTCGTTGGCGCCGCTCTTGAGCAGCCGTACCGGGAGTGTCGCAGCGCCCACCTCGGACAGACCGATGATGGCGAGATCCGAGCGTGGACGCTGCTGACGCAGCGCGGTGATGAGCGCAATCCCATCCATCTCGGGCATATTGTAATCTGTGATGACCAGATCGATCCCAGGCTCCGCGTTCAGGATCTCCAGCGCCTTGCGTCCAGTTTCGGCCCCAAACACCCTGAACCGGTGCAGTTGCAGCAGCTTGACCAGATAGCTGAGAAAGGCGCGCGAATCATCGACCGCCAGCACCTTGACGTTCTGATTGCGATGGATGCGCCGCACCAGGCTCGCCACATGGTCGATCTCGTGCGGGCTGGTCTTGAGCAGACAATCGATCACCTCCTTGGCCAGGATGCGCTCACGGAGCGCCTCATCGAAGTGGGCCGTGAGCACGATCGCCGGGATGCCATGCGCCTGGACCAGATCGATCGCCTCGCCCTCGGATGAATCCGGGAGATTGAGATCGACCACGGCCGCGAAGAACCGTCCTGGGTCCTGAGCCAAGAGCGCCTTGGCCTCGGCCAGCGAACCGGCGCTCTCGGACTCGACGCCGGCCAGATCCTCGCAACGCGCGCGCAGTAGCTGGTTGATCGCCTGGCTGTCGTCGATCAGCAATACACGCTCGCCTCTGACCTGGGGGTCGGTGGCGGATGGACTGCAATCGGGTGGCCTAGGCATCATGTCTGGGGCATCTCCAAAGGCGAGGGGGCTTCGGCGTGGTTTCAGGGTCTGGTTCGGCGTCCTGTACGCCCGGTGCAGTTGGCTAGAGTCCGGCGGCCTTGGCCACCGCGGCGACGATCCGCTCCTGGGTCGCCTCGTCCAGATAGGGATGCATCGGCAGACTCAGCACCCGGCGAGCGACGGCGGCACTGACCGGATAGTCCGCGCCCAGCAGACCGCCATGGAACACCGGCTGCTCGCTGACCGGGATCGGGTAATGGACGGCCGTCGGTATTCCCTGTTCGCCGAGCTTGGCGGCGACCGCCTCACGATCTTCAACCTGGAGGGTGTATTGGGCATAGACCGAAAGATTGTGCGGATGGACATAGGGCGTGAGCACCGGGGCGCCGCCGACATCCGTGCCGAGCGCGCCGCGCGCCTGGAACAGTTCGGTATAGCGCGCGCCGATACGGGCGCGGGACTCGACCTCCTCGGGAAAGATCTCCATCTTGGCAAGCAGGATGGCCGCCTGCAGGGTGTCCAGACGCGCGTTTAGCCCCAAACGCAGATGGTGATAGCGCCGATCCTGACCATGATTGCGGATCTCACGCAGGGCCTGGGCGAGTGCGTCGTCGTCAGTGAAACAGGCGCCGGCGTCGCCATAGGCGCCGAGCGGCTTGGCCGGGAAAAACGAGGTGCAGCCAATCCGTGACAGGGCGCAGGAGCGGCGACCGCGGTAGCTAGCGCCAAAGCTCTGGGCCGCGTCCTCGATCACCGGCAGCCGATGACGAGCCGCGATGGCATTGATGGCGTCCATGTCGGCGCACTGACCATAGAGCGAGACCGGTAGGATGGCGCGGGTGCGCCCGGTGATGGCCGCCTCGATCTTGGCCGGGTCGAGGTTGTAGGTGACTGGATCGATGTCGACAAACACCGGACGCGCACCCAAGAGGGCGATCGTCTCGGCGGTGGCGATGAAGGTGAAAGGCGTGGTGATGACCTCATCGCCGCGACCGATCTCGAGCGCCATCATGGCTGCAAGCAGCGCATCTGTGCCGCTCGACATCCCGATACAGTGACGCACCCCGACGAACTCGGCCAGACGCGCCTCCAGTTCCTGGACCTCTGGTCCCAGGATGAACTGACCATGTTCGAGCACCGCCTGGATGCGGACCTTCAGCTCAGGTTCGATGCGTGCGTACTGGGTCTTTAGGTCGATGAATTGCATTCGGATCGCCTCGACGAGTTTCTCGCCATCTCTCGATTGAACAACAGCCCCTGGCCGGCGCGCCTCTTGCCTATGTCGTTTAGGGCATAGAGAATCCGGGATTATATAGGGTCGCTGCCCGAGACCTGGACCGAGATTTTGTCGCAATGCCAAAATGCGGAAGCCTAAACATGTCTGTCCCCTTACGTACACTCGTGGTCTGTGGATTGCTGTTGATGTTGACAGGGACGCTTCAGGCCCAGACCGAGGCCCCCGCGTCCGCACCCGCCCCATCTACCTCTGACCAGCGGGAACCCAATCCCGAGGAGGCGCAGGCTCAGGTTCCATTCGAGGGCATCGATTGGCGTCTAACGGCCTACCGAGACGAATCAGGTCCAATCATCAGTGTCACGCCCCGCTCGCGCCCGACCGAGTTTCGCTTCGAGGCCGGTCGGTTCTCGGGCAGCACCGGCTGCAATCGGGTTCAAGGTGGCTATGCGGTTGAGGGTGACACCTTGCGTCTCGGCGATGGCCTGGCCGCGACCCGCATGGCCTGTCCCGAGCCCTTGATGAAGCAGGAAACGGTGATCTTCAAGGCGCTCCAAAGGGTAACAGGTTACCGCCAGGGGGTGGATCGTCTGGAACTGACCGATGATCGGGGCGAGACCGTGCTGAGCTTCACCCGGATCGGCGCGACCACGGGTGTAACAGAGGACCCGACCCAGGCGCTAGAAGGACGCACCTGGGTGGTCGAGGCCCTGGCCGCGACCCCGGGGATCCTGAGCCCCCCGCTTCCCGGCACCAGGATCGACCTGAGCTTCGACCCGCGCGGTCGGATCAGCGGCTCGGACGGCTGTAATCGCTATCTGAGCGGCTTTATGCGCACGCCGTCCTCGCTGTCATTCGGGCCGATCGCCACCACCCAGATGGCCTGTACCGCCACCGATGGCCGGGCCGAGCAGGCGCGGACCTATGCCGGGCTGCTCGGGCGGGTCAGTGCCTATCGGATCGAGGACGGGCATCTGCTCCTGCTGGATGCCAGGGGTGCGCTCCTGGTGCGCTTGCGGGCGATAGCCACCAATTGATCTGAGAATACAGCTGGTCTCCCGCGACGGGCGAGGGTCGAGAATGTTCCACTGTGAACATCCACTTGATGAATTTTCTGAATCTGTGATGCAGTTCTAGCATTTCTAAATCTGGTAACCATTTTTTATCTTAGTATGTATATTTAAAGATCTGGGAATTTCAGGAAAGCCGAGTACAAAACGATGACATGAGCCGCCCGGTGGCGATGTAAACGAGCGCCGTCGCGTTTAGTGCGGCCCGAATGTGTTGCAGTGGCTCGGGAATGCTCATGGTTTGATCCATCTGGGCTATGTGCCTTTGAAGGCAAAAGTGATCTAGCCCATGCCCTGGATTGTCTGGGGCTAACCTGAAACCTGCAGGTCGCACGACCACGGTGATAGCCGACTGAGAGCACGGAATGAAAAGCCTTCGTCCGGTTACAAATCATGACCTTCAAAGCCATGGCCTTGGGTGGCAAATCTCCTTTCCAGGCCCTGAAACAATGGTTCAATTCCAACCTCGAGTTGTTTCATCGAAGACCCCATGAGCGGCCGGGATGTGACAAGTAGAACGTTCATAGTGGCCTTGTGTGGCTTTTCCGATAATGAACGCAAGGTGCTTGGTCGGGCGTTTAGTTTGTCGCAGATCCGTCCCCAACGTTATCAACTCTGGGAACAAGGCCAGGGGCGCCCGCATCTCTACATGGTGAACGAGGATCTCGCCGCCGGCGCGCGGGAGTGGGCAGCCCTGTGTCAGGACCTTGGCGACCATGACTTACCAGTGATTCGAATTGGAATCTCAGAGACTTCTGCGGAGTTTTATAACGGACGAAAGCAGATCTTCTTCAAAAGACCAATCCTTGCCAGCCGTATCCTCAAGACGCTCGACGATCTGGTGAGCGAAGTCTACAATTTCACGCCGGATCTCGTCATCCACGATAACGTAATCCTGACCAAGTCCGATACAATTTCTAAACCAATTCCCCCATTGTTTTCCGGTTCGCGCAAGCGCATCCTAGTCGTAGATGACAGCGAGTCAGTGCGCAAGTTGATTGAATTGAAGCTCACCAAGAAGGGATATGTGGTCGATTTCGCTGTGAGTGGTGAAGAGGGTCTGATGAAGGCAGGCCAGCAGAGCTATGATCTGATCTTTCTCGATGTAATGCTACCCGGTATCAGCGGTTATGACGTTGCACGCCATTTGAAACGCGATTTTCGTATAAAATCACCTGTAGTGATTTTGACCAGCAAATCGTCCAGGATCGACAAGCTCAAAGGGGCACTCGCCTCGGCCGATGCCTATCTCACTAAACCACTAACGATGGACGGCTTGGAGCAGACGCTACGGCGCTTCCTGTCTTGAGAATTCAAGCGAGGACTTAGGAATGGCTAAAGTGTTGGTTGTCGAGGATTCTGCGACCGATCGTGATTATCTACGTGATCTGCTCCAAAAGGCGGGGCACTCGGTGTTAGTGGCCGCTTCCGGGCATGAAGCCGTGGACATGGCTCGCCGCGACCCGCCGGATCTGGTCTTCATGGACATTGTCATGGAGGACGGGGACGGTTATCACGCCATGCGTTCACTGCGAGAGGATCCCAAGACCACGCATGTCCCCGTAGTGGTCGTCAGCAGCAAAAATCAAAAGGCAGATAAGATGTGGGCGCAACTTCAAGGTGCTAAGGGGTACGTCGTCAAACCGGCGAGCGCCGAAGCGATTTTGGCCCATATCGACTCACTTCTCTCCAGACGCTCTCATCCATGAGCACGCTGGGACGAGACACACTCCAGAAGCCGATCGACGTGGACGAGGTCGGCGGGAGCAGGTTCTTCGGTTCACTCGATGTCGAGGATGCCAATCAGGAATCAGGCGAGTCACGCTATGCTTGTCGTATCGGAGCCTGGTGGTTTCTCGTTCCACTGGACCGTCAGGCTGAGGTCATTCCGCGGCAAACATGCAGTCGTCTCCCCTTTACTCAGATCTGGTGCTTGGGTCTCACAAATCATCGTGGAGATTTAGTTCCCGTCTATGACCTAGGAGCGATGATCGAGGAAGAACGGGGTCAGGGTGACGGCCGTTATTTCCTCATACTTGGCCAGCGCGAGGCACGCACCGGACTTTGTATCGATGAGATTCGGTCGATCAGGATTCCGAAGGAGGCGCACTTCGTCCCTCTCTATCCAATGCGTCACTTTCCAGAAGACTTTGATTGCCGCGGTATTCGGTTTGAAGGGACGTTCTTTGTCGAGGTTGATTTTACCGAACTTCTGGAGATACTCGCCAAACAGGCGCTTCTGTTTGGTGCAAACGATCCTTTGTGTGGTGAATGATGAAAGTTGCAGATCTCACGATTTCTGCCAAACTCACGATGGCGACCACAGCACTCGTATTATTCGTTTTACTGGGTGTTTCCGGTGCCATCCTCTGGGGCTTGAATGAAATCTATCTAGAGCGCCAACAATTAGAACAAGAGCTGCGGACAGAAACCAACACACCGCTCGCCGGCGTATTGCGAGAAAAAACTGTGCGTTCACTCGAAATCGCTGGTGCCCTGCTCGCAGAACTCGCTGCCCAGGCGCGGAACGCGGAGACTGAGCGCCGCCTGATTGAGCTGATCGCACTGGTGGAACGCGATCCCGAGATCGCTGCCGTTAGCCTCCGTAATCCTGATGGCACGAATCGCCTGGGTAATAATAAGATGCGCGAGTCGTCGGAAACCTTCCGGGAGTTCCCAATCGAGCGCGACGGCCAAGTACTGGGTCACGTGATCATCACTTTGGCGCATGGTTTCCAATCTGCCGCTGAGCATTTCTAGACAAACGTCTCGCCGCGACACTAGCCGATACCCAGTCGCAACGCGAAGGCACCATGGCCCTGGTGATCGGACTCTTGCTGTTAAGTGCCTTGATCGCCGGTTTCGTCATCTACCTCACAATCTCGGGTCTATCCAGGCGTTTCATCCTGAAGCCAGCCGAGCGCATCCGCAACGCGCTCGCGGGTATGGAACGGCGCCGTGACTTCTCCGAGCGCCTTGCACCTGGCGCAGACGACGAGCTCGGACGCACAGTCGCAGCCTTCAATCGTGGCATCGACTTCCTCGAGCGTCAGAACGAGGCATTAAACGATTCGATCATCGAGATGCTACAGATCGGCAACGAGATCAGTCAGACACGCGATCTAACGATTAGGGTCCCGGTCAAAGAGGACATCACGGGTCCTCTGCGCGATGCACTCAACCAGATCACCTCCGAAAGCGCGCGTGTCCTGGTCCAGGTCCGCGAGATTGCCGAGCGCGTCGGCCAATCCTCGCTTCAAGTCCAGTCCCAGGGGGAACGGGTCGCTGAGGTCGCCGATGCCGAACGCATTCAGATCGAGCGTACTACGAGCGGCCTCATGATGGCTGTCGAGGCTGTCGAGGGAATCGCCGAACTGGCCCGCTTCTGTCGCGAAGAGGCTGCGACGGCTACGGACTTGACCAATCGGGCTCTGGCATCCGTTAAGCAAGCCGTCGAGGGTATGAGCCAGATTCGCTCCGCTATCCAGGAAACGGGTAAGCGCATCAAGCGTCTCGGTGAGCGCTCACAAGAGATCGGCGGCATCGTCGACATCATCAAAAGTTTTTCCGAGCGAACCCATGTTCTGGCGATCAATGCGGCGATGCAAGCGGCGACCGCCGGCGAAGCTGGACGTGGTTTTGCCGTGGTGGCCCAAGAGGTGCAGCGACTCGCCGATAGCTCGCGCAACGCGACCACCCAGATCGAGACGCTGATCGCCAACATTCAGATCGAGACCCAGGACAGCGTGCAGACTGTGAACCAGGCGACCGAAGCCGTGACCAACGAATCCCACACCATCGAAGGTGCAGGCGCCCTCATGCTCGAGACCCAGCAGACGGTTGCTAGCTTGGCCGAGACAGTGGCGGGTATCGACGAGCGCGCTCGGTCACAGGTCGACTCAAACCGCGCCTTGATAGAACGGGTCGAGTCGATGCGCGCAAGTACCCTCGAGACTATGGATCAGATCACTCACCAGACACAGGTGACAAGCAACCTGGTTAACTATTCGAGAGAATTACTCGAAACGATTCAATTGTTTCGTCTCCCCGGGCCGTCCGAACCGATCCGATCGATTCTGGCTTAGTCTTAGGGAATCGATGTCTGTCCCCTATGCCAACGAACCGATCGACAGCGACGATCGCGCCTGATCCAGGCGACTGGGTGCGACCATGAGCCAAGTCGGTTTGAGTGAGCTCTTTTCTGCCACCCTGCCTAGTTTGCAGCAGGCCGTTCGGACGGCGGGCGATTCGACGGCCGACCCCGAGGAACAATTAGCGGCGGTCGCCGCGTTCAGCGAATGTTTGGCCGATCTTTGGCCGTTGCTGGAATCCAAACCCTATCTGTGCGAGTTTCTGGAGTTCCTGGAAGCCAATATCGGTGCACTCCCCGAGCGGGCTGCGCGCGGCGATGAGATGGCCGCTATCCAGATTATCGAGCTCATGGCACTGCTTGAGGCGCACCTCAGCACACCCGATGACGAGGAGATCGTGTCGGCACTGCTCGAAATGGCCTCTTTGGAGATCTTCGATCCACCGCTGCCACCGGAGACCATCGTCGCGTGGTCCCAAAATGTCGAATCCGCTGATCGTGATGAACGTCGATCCGAAAGCCAGGATGAACTTACCGAGGTGGAGTTGGCATCTGGAGTTGATAACGTCTTTATCGAGGAATCCACTTCGACTGCTGTAGTCACGGCTGAGACCGAGGATGAGCACACACCAAAACTGAGCGCTGAGGCATCCGAGCTACTTGCTATCCTGGCCATGGCTATCAGCGAGGGCCAGGAAGAGTTTCTGACTCGAATCGCAGAGATGGCTGCGACATCTGATGCCGATGCCCGGACTTTCGCTGCCCAATCCTGCCAAGAGATCCTCAATCGCTTTGCGACGGCCTCGGCTCAGGCAGGATTAGTTGCATTCTCGACGCTATGTGCGAGCTTGGGCTTTCAGATCGCGGCTATGTCAGCCGAGGCCAAGTGGCCTGCGGAGCTGATCGACGCCCTGATGCAGTTGCCTCAGCGGATGCTGGCTTATCTGGAACGGCCACTGGATGTCGATATCTGTTGTGGACTAGTCGAAATATTACAGAAACCACATTGGATCGATCCACTATCGACCGCTAATGCAGAGAGCCTCGCCTATAAACTAAAAGAGGATCCGCTTCTACTAGAAGCGGATTCGGGTCCGAGTCATCCAGTCGCGATCGAGGACAAGGACCTATCGCTTGCCCCGGCTGCAGACATCGATCCGATCGTACTCGCAAGTTTCCGTCGGGAAGGTCCAGATCTTGCTTTCAAATTGGTTAACGTTATCCAGTCCCTTGTCACCGGGGGTGGCGATGAGGAGACGTTGCATCAAGCGCAACGTTGGGCGCACACCATCAAGGGATCGGCAAACATCTGTGGCGTAAATGCCATCGCGGTCCTGAGCCATTATCTCGAAGATTTGTTGGAATTCCTGACCATCCAGGGTCTGAGGCCCAGTCAGGCGCTCGGTGACACGCTGGCCGCTGGCGCGGATACGCTTGCGCTTATGTTCGATATGTTCAACGGTGTCGAGACCTCAGACCCTGACAGACTACGCGGTGTCATGCAGGAGGTCTTAGATTGGGCTAATCGCATCGATCGCGAGGGTGCCGATGCCTTGTTGCCGGCTGCAGAAGGTGCGAAGCCATGGAGCCCTCCGCGAACCGAGTCACCGGTCGACACAGAGATTCCAGTCGCACCCTCTCCACCCAAGTCACAGGACGAACCCATTGAACGGGAAGACACCTATCTACAGGTTTCCACCCGGACCATGGATGACCTGCTGCGGTTTGTCGGAGAGCTTTCGGTTGCATTGTCCCGGGCCGAGGAACAGCTAAGTCGAGCGCGGCTTCTACTCAGTGAATCCGGCGAGATCGCACATCGCACATTGCTGCAAATCGCCGAACTCGATAATTTAGTTGATTTGCGTGGACTCGGCCTTCAGAGCAACACGTACTCGAGATCGCCATCGGCCTTCGATCCGCTCGAACTGGAACAATACAATGAAATGTATGAGGTGACCCGCTGGATTAACGAGGGGGTCAGCGATACGTATGAACTAGGGCGAACCCTGAATAGCACATTGCATGAACTCGGCGAGGCGATCCAGCATCAAGCCAGACTCCAGCGCTTGATCCGGCGGCTGGCTATGGAGACCCGTCTGGTACAGGTAGATTCGATCGTGCCCCGGCTTCAGCGCGCCGTGCGTCAAACCTGCCGAGCGACCGGGAAAGAAGCAGAATTGCATGTCATGGGTAGCGAAACGCAGGTCGATGGAGAAGTCCTGGATCGGATCATGCCAGCCCTGATGCATTTGGTGCGCAATGCCATCGACCACGGCATCGAGCTACCCGATCAGCGCGAGCAACTCGGCAAGCCGCGTGTTGGCCGCATCGAGATACGGTTTGCGCCCGCAGGCGATCAGATCGTGGTGACCTGCAGCGATGACGGCCGTGGACTCGATCTAGAGCGTATCCGAGCCAAAGCCATCAGTGCCGGCCTGCTCGCCGCCTCAGCTATGCCAACCGACCAAGAACTCATGCTCCTCACCTTACAACCCGGTTTCTCGACTCGAGAAGTCGTGACGCAAATTTCCGGACGTGGTGTAGGCATGGACGTAGTCGCTACGATCGTTCACACGCTCAATGGCACGCTCGCGATCGAATCCCAGCCAGGAGCAGGCTATCGGATTCAATTGCGTCTGCCGGCGTCGCGATTGACGCTCTACTGCTTGTTGCTGCGCCATGGCGATCATCTGCTTGCTGTTCCAGCCAATGAGGTGCGATCGGCCTTGCTTATCGAAGAGGGAGAGTGCGTGGAAACGCCAGAGGGGTGGCAGTTCTGTCATGAAGGACACTGGTATCCACTTCGTCAACTCGACCCTCTGTTCGGTAGATCACCGGGCACACCGGAACGCCGGGGACGGAGTGTCTTGATCTTATCCTCCGATCGCGCCGATCAAGCCATATTAATCGATGCTCTCTTGGAAGGCCGCGAACTCGTGGTCATGAAGCCGGGGTCCACGGTCCCAAAGGTGCCAGGCCTGATGGCGGTCTCTGTCTTGGGCGATGGAACGGTTGTTCCCATCCTCGATATGAGGACGATTTTGCGCGTCGTCGAATCCGGTGATCTAAAGATGGTGTCTTGGCACGAGGAAGCAGATTTCACCAAACCGCTTCCCACGGTTTTAGTCGTGGACGATTCGATCTCCATGCGGCGTCTACTGTCGCAACTGGTCATCGACGCTGGATATCGCGCACTCACCGCCTCCAATGGAATGGATGCACTTCAGATACTGGGACGCGAGCGGGTCGATCTACTCCTGGTCGACATGGAGATGCCGCGTATGAATGGATTGGAGTTGAGTGCCCATCTGCGCTCGCAACCTGATACGCAGACCCTGCCGATCGGCATGATCACCTCGCGCTCGAGCGAGAAACATCAGCACCAAGCGGCTCAAGTTGGCATCGACCGCTATTTCGTCAAGCCCTATCGCGATGACGATGTGATTGAATTTATTCAGCAAAAGCTCGCAAAGGTGTCTTAATGTTTTCAACGATACGCATCGGTTTAGCGGGTTGCCTGATCCAGCTCACCTGTCTGAGCTATCCATTCGCTGCAGCGGCTCAGAATGCGTCACCAGCGCAGAGACCGGGCTATTATTACCCGCAGGTGCCATTTTATTATGGCGGATACGCGCCCTATATCTATCCGTCACCAAGTCCCGCCACCAAGGTCACGCCACCCCAGGGTACCACGGCCACTCCCACCGTGACTGAAAAAGCGGCGCTTGTTCAACTCCCGGACGGGACACCGGCAGCTTTTGGTCTGGCGGAGAGCCGTCTCGGGCCGGTGCTGACGAACAACCAGGGGTTGACTCTCTATCGTTCGAGCCTGGATTCCGATGGTGTTGCGACCTGTGTAGACGAATCAAGTTCACTGTGGCGTCCGTTTTTACTGACGGATTCCGACCAGCCTGCTCCGCCCTTCGAATCCATTCAATGCCCGGATGGTTCCAGACAATGGGGCTATGCTGGACATCCGCTTTATCTCTGGTTTGGTGATACACAAAAAGGAGATGTCACTGGAGACGGACTCGATGGTCTCTGGCACGCCGTGCGAATTTCTACCCTTGATTTGGATCGGGAAACGACACCATGAGCATACTGTTCAATTTGACGTATTTTTCATTCCTGATCTGTGGATTGGCTGCCGCGCTCGCAGTCTTCTATTTCCTGACCCAGATACCGCATCTGCAAGGGCGGCTGCGTATCTTGGCAATTCTCAATATCGTTATTTGTACTGTTTCCTGTGTGTTGCATCTGTATTTCTTTACTCGTCTCCAAATCCTCGCGAACGCCTCACCGAGCATCACCGAGATGGCTGCGGCCATCCGTGAGCTTCCACTGATCGTTCGTTATGGGTATTGGTTGGGGACCACAGCGCTGTTGATCGTCATGTTCCCATTGCTGATTGGACCGGAACATGTCGGTTCCCGCTTTGCCCTGTGGTTGGTGCTGATCGATGCGTGCATGATTATGACTGGTTATCTCGGTGAATATTCAGCACAGGATGTGGATGGGATTCCATGGGATACTTTCGCTTGGTTCACCGTGAGCGGCCTATTGTGGCTCGCTATGACGGTTTCGATCTTCTGGGTTTTACGTCGCCTGCCGAGCGAACGGCTAATTCCAGCCCAGCGCGATGCGCTCGTCTACATGTTTTTCTTCTTTCTCATTGGTTGGGCAATCTTTCCGGCTGGATTCTTCTACGCCATCGTCTTCGAAACCAGTGTTGGTGTCGTTCTACGTGAACTCACAGTCAACATCGGCGATATCGTCAACAAAGTGATGTGGGGTGTCTTGGTCGTCTATGCCGCGCGCGAGATTGTCAAGGCAAACCGTTTAGATGCTGCATTGAAGCAATAGCCCTAACCAATACCGTTCAAGGGTACAGTACGACGCTTTCCTCAAAGATCTGGTCAGCTTGAGATGGTGTGTCAATGGTGCGAACATTTCTTTTGCGCAGGATCAACACCAGTACCACAGGGCCAACACCCAAACCTGCGTAAAGACCTGGGGGTACACTCACTGTCGGTGTGCCTGAATCCAACCTCACCCGGCGGTTCCACACGATCGTGATCGAGGACCTGAACGTTCGCAGGATGTTGACGAATCGCCGTCTGGCATGCTCCATTGCCGACAGGGGCTTCTTCGAGCTTTGTCGGCCGTTGGAATACAAAGCGCGGTGGTCAGGTTGTGGTTGCAGATCGGTCCTTCGCAAGCCGCAAGACCTGCTCGGCCTGTGGCAAGGTGCAGGAGAAACTGCCGTTGTCGGTGCGCGCATGGGCCTGTCCGGTCTGCGGTACGAGCCACGATCGAGATCTGAAGGCGGCCAGGACCCTCCTGGCGGCTGGTCTGGTCGTCTTCGACGGCCCTTCAGCGCGTTTCGCTGGATTTGAAGCCGTGGAGAGGAAGGCGCTGGACGCACCCGCAAGGGTGCGGTGAAACCAGCCTCGGTGAGGCAAGACTTCAGCTTCGTGGCTGACTGAGTAGAAATGAGTAATTCTGATGGAACGGCGTTCCGGGTATCTCGTCTCTTCAAACTCTTCAAACCACGCCTTACAGATCGGAGCCGTTCATGCGCTGCTGGGCGAATAATCTCTTCATCGTGATCGTCGTCGTGCTGGGTCTGCTTGCCATGCTCGGTGCCTGCGGTCAGAAGGGCGATCTTTACCTGCCTGAGCCGGCGTCCGGTTCCAGATCCGGCACGCCGCCGGGTGCCGATGTCCCGAGCCCGCCCAGGTCCAGGACGGATACCGCTCAACCCTAAAACACTCAGATTCCTCGACACAGACCGCATGGATCACTTCAATGACCGCGATGGACTCCTCTACGCCGAGGGGGTGCCGCTCACCGCGATCGCCGAGCGCTTCGGCACACCCTGCTATGTCTATTCGCGCGCCACGCTTGAACGCCACTGGCACGCCTTCGACCGCGCCTTGCGCGCCCATCCGCACCTGATCTGTTTCTCGGTCAAGTCCAATTCCAATCTTGCGGTCCTGAACCTGCTTGCGCGCCTGGGGTCGGGCTTTGACATCGTCTCGGTCGGCGAGCTAGAACGGGTGCTGGCTGCCGGAGGCGATCCTTCTAAGATCGTCTTTTCGGGCGTGGGCAAGCGCGCTGACGAGATCCGGCGCGCACTTGAGGTCGGCATCCGCTGCTTCAACGTCGAGTCCGAGTCCGAGCTGAGCCGCATCGACCGGATCGCCGGCGAACTCGGGTTTCGTGCACCGGTGTCCCTGCGCGTCAACCCGGATGTCGATCCCCAGACCCATCCCTACATCGCCACCGGTCTGAAGGAGAACAAGTTCGGCCTCGCCATCCAGGAGGCCGAGTCGGTCTATGCCCTGGCCGCCGCGATGCCGAACCTCAAGGTCGTCGGCATCGACTGTCATATCGGCTCGCAACTGACGGACCTGGCGCCCTTCATCGACGCCCTGGGGCGGGTGCTGGCACTGGCTGACCGGCTGTGTGACGCTGGGATCGCCATCGAACATCTGGATCTGGGCGGCGGACTCGGCATCCGCTATCGCGAGGAGCATCCGCCCGAGCCAGCCGCCTATGCCGCCGCCATCCGCCATCTGCTGGCCGATCGCCCGTATGAAGTGATCCTGGAACCGGGACGCGCCATCGTCGGCAATGCCGGGGTGCTGCTGACGCGGGTCGAGTATCTCAAACGCGGGTCGCACCACCATTTTGCCATCCTCGACGCCGCTATGAATGACCTGCTGCGCCCGGCGCTCTATCAAGCCGGTCACGAGATCGTCCGCGTGGTCCAGGAGACGGACGCCGATCCGTGCCGTTACGATCTGGTCGGTCCAGTGTGCGAGACGGCGGACTTTCTCGGCAAGGACCGCCTCCTGGCCCTGGAGGAGGGCGATCTGCTCGCGGTGCGCGGTGCTGGGGCCTATGGCTTCACCATGAGCTCCAATTACAACAGCCGCCCACGCGCCGCCGAGGTCATGGTCGATGGCGACCTGGCCTATCTGGTGCGCGAGCGCGAGCAGGTCGCCGACCTCTACGCGGGCGAGCACCTGTTGCCGTCCGAAATGTCCAAGACTACCGTATGAAACGCCGCCCTGAACCTGAGGAATTGATGGAGGGCGAGGCCCAGGCACGGGCCTATGCCCAGGCCGATTTCACCGCCTCTAACACACTCTTCATCGAGCTTTTGCGCCGACTGGTGCCGGGGCCCCTGATCGGCGCCCGGGTGCTCGATCTCGGATGCGGGCCGGCGGACATCGTGATCCGCTTTCTCGAGGCCTATCCGGGTGCGACCTGCGATGCGCTCGACGGTTCACGTCCGATGCTGGAGCTGGCCCGGAACGCGCTTGCGGCTTGTCCCGAGCTGGCCGCGCGCGTCCGATTGCTGCACGACGTCATCCCGTCCGACCGGTTGGCGCGCGGGCATTATGATCTGGTGCTCTCCAACAGCCTGTTGCATCACCTGCCCGACCCGGCCGTGCTCTGGCAGACGCTGCGTGAGACCGCCAAGCCGGGTGCGCCCGTGCTGGTCATGGACCTGATGCGCCCGGCCTCGCCCGGCTGGGTCGAGGCCCTGGTCGAGGCCTATGCCGCCACCGAACCCGAGATCCTACGCACCGATTTTCGCAATTCACTCTACGCCGCCTTCGAGCCGGCGGAGGTGAGTGCGCAACTCGCCGCCGCTGGTCTGGACTGTCTGGAGGTCGCCGTGGTCAGCGATCGGCATCTCGCCGTCATGGGGTTCCTGCCGGCATGAAGCTGCGTTTCACCAAGATGCAGGGGCTGGGCAACGACTTCGTGGTCTTCGACGCCGTGCGTCAGCAGATCGATCTGGATGCGGCGTTCGCGCGCCGTCTGGCCGATCGACGTTTTGGCGTCGGCTGCGATCAGATCCTCTTGGTCGAGCCGCCGCGTCTGCCCGGGACCGACTTCCACTATCGCATCTTCAATGCCGACGGCTCCGAGGTCGAGCAGTGCGGCAATGGTGCACGCTGCTTCGCCCGTTTCGTGCGTGATCAGGGGCTGACCGATCGCGATGAGATCCCGGTCGGCACGGCGGCGGGCGCGATCCGGCTCTATCTGGAGCCGGACGGTCAGGTCCGGGTCGACATGGGCATGCCCGAGTTCAGACCAGCGCACATCCCGTTTCGGGCCGCGTCCGAGACCGCGGACGCGACCTATCCGCTGGCGGTCGAGGGCCAGACGCTGACCATCGGCGCCCTCTCGATGGGCAATCCGCACGCCGTTCTGATCGTCGAGGAGATCGACTCGGCACCCGTGGCCCACCTGGGTCCGCTGATCGAGCGGCATCCGGACTTCCCGGCACGGGTCAATGTGGGTTTCATGCAGGTCCTGAGTCCGACTGAGATCCGGCTGAGGGTCTATGAGCGCGGCGTGGGCGAGACCCTCGCCTGCGGCACTGGCGCCTGTGCCGCCGTGGTCAGCGGGCGCCGACGCGGATGGCTTTCTGAGCGGGTGCGGGTCGCACTTCCGGGCGGTGAGCTGATGGTCGAGTGGGCGGGTCCAGGGCATCCCGTCTGGATGACGGGGCCGGCGGTCCGGGTCTTCGAGGGCGAGATCGAACGATGAGGGAACCTGCATGATGCACCAGGCCAAACCCAGCCAAGACGAGGCGTTCGACCAGGAACGCCAGGTCGCCGAGTATCTCATCGCCCATCCCGATTTCCTGACCCGACACCCCGAGGTGCTGGGCGCCATCGAGGTGCCACACGGCATCCAGGGCGCGGTCTCATTGATCGAGTATCAGGTCCGTCTCCTGCGCCGCCAGCTGGCGGTCGAGCGCAACCGGCTGGCTCATCTCATCGCACGCGCGCGCGAGAACGAGGCCCTGGTGATCCGGCTGCATCGGCTGTTCCTCCAGCTCATGGTGGTCAATGACTCCGCACATCTCTGCCACCTGCTGCGCGAGACCCTGCTGCGCGATTTCAATGCCGAGGCGCTGGCGTTCAAGCTCTTTGCGCATGCCAGCCTCGACCGCCGTCCACACGATCCACTGGTCAATGCCTTTGCCGACTTCATGGACCGTCGCAACGCCCTCTGCGGCCCCCTGAGCCCCGAACGCGCACGCACCCTCTTCGGCGCGGCAGGCATGGGGATCCACTCGGCCGCCATCGTCCCGATCCAGACCGAGGGTCAGTCCGGTATCCTCGCCATCGGCAGCGCGGATGCCACCCGCTTTAGCCCCGAGATGGGGACCGACTTCCTGAACCGACTCGGTGAAATCATCAGTCAAAAGCTCAGGACGGTACGTCTCGGCCACTGCGAATCGACCTGATCGGGCCTGGATCATGCCCAAACACCCAGACGAACCGACCGTACCGCGCGCTCAGGATATTGCCCTGATCGAGCGCTTCATCGCACACCTGACGCACGAGCGACGGCTCTCTGAGCATACGGCCCGCGCCTATCGGCACGACCTGCTCCAGATCGCGACCTGGCTTGCCGCCCAAGACCAGCGCGAGGTGCGCTCGATCGAGCGGCTCGATGAGGCCGGTATCCGGCGCTATACCGCCTGGCGCCATCGTCAAGGCGTCTCGGGCCAGACCCTCCAGCGCGAACTCTCCAGCCTGCGCGGGTTCTACCGCTGGCTGGTGCGGGAGAACCAGGCCCTGGCCAATCCGGCCGTCGGTATCCGCGCGCCCAAGAGCCCGCGCACCCTGCCGCATACCCTCGACGCCGATCAGCTCGGCGCCCTGCTCGAGCCAGTGGACGACGACCCGCTCGGGATCCGCGACACGGCCATGGTCGAGTTGTTCTATTCGTCCGGTCTGCGTCTGGCCGAGCTGGTGAGCCTGGATCTGGGCGACCTCGATCTGTCCGAAGGCGAACTGGGCGTGATCGGCAAGGGGTCGAAGGGGCGGCGCGTCCCGGTCGGACGGAAGGCACGTGCGGCGATCGAACGCTGGCTGGCGGTGCGTCCGACACTCGCCAACCGGGATGAGCGGGCGCTGTTTGTCAGCCTGCGCGGCGGGCGGATCCATCCGCGCACGGTCGAAAAACGGCTCGAACGCTGGGCGCTCGAGCGGGGCGCCGGCCAACACCTACACCCGCACCTGCTCAGACACAGCTTCGCCACCCATCTGCTGGAGTCTTCGGGTGACCTGCGCGCCGTGCAGGAACTGCTCGGACACGCCAACATCGGTACGACCCAGATCTATACCCATCTCGACTTCCAGCATCTGGCCCAGGTCTATGATCAGGCCCATCCGCGTGCACGCAAGAAAGGCTCGAAGCCAGATGAGCAGCCCTAAGGAAATGCTGATTCAATCCCCTCTCCCCCGCGTGCGGGGGGGCGGCTCGGCCCCCTTGCGCCGCGCCTCCGCCTCCAGGCCCTCTCCCCCGCGTGCGGGGGGGCGGCCGGTCAATAGCCGGTGATGGACACGATGAAGGCCCCTCTCCCCCGCGTGCGGGGGAGAGGCGGGTGAGGGGGCTAATGAAATCATGTGCTTATTTCACTCACCCCCACTCTCTCCCAGAAGGAGGGAGTCATTCAGCGTTTCACTAATCCACGCGACCATCCCACACCATGCTCCTGTCGCCCAAATACCGCTTCCTATTCATCCATATCGCCAAGACCGGCGGCACCAGCGTGCGCGCCGCACTCGCCGGGCTCCGCTGGCGCGACCCCTGGTACTACCCGATGTTCCTGTGCAGTCGCTTCAGCCATCTGAGCGGACACAGGATCGCGACCAAGCTGCCACGTCACGCCAAGGTGATCGCGGCCAAAGAGCTATTGCCCAAGGAGTATTTCGACAGCCTGTTTAAGTTTGCCTTCGTGCGCAATCCCTGGGATCTCCAGGTCAGCTCCTTTCACCACATTCGGCGCGAACGCCCGCAGTATCTCGGCGGGCGTGAGACGTTCGAGGATTTTCTGCGCTGGAAGCTCGATCCAGAGCGACCTTATCAGTACCACATCGATACCTCGATCGCCCTCCAGACCGATTATCTGATCGACCTCAGCGGCAAGATCATCGTCGATTTCATCGGGCGCTACGAGCGGTTGCCTGAGGACTTTGCGACCATCTGCACACGCATCGGCATCCCCACTCCCCCCCTCCCCCACGAGCGCCAGGCCCGGGATCGGAGGCACGACTACCGGAGCTATTACAGCGACGAGACCGCCGAACTGGTCGCGCGCCACTTTGCGCGCGACATCCAGATGCTCGATTACCGTTTTGATCCCTGATCTCAGGGACTGGGCACCAGATCGCGATAGGCATGCCAGCTGGCATGCCCCACCAGCGGGATGGCGATGAAGAGCCCCAGATAGAAGGTCGCCAGCCCCGCGCCCACGATCAGCACGATCAACCCGGCCCAGAGCAGCATAGGGCCCGGATTTTGCCTCACGGCGCGCGCACTGGTGCGCATCGCGGTCAGGGCATCGATATGCCGATCCGTCAGCAAGGGTACGGTGATGACCATGATCCCGAAGACGACGGCCGCGAAGCCGGCGCCGATGACGGTGATGGTTGCCAGCAGCAACAGATGCTCACCCGAGAAGAATATGACCGGCAGGAAGTGATCGAGCGTCGGGAAGGGATCGTCGAACAACAGGGCGATCGACACCAGTGAGACCACCAGCCAGGCCTGCAGGGTCACGAACAGAAAGGCCGAGACCATCCCCAACTGTCCCTGATTGCGTCGGAAGGCCTCTAGGGCCTGACAGGATTTCAGCGACTCGCCGCGTTCCAGATGGGCGCTCATCTGATAGAGCCCGATCGACAGCATCGGCGCCATCAAAAAGAACCCCGCCACCAGGAAGGGCACCAGAAAGGTCAGCTTGCCGAGGATCATCAGCGTGGTGATGAGCAGACTGAGCAGCACGATCCCGGTGCCATAGGTCAGGCTGTAGCCGGGCGCAGCCCGAATATCGGACCAGCCCTTGCGCAGCCACTCCCAGGGGTGACTGAAATCGATGGTCGCGACGCGAAGACCCATTTGGCCGTCGTAACGATCGGCCGTCATGACATGTGGCATTGGCAGACTCCTCCAGGGTGTTTTAATCGTTATGCAACGCGCCTGGATCAGGCAAGGTGCCATTGCGAGCACAGATCAGGCGCGTTATTCCCAATGGGGCGACTTGAACGGATTTCAACGCGCGACCTGGGCTGGGATGTTCTGCCCGCCTGAGCATGATGCAAAACTACCCGCATACCGCGGTGCGCCACACCAACAATCGGCCGAGTAGTAACATAACTACACTCTTTTGGCGAAGGGGATCCCCCGTGACCATCACGACCCTGTCCAGCCGGGCGCTCAACCAGGACGTCACGCGCGCCAAAAGAGCGGCGTGCCGCGGTCCGGTCATCATCACCGACCGTGGCAAACCCGCGCACGTGCTGCTGAGCTTCGTCGAATTTGGCAAGCGCCACCCCGTCTTGGGCTTCGACATCAAGCTCAAGCGCATTGCGAAGCTGCGAAACGAATGGCACAGCGCACGCGCACGAAAAGCGCCAAAGCGTCGTGGAGTGGGGTTGCAACCGTGAATCCCGCCATCGTCCCCATCATCCTCGCAGGCGGCTCGGGCACGCGGCTGACGACATCGTCCGCATCGACGACCATTATGGAAGAACTCACACAGCCGGGGTCAGGTCTTGCATTGATGCATCGCCATACTCACGGCCATCGCCACGTGACACGGCATGAACCACCGGCAAGTGCAAAACAGCAGGCGGGCGTGGTGGCGGGTACAGGGGAAGCGGATGTGTCAATGCAAGACCTGACCCTCTCCTTCTTGTGATGAACTCATCAAGCAGCACGGCTACAATGCCATGGACAACCACGAGTAAAGCCAACATGCCCAGGCGGATGCGTCTGAATCATGGATGCACCGCTCGCAATGAGCCAAGGAGCAAGCGAGCATGACAACTGAACTGCGCAGGATTACGGTCAACCCCGAAGTATGCGGGGGGCGGCCCTGTATTCGTGGGACGAGGGTCAGGGTCAAGGATGTGCTTGACCTGTTGGCGGCCGGAGCTGCGCGTGAAGAGATTCTCGCGGATTACCGTTCCATCAGACTTACTCATTCCTGCTCACACAGGAACAAAGCTGACTTCCTGCTTCCCAGAGGCCGGTTTCGTCTTGAGCGTGCGCCCAAGACCAGAGCCCGCCTCTCCACAGGCTGTCACCGAGCAATCAGCGTGTCGCTGAAAGGGCTGGCAGCCGCCAGCCGAACTCTCGGCCACCTTTTTCAGATTGATCGCCGCGTTCGCATCGCGGTCGTGGATACTTCCGCAGTCCGGGCACGTCCACCGGCGCGCCGACAACGGCAAATCAACAAGCTTGTGCCCACACGCCAAGCATGTCTTGCTGCTCGCAAAGAAGCGATCGGCCACCACCACCTGCCCGCCGCTCATCGCCGCCTTGTACTCCAACTGACGGCGGAACTCGAAGAAGCTCATGTCGGCGATGGAGCGCGCCAGATGGCGGTTCTTCATCATGCCGCGCACGTTCAGATCCTCGATGGCGATGGTATGAAACCGGCGCGTGAGGTCTGTCGTGAGCTTGTGCAGCGCATCCGAGCGGATGTTGGCGATCCTGGCGTGCAGCTTTGCCAGTCTGGCCCTGGCCTTCTTGCGGTTGGCCGAACCTTTTTGCTTGCGACTTAGGCTGCGCGAGAGCCTGCGCAATCGGTCCAGCAGCGCCTTGTGGGGTTTTGGACCTGGGATAGTCTCTCCCGTCGAGAGCGTTGCCAGCGCCGACACGCCCAGATCAACGCCTGCCGCGCCTTGGTTTTCGGCCTTGGGCAGGTGCGAGGTGTCGGGCGTGTCCACGGTGATGCTGACGAACCAGCGGTCGGCCACACGGGAGACGGTGGCCGACATGAGCTTGCCAGCAAAACGCAACGGCTCGCGCATGCGCACCCAGCCAAGATGGGGGATGCGAATGCGCGAACCGTCGATTTCGAACTGGTCGTTGGTGAGCGTGAAGCGGTCGTGCACGCCCTTCTTGCGAAACTGCGGATAGCGGGCACGGCCAGCGAAGAAGTTCTGGAACGCCTGACCCAACTGGATGATTGCCATCTGCGGCGCATTCTTCGTGACTTCGAGCATCCAAGGGAACTGCTCGCGCTTGATGGCGTTCAATTGCCGCCGCAGCGCAGCTTGCGAAGGCTTGGGTAGGCTATTGTCGGCTTTCCATGCCTCGTACTGGCGCTTCCACTCGGCCAGCGCCCAGTTGTAGGCAGAGCGGGCTGTGCCAGCGGCGCGAGCGAAATACGTCGCCTGCACGTTGTTTGGATCGAGCGCGATGCGGTGGGCAATCAGCATTGCGCAGCCTCCACAGAGGACACACCCCTAAGAACTCGGCGGCCTCTTGGATGCAAGACCATCTTGCGTGACATGCAGATATTATAACATTCGCGCAAAAAAGTTCAACTATTAACGAAACTGGTCGAGCCCCTACCTCGAAGAAGGGGACATTACCGCGGCGCTGGAATTCGCTGCGCAATTCCTCGACCACACGGTCCTGCGCGCTGCGGCATGAGTCACTTCATCGTCGATGCGCAGTTACCTCCGGCATTGACACGCTAGCTGGTTGCGAACGGCCATGATGCCGAGCACGTATTCGATTTTGGCGGGGACGGCACAACAGACGCCGAAACCTGGACGCGGGCAAGCGACACCGCAGCAATCATCCTCACCAAGGACGAAGATTTTTCCGTTCGCGCCCTGTGCGAGCCCGGCGGCCCTCAGATTGTCTGGGTCCGCGTTGGCAACACACGGCGCGCTGCACTGCTCATGGCTGCAATCGAGCGGGGTGAGCGGGTGATTGAAATTGCCTGATCGGTACGGGGGTATGCACAACCGCTTCGACTTCCGTCCGTTGCAAGCGGTATTAGATGTGCGGCCCTCATACGACCCCCAGACCGGCTCCCTGTAACATATCTTCTAGAGAGGCCCAGCGTAGAAAGTGACGAGGTGGCTGAAGGTGTCGTGCTCGACTTTGGCGACAAGGGGGGAACTGGTCGGCATCGATGTTCAGCCTGCCAGCCAATATGCCGACATGACGCGGCCGCGACGTGGATCGCGCCCAAAGGCACCTACCCCGCCAACGCATCCCGTAGGAGCGGCTTTAGCCGCGATTTTGGCGGTTGGTGTGACAGCAAACGCATCGATCGCGCCTGAAGGCGCTCCTACATGCGTTTCTTTGCGCTCCGCCTTTACCGGGACCCGGATGGTATAAGGAAAGCGGGAGCGGATGTGTCAATGCAAGACCTGACCCCTCTTCCTGCTCTTCTGCTAGGATCGTGGGCATCATGATCGAGCGGCGTGTTGGGTGAACGCGCCGAGTGTATGGCGCCTCGAAGGCGGGAAGAAGGCATAAGGCATAAGGAGTTCATCGATGTCCGCCACGACTGAAATGAGCTGGGACGAGGTCAAAGCCCTGATTGCAGAACGCGCCGTCTCGAGCAGAGATGAGCGCGGCCCCACCATCCGTTCCTGGCTTGCGCCCGATGGGGGTGCTATAGGACATCAAGTCCGTACTGCCGCGGGAGATGGTGGAGGGGAAGTGAAGTTGTGACTCGCGGTTGCTTGGCAACCGCACGGCTCGGAGCGTTAGTTTAGGAAAACTAGCCATGACGACGCCATGCCTACGCACCAACATCGCCGCCATGGGGGTGGTGCAGATCAGCAACTACGTCATTCCGCTGATCACCCTGCCCTACCTGACCCGGGTACTGGGTGCCGAGGCTTTCGGCAAGGTTGCCTTTGCCCAGGTCGTGATGACCTACTTTGTGCTGCTGGTGGACTACGGTTTTTCGTGGAGTGCCACCCGCAAGGTGGCAGCGAATCGAAGCGACCCTGCGGAAGTCAACCGTATCTTTGCCGCCACCTGGGTGGCGCAATGGCTGCTCGTGCTGCTTGCTGCGGTGATAGCAGCCGGGGTTATCATGGTCACCGACCGTCTGCGACCGGATGCTCCGCTCTACGCCGCCGCCTTTATCACCGTCATTGCCTCCGCGCTCTTTCCCATTTGGTTTCTGCAAGGGCTGGAGCGGTTGCAGGTGGTCGCTGCCCTTCAACTGCTCACGCGCGGCTTGGCCCTCATCCCCATCTTTCTGCTGATTCGGCAGCCGAGTGACGCCATCTGGGTCCTCATCATCCAGGGTGGCGCCGCTATGCTGGCCGGCGTCCTGTCCTTGTGGTGGATACATCGACAATCCATCGTCGCGTGGTACCGCCCGCGCTGGCCGGAAATCCGCGGCGTCTTGCGTGAGGGCGGTGCGCTTTTCGGCTCCCGCGTATCCATCAGCCTCTATACTACCCTCGTGCCGCTAGTGCTAGGTTGGGTTGCTGGGCCGGTTGCGCTGGCCTACTTCAACCTTGCTGACAAGTTGCGTTCTGCTGCTCAATCGCTCCTAGTTCCGCTGTCTCAAGCACTTTTCCCCCGCATGAGTCATCTGGTTCAAAACGACGGTGAGGCGGCCTACACCCTTATCAAGCGCAGCGCTCTGGCCGTCGTGTTGATTGCTGGCAGCGCGAGCCTTTCGCTCTGGGCCCTCTCAGATTGGCTGATTTTGCTGCTCGGCGGACAAGATTTTGCTCCCGCCGCACAAGTGCTGCGCTGGCTGGCACCGCTGCCGCTCGTCATTGGTCTATCCAACGTGCTGGGTGTGCAAATCATGCTCCCGCACGGCATCAACCGAGGATTCAACCTCATTCTCGCCTCTGCGGCAGCCATCAGCCTGCTACTCATCGGGCCTATGGCGCAACATTGGGGAGCCCCAGGTGCTGCGCAGACCATGCTGCTGGTTGAACTGTGGGTAACCGGCAGTATGGCCGTGCTGCTCTGGCGTAAAGGCTACCTATCCGCTTTGCAATGGAGGAACACTTGAGAACCGACGTCCTCATCGTCGGTGCCGGCTTCGCTGGCTCCGTTTGCGCCCGTGTGCTGGCCGAAGCCGGCAGGCAGGTGCTCATCATCGACAAGCGCGACCACATTGGGGGCAACGCCTACGATAAAGTCGATGAGCACGGTGTGCTCATTCACCCTTATGGACCGCACATCTTTCACACCAACGCCAAACGTATCATTGAATGGCTATCACGTTTTACCGATTGGCGGTTTTATGAACACCGAGTGCTGGCGAGCGTCGATGGGCAGCTACTGCCCATCCCGATCAACCGCACGACGATCAACCGCTTGTACGGGCTGGACCTTGATGAAGAAGGCGTGGCCGCATGGCTGGAACGAGTGCGCGAACCGCGCGACCCCATCCGAACGAGCGAGGATGTCGTTCTCAACAGCGTGGGCCGTGACCTATGCGATAAATTCTTCCGCGGCTACACCCGCAAGCAATGGGGTTTAGACCTGGCTGAACTCTCCGCCAGCGTTGCAGCCCGCATACCGACCCGTACCAACGACGATGACCGCTACTTCACCGACACCTACCAATTCATGCCCGCAGATGGCTACACCGCCATGTTCCGCCGCATGCTGGATCACCCGAACATCACCGTCCAATTGAACATAGACTACTTCGCCATTCGGGATAGCGTCCAGGCCAATCACACTGTGTTTACCGGTCCCATCGACGCTTTCTTTGATTATTGCTACGGCAAACTTCCGTACCGCAGCCTGCGCTTCGAACATCAGCACTTGCCCGACACCGAGCAATACCAAGCCGTCGGTACTGTTAATTATCCCAACGACCACGATTACACGCGTATCACAGAGTTCAAGCATCTAACCGGCCAACAGCACAGCGGAACATCCATTGTGCGTGAGTATCCGCAGGCAGAAGGTGAGCCTTACTATCCTGTGCCAAGACCGGAGAATGAAGCACTATTCAAACGATATGAAGCCTTGGCAGAACAGCGCCGGGATGTGACCTTCGTAGGGCGATTGGCACAGTATCGGTACTACAACATGGATCAAGTTGTCGGCGCAACACTGAAGGCATCGATTACAACGCAAGAAAATATAAGAAAAAAATGAAATACATAAAAACACTTGTATGTTGTCCAGCTTCGGTAGTGACTGGTGGACCAGAACTTCTGCATCAGCTTGTAGAAGAACTACGAAGAATTGGACATGATGCTTATATCGTCTACTATCCATTTAACCAGGTTCACCAAAAACCGGAGTCTTACAGATGCTATGATGCGCCGCAATCGAGTCTAATAGATGAAAATAATGTGTTAATAGTTATACCTGAAACCGCAACCTGGATTATTAGGTATATCAAAAATGCTCGGGTTGCGGTTTGGTGGCTATCTGTCGATAACTATTTAAATCGAAAAGGCGAGTCTAAAATTAGAGATTTATTCATGTACATAATCGGTTTTATTAGGCCACACAAATTCTCTAAAAGGAGAGTGCCAATTTGGGGAATCAAGAGATGTATCCACTTATTTCAAAGCCAGTATGCCAGAGATTTTCTGGCGTGCAAAGGCTTAGATGGTGTAATGTTGACAGATTACCTTAGCGATATATATTTAAACGGAGCTCTCTCAATCGACATCTCGACCAAACAAAATATCATTTGTTACAACCCTAAAAAAGGACTAAAGAAAACCAACAGATTAAGAAACGCCTATCCAGAATTTACGTTTGTGCCAATTCAAGGACTAACCCGTAATGGCGTGTATGAGCTTCTTTGTCGTTCAAAAGTATATATTGATTTTGGTCATCATCCCGGCAAGGATCGCCTTCCAAGAGAGGCGGCAATGGCTGGCTGTTGTGTCATAACTGGGAGACAGGGCTCAGCAAACAACGATCTTGATGTTCCTTTGCCACAGCAATTTAAGCTTGATGATAATAACGAAAGCTATATATCGGAATTTGGCCTCCTTTTGCAGAAGATTTTTTCGGATTTTTGTTGGGCCCATCAAGAAATGGCTGGCTATCGAGAAAAAATCATGCAAGAGAGGACTGTTTTTAAGGAGCAGGTGAAGAATTTTTTTGGTGCGATTTGCGAGGTTAATCCCTCTTTTTTGGTATCTCAGCATATTGCACAGTTGCCCAAAAATTATTTATGATCCGCTCATTTCTCTATCGATCTCAGCGCTGTAAGATCTAAGGCTTTAGATATCTCTTACTGATTGTGCTTTGGAAGCCATGGATCAGTCCACGTATTGGTGTGGGCGAGCGGGACCGCGTGGCACGGATCAAGGCGCGGGTGCTTAGGCTAATCCCGCGGCAAGCGAAAAGAAGTACAGAATCCACCGGATTCCTGGCAAGTTTGTGCGCCAGCTGCCAATGCCCTGCTGCTACATGCAATTCGTAAAACATCGACCCATTGCGGCTCGATGCACTGCCTTCGTGCCAGGCAAGCACATTCGGCACATGCACCATGCGCGCTGCGCCCAGCCGCCAGCCGAGCATCACGTCCTCGCCATACATGAAAAAGTCCTCGTCGAACAGCGGCAGCTCGATGCGTTCCGGCGCGATCAACAGCGCGCTGCCGCTGGGGTAGGGAAAGCTTCCCGGCCACGGGCGGTCGAAACGCAAGAGGGCAAACCAGCGCTGGTAGTAGACCGTGCCGATGACCTGGCCATCATGATCGACGCGCGGGTAGGCAATGACCGCCTGCGGCTGGCTATCTAAAGCGCTAGCCAAGGTGTTGAGTGCGCCGGGGAGGAGCACGGCGTCGTTGTTGAGGAGCATCACCCAGGCCTGCGGCCAGCGGGCAAGGATGGCTTCGATGCCGCGGTTGACGCCCGCGGCGAACCCGAGGTTGCGCTCACTCACCTCCACGACGACGCGCGACTCGCTCGCCCAATGCTGGCGCAAACACCGCGCCGATACGCCGTCGTCTTCCGAGTTGTCCCACACCAGCACCCCGTCGGCCCCGTCCGCCAGGAGCGACGCGATGCACCGGCTGGTGCGCTCGGCATCGCGATAGTTCAGGGTAAGACCGACGATCGGTTTATCCATGGGGGTTGGCGCACACCTGCCGGTAAAGATCAAGGTACCGCTCAACTTGCTTGGCTTCGTCGAAAAGCGCTACTGCCCGCTCCCTGGCCGCTAGCCGCATCGTGCGCCAAAGCCCGACGTCGCCCTGCAAGCGCCGCGCGGCGGCGACAAAAGCGGCCACGTCGTCCACCGGGCAGAGCAGGCCCGTTTCCCCGTCGGCCACGACTTCGGGAAGCGATGAGCTGCTGGCCGCAATCACCGGCAGCCCGCAGGCCATTGCCTCGGCGGCGACCAACCCGAATCCCTCCAAGCGGCTTGGAAAGAGCAAGGCATCGGCCTGGGTATAGGCCGCGCGCAGTCCTTCGGCATCAAGCCGGCCCAGGCAGCGCGCATTACTTGGCAGGGGATAGCGGCGGTGTTGGCCAGAGCGGTCGGCGGTATACACCAACTCGAATTCCTCACCCAGTTCGCGCAGGATGGACGCTAACAGGTCCACGCCTTTGCGTGGGATCCAGTTACCGACATGAAGCAGCCGAAATGGCTCGTTCGGCAGTTCGCGGTTGCTTGGGGTGAAAAAGTCGGTATCTACCCCGTTCGGAATGACGTCGATGGAACGCTTACCGAAAGCCGCGGTTACGGCTTGCGCGGTGTAGCGGCTGACCGTGACGACACGTTGAGCGCGCCTGAGTGATGATTGTTCGATGCGATAAATCCAAAAGCGGTGATAGAGACGTTGTAAAGCGCTTTTAAAGGGTTCAAGCGCTGGGTCGTGGACGGAGTGATGCACTGTGCAGACGACCTGCAAATCCCGCGGCCAAAAGCGCTGCGGCAGCCAGGAATTGACGTGCGCCACGGTGGCCCACTCGGGCGGCGGGGGCACGGCGACCGACCAGGGCGCATACTCGGCGCGCAGCGGCAGCCAAGTGATCTCGGCGCGCACGCCGCGCGCAATCAGCGCCGCGCACAGCCGTTCGGTGAACACATCCGCACCGCTGCCGGCGCGGATGGCGGGAAACCAGACGCCGAGCCCGTGGGGGATTTGGCCAGCGCCGCCGTCAGATGTCTCCATTTCTCTGAACATTCCAAGGCGCGCCAGGCGCAGGGTTACGGGTGCTCGCGATCATAGGATGCGGGTCCAGCGCCTTGAGTTTGCAACGCAGTTTCTGTGTGAGCTTGTCTGGCTCGATGATGCCGCGGGGATAAAGGCGGCTTTTGATAACCGGCTGTTCGAGATGAAGGACCACGCGAATTCTCTCGGCGCTCAGGAGCCGGCGCGCAAGGTCGCGCTCTTTGGCATCATTGGCATTGCAGCGGGCGGCGACGAGTCCGGCCAGCGTATCGCGCGCTTTGGTGGCGACTTCGTCGGCAAGGTCGATCGCCTTGGTGCGGGCGTGATGGCGATAGTCTTTCACTTCGATCAGCCAGCTTTCTTGCCGGAACCGGCACACGAGGTCAACCGCCATGTTGTCTTGGGCGCAGCCATTCTGGAACTGGTTGCGATAGAAAGACCAGCGATCGTAATGGCCGGCGATCGCCCCAGGCGCAAACGTGAATGCAAGCGCCCCTTCGGTCAGCTTGCAGCCACTCATTACTGTGCTCCGGCCAGATGGCGGTCGGACTGGGCCAGCTCCTCGTCCAGCATGACCAATGTTTGAATGTCGTCGAGCCGATCGCTTTGTTCCAGAACGATGGCGTCATTCCTGACCGCCAGGGCAAACCAGCGGCTGGATAGGTTTTGGTAGCGCTTATCTTGCAAGAGCAGGTGCAGCTCGCGCAGCAGGAACAGGGAATGGGTGGCAAGGAACACCTGCACGCCACTTGCAGCGATGGCGAGGATGCTGGCTGCGATGACCTTGATCAGTTTTGGATTGAGATTGCTCTCCGGCTCGTCCCAGAAAAGATAGCCGTGTTCCAGCAGCGTGCCCGAACTGATGAGGCGCGCGAGCATCGCCATTTTGCGCAAGCCCTCGGCCACCAGGGGCATCTCCATATTCCCTTCGCCAGGGATGTGCAGATAAAAGCGGCCGGTCCCGGTATCGACGACGACTCTTCCGCCCATCGCCTCTTCCAGTGGCTTGAGCAGCTCGGCCACCCGTTTTTCTTTCGGGCCCCGCAGCAGGGGGCTTCCGAGCAGTGCCACGGTATCCCGCCAGGTTTCCTCGAATTCCAGATGATAGTTTTCGTACAGGGGCAGAAACCACGGGCACAGCGTCACGAGTTCGCGGGTGGGTAGGTAGGCAGGCGATTTGCCCAAGGGGGCGCTCGGAGACTGGCGCAGTTCGATCTGAGATTTGGCGTTGGTGGCAAAGGCTCCAGTCACGTTGTGGGTGCCTTGCTGCAGGGTCAGCTGCCATTCGCAGCGGTTACGACCTTGTTGCCGTTTGACCAAGCGGCCAAGACTTTCAGGCCGAAAGACCCGGATCAACTTTTCGGCATAGGCGCGCTCGAGGGTGCCTTTGGTGAGTTCCTTGGCGTCGGCGTGGGTTTTGAGCAATGCATAGAGCAGCTTGAGCAGATGGGTCTTGCCCAGTCCGTTTTCTCCCACGACCACATTGAGCCCGCTGGCAAAGCGCCAGGTGTCATTGGGCAGGGTCGTGAAATTTTGGATGTCGAGGGTTTGAATCACACTCATGGCTCCTCCCAAGGCATCGAAAGACAACATTGCTTTCAGAATCAGCGAGCAGCGCGTCCATGATTCGATGCCCGAACTCAACCCACGCAAACCGCTGGGCAAACGTGCGGCAGCCTTCGGGAGCAAAGGGCGCGGCAAGCGTCGCCAGCACGGCCTGCGCGAAACCGGCTGCATCGCCCGGGGGTATCAGGCGGCCGGACTGGCCCTCGCGCACCGCATCGACCACGCCGCCGGTTGCATAGGCCACGGTCGGTAGGCCATGCGCCGCCGCTTCCACCGCCACCATGCCAAATCCTTCTGGGTCGCCCGGGATCTTGCGCACCGGGAAGACGTGGAGGTCGGCACCGAAGTAGGCGTCGGTCAGGTCTTGGCCGAATAGCGTTCCTATCCAGCGGACGTTGGGGGCCATGCCCCGAGCATGAGCGGCCTCAAGGATGCTTTCCGGTGTTTGCGCCTGCGCGTAGAGCGCCTGCTTTGGCGCATTGCCCACGATTGCGAGCACCACGTCGGGTCGGGCCTTGACGACCGTGGGCAGAACCTCTTGCACAAACTCGCGCAGGCCCTTGCGCGCGGTGAGCCTGCCCACCGATAGCAGCACCGGGGCATCCGGGGGCAGGTTCCAGCGCTGGCGGAAACGGGCGCGTGCGCTGGGGTCCGGTACGGGGATATCCACGCCCGGATGCACGATGCTCAGCCGTTCGTCGCGGACGCCCGCTTTTCGGGCAAGTTCGGCGGTGGCCGTGCTGTTGGCGATCACCCGGTCCATGCGACGCAGCGCCGGCAGCCACAGCGCCCGGTACACCGGATGCGGCACGATGAGATCCAGGCCGTGCACATAGGCGGCACTGCGAGCGTCACAGGCGCGGGCGGCGATGAGCGCCATCGGGGCGGTCAGCCCACTGCCCGCCAGCACCCAATCCGGCCGCCAACGGCGCGCTTCACGCTGGGCCAAGATGGTCGTGTGCAGCAAAAACCGGTACAACGGCGTCAAGGGCGCTTCGCACACCGGAACTTGAGCCGGGGCGTGCTGGGCCGCTCCAGCGGGGCCGATGACGCGCACCGCGTGGGTCTTGGCGAGCTCATCCGCGAGATGCCAGTTGAGCCGCTCCATCCCGCCCCACAGCGGCGGGAAGTTGCGGGTGATGAGGAGCAGTCTTGGGCGTCGTTCACTCATCAGTGTGACTGGGGTCAGGTCTTGCATGAACGTCTGTCGCCTTGTTCAAACCGCCCAATGGCGCGGCTTACGGTGGAATGATACAGGCCGAACCGAGGCCGGGCGCACCATAAAAAAACCGCCCTCGTTGGGCGGTTCAACACAAGGAGGAGTTGAAGGATTGTCGAACCAAAGGCTAACGATCTAACCGCGCGAATGATTTGACAATCCTCAATCCGACAAGCCTAGGTCATGCCAGAGGCGTGTCACAGACCCGGATTGGTTCATGGTATAGAAATGCAGACCGGGTGCGCCGCCTTCGAGCAAGCGTTGGCACAGCCTCAGCACCACCTCGTGCCCAAAGGCGCGGAGACTCTCGATGTCATCGCCGAAGCTCTCGAGCCGCCGCCGGATCCAGCGTGGGATCTCGGCCCCGCAGGCATCTGAGAAGCGCGCGAGCTGCGCATAGTTGGTGATCGGCATGATGCCGGGGACGATCGGGATGGTAATCCCGGCCCGCTCACAGCTCTCTACAAAGGCAAAATAGGCATCGGCGTTGTAGAAATATTGGGTGATGGCCCCATCGGCGCCGGCTTCCACCTTGCGTTTGAAGTTTTCCAGGTCGCGCACCGGGGTGCCTGACTGGGGATGGTATTCGGGATAGGCCGCAACCTCGATCCAGAAGGCGTCACCAAACTCGGCGCGCACAAAGCCCACCAACTCGTTGGCATAGCGAAACTCACCGCTGTTGCCGATCCCCATGCCCGAGGGCAGATCGCCGCGCAAGGCCACCAGGCGCCGGATCCCCTGTCCGTGGTAATGGTCCAGGATCTCGCGGATCTGAGCACGCGTCGAACCGATACAGGCCAGATGAGGTGCGGTATCGATCCCCTGGGTGCGCAGCCAGGCGACGGTCTCGAAGGTACCTTCACGGGTTGAACCGCCGGCCCCATAGGTCACGGAGAAATAGGCCGGACCCAGGGCATTGAGCTTGGGAACCTCTTGCTTGAGTCGGTCCATCCCCTCGACGGTCTTGGGGGGAAAGAGCTCGACACTATAGACCCGCTTTGAGGTCGCGGAGGTCGTCATACGGAAGACTCCAAAACGATGATGCCGGTCTGCGCACCGCGGCACACGACCGGCGATCTTCAGGACGACAGGCCCTCAGCCATCAGTAGCGATAATGATCTGGCTTGTACGGTCCTTCGACTGGCACACCGATATAGTCGGCCTGGGCCTGGGTGAGCCGGGTCAGCTTGGCGCCGATCTTGTCCAGATGCAGCCGCGCGACCAACTCGTCCAGATGCTTGGGCAACACATAGACCCCGATCGGATACTGGTTGGTCTTGGTGAAGAGCTCGATCTGAGCCAGCACCTGATTGGTAAAGCTGTTGGACATCACGAAGCTCGGATGACCAGTGGCGCAGCCCAGGTTCACCAGCCTCCCCTTGGCCAACAGGATGAGACGCTTGCCATCAGGGAAGATGACGTGATCGACCTGCGGCTTGATCTCCTCCCAGCGATATTGGGTGAGGCTTGCGACATCGATCTCGTTGTCGAAGTGACCGATGTTGCAGACGATGGCCTGATCCTTCATCGCCGCCATGTGGTCGTGGGTGATGACATTGAGATTGCCGGTGGCGGTGACAAAGATGTCGGCGACCGGGGCGGCGTCCTCCATGGTGACCACCCGATAGCCTTCCATGGATGCCTGGAGGGCGCAGATGGGATCGATCTCGGACACCCATACGGTGGCGCCCAGGCCACGCAGCGACTGACAGCAGCCCTTGCCGACGTCGCCATAGCCACAGACCATGGCGATCTTGCCGGCGATCATGACATCGGTGGCACGCTTGATGCCATCGACCAGTGACTCGCGGCAACCATAGAGATTGTCGAACTTGGATTTGGTGACCGAGTCGTTGACGTTGATCGCAGGGAACAACAGGGTGCCCTGCTTGGCCATCTCATAGAGCCGGTGCACGCCGGTGGTGGTCTCCTCGGTCACGCCCTTGATGGTGGCAGCAATCCGATGCCAATGTTCGCGATCGCACTTAAAGATCCGACTGAACATCCCCAACAACGCCCGCCACTCCTCGCTGTCACCCGGCTGGGGCTGGGGCACGGCGCCGGCCTTCTCGAATTCGACCCCCTTGTGGATCACGAGGGTCGCATCACCCCCGTCGTCGAGGATCATGTTTGGGCCCTGACCGTCTGGCCAATTGAGGACCTGCTCGGTACACCACCAATACTCCTCCAGGGTCTCGCCCTTCCAGGCATAGATGGGGATCCCGCGCGCGGCGAGCGCGGCGGCGGCATGGTCCTGGGTCGAAAAGATGTTGCACGAGCACCAACGCACCTGGGCGCCCAGTTCGACCAGGGTCTCGATCAGCACCGCGGTCTGGATGGTCATATGCAGACTGCCACTGATGCGGGCGCCGGTAAGCGGCTTGGCGTCGGCGTACTTGCGACGGATGGCCATCAGACCGGGCATCTCGGTCTCGGCGATGGCGATCTCACGGCGGCCGAAATCGGCCAATGCAATGTCAGCGACCCTGTAATCGGTGAACTCACTCATGTGAATCAGCCCTCGATAGAACCTGAGTGAGCGCCGTTTGAACAGTGTAGACCCGCTCATCGAGCCTGGCCCGAATCCCTGGATCCGGGTTGCAGCGCTCCTCGGTGAGCGGGGCAAGGCGGGCAGGGTAGCTGTCATCCCCCCGGCCTGAAGGCCGGAGATCCCGGCCACGCCGTACATAAGCCGCCTTGGTTCTCGGCGACAGAGGCATTATAAAACGGCTGCGCGCCCCGATCCTGCCCTAAACGGTGGGGTTTGCCGCGCACCGGGTCAAATCCCAGCCGCTTCGCGCAGCGCCTCGGCCTTGTCGGTACGCTCCCAGGTAAAGCCCGGCTCAGTGCGTCCGAAATGTCCATAAGCCGCCGTGTCCTGATACCTGATCAGTTCGCGGTTGGTCAGCTCGAGCATCCGGATGAGTCCGTAGGGACGCAGATCGAACTGCGCCCGGATCAGCTCGATGATGCGATCCTCGTCGATCTTGTTGGTGCCGAAGGTCTCGATCGAGACCGAGGTCGGCTCGGCGACACCGATGGCATAGGAGATCTGGATCTCGCACTTGTCGGCCAGACCGGCCGCGACGATGTTCTTGGCCACGTAACGCCCGGCATAGGCCGCCGAGCGATCGACCTTGGATGGATCCTTGCCCGAGAAGGCACCGCCGCCATGACGCGCCATACCACCATAGGTATCGACGATGATCTTGCGCCCGGTCAGACCGCAGTCGCCGACCGGCCCGCCGATGACGAACTTGCCGGTGGGGTTGATGTGGTAACGCGTCCCGGCATGGAGCCAACCGGTCGGGGCCAATACCGGCTTGATGATCTCTTCCATCACCCCCTCGTGCAGGTCTGAGTCCCTGACATCCGGGCTGTGTTGGGTCGAGAGCACCACGGCCTCGACCCCGACCGGCTTGCCGTCGCTGTAACGCACGGTGATCTGCGACTTGGCGTCCGGACGCAGCCAGGGCAATGTGCCGTTCTTGCGCACCTCGGCCTGACGCTTGACCAGCCGATGGGCATAATCGATCGGCGCCGGCATCAGGCTTTCGGTCTCATTGGTGGCATAGCCAAACATCAATCCCTGGTCACCGGCGCCCTGGGCCTCCTCGGTTTCGCGATCGACGCCCTGATGGATGTCCTTGGACTGCTCGCCGAGTGCGATCAGCACGCCACAGGTGTGGCCGTCGAATCCGACCTCCGAATTGTCGTACCCGATCCCACAGACCACCCGGCGCACCACACGCTCATAGTCGATCTTGAGATCCGGGTCCGTGACCGTGATCTCGCCGGCCAGCATGACGAAACCGGTCTTGACGAGGGTCTCGCAGGCCACGCGCGCCTTGGGGTGATTGGGGTCGCGGCGGTAGATCTCGTCGAGGACGGCGTCGGAAATCTGATCGGCCATCTTGTCCGGATGGCCTTCGGAAACGGATTCGGAGGTAAAGATGTAGTCCTTGCTCATATCGATCACGAGACCTGAGGTTCGGGGCGCCGGATGGCGCGTTGATGAAGCAAACCATGATAGCGCGTCGATCTGGCGCTTGAAACCGGAGGCATGGCCTGGATGCCAGCGTCCGTCGCCCCATTGTGCGGTGCAAGATTTTGAATTCGGCCAAGTTCCGGTACCATCGCCCAATCATTACGGCATCGAACCAACCGGCGTGGAGGATTTTAATCATGGTGTCGACCGAAACCCCACTCTGCGATTTTGGCGCCCCGGCCCCGGACTTCGCCTTGCCCGGGGTCGACGGACGGATCTGGACCCGCGACCAGTGCAAGGGCGCGCGCGGTCTGCTGGTGATGTTCATCTGCAACCACTGTCCCTATGTGCAGGCGATCCGCGAGCGCTTGGTGCGCGACGCACGCGAGCTGATCGACCTCGGCATCGGCTGCGTGGCCATCAGCTCCAACGACGCCAACGACTATCCCGAGGACTCCTTCGACAACATGAAACGTGTGGCCGAGGAGTTCGCCTTCCCCTTCCCCTATCTCTACGACGAAAGCCAGGCGGTCGCGCGCGCCTATGGTGCCGTCTGTACCCCGGACTTCTTCGGCTATAACGCCGAACTGGGACTCCAGTATCGCGGACGGTTCGACGCCAGCCGCAAGGAGACCGCGCCCCCGGATGTGCGCCGCGATCTGTTCGAGGCCATGAAACAGGTCGCCGAGACCGGACGGGGCCCGACCGAGCAGATTCCAAGCATCGGCTGTTCGATCAAGTGGAAGAAGGACTGAACGACGCCCTTGTCCGATCGAAACCGATCGAACCTGATTCGGAGGACCTTGGCACAGACCTGGTAAAAAGGCTGGTCATTTCAGTCGCCAATTTTTAATATTAGAAAATTAAAAATCGCCATAAAGTCCCCTGGTTCCTCGTGGCCGCCTGTCCACGAACCCATCGCCGATACCGAGCCGTCGGTGGGGCATAGGCGCACCCTTTTCGACCATCGCTAACTCAATTTTCAGGAGGGGCTTCATGTCCTCACGCAGAGAACTCGCCAATGCCATCCGCGCGCTCGCCATGGACGCGGTCCAAAAGGCCAACTCGGGTCATCCGGGCGCGCCCATGGGTATGGCCGACATCGCCGAGGTGTTGTGGAACGACTTCATGCGTCACAACCCGAACAACCCGAAGTGGGTCGACCGCGACCGCTTCGTGTTGTCCAACGGACATGGCTCGATGCTGATCTACGCCCTGCTCCACCTGACCGGCTATGACCTGAGCCTCGAGGATCTCAAACAGTTCCGCCAGCTCCATTCCAAGACCCCCGGCCATCCTGAGTACGGCTATACGCCCGGCGTCGAGACCACCACAGGTCCGCTCGGACAGGGCATCACCAATGCCGTCGGTATGGCGATCGCCGAAAAGGTCCTCGCGGCCCAGTTCAACAGACCAGGTCACACCATCGTCGACCACTACACCTATGTCTTCCTCGGCGACGGCTGCCTGATGGAAGGCCTCTCGCACGAGGCCTGCTCGCTGGCCGGGGCCCTGGGGCTGGGCAAGCTGATCGCGATCTATGACGACAACAACATCTCGATCGACGGCGAGGTGCGCGGTCACGGCGATACGCCCGGCTGGTTCCTCGACGATACGCCCAAGCGCTTCGAGGCCTATGGCTGGCACGTGATCCCCAAGGTCGACGGTCATAACCCAGAGGCGATCAAGTCCGCCATCGCGGAGGCGCGCGCCGTCACCGACAAGCCGAGCCTGATCTGCTGCCAGACCATCATCGGCTATGGTGCGCCGAACAAGCAGGGCAAGGAAGAGTGTCATGGTGCGGCACTGGGCGAGGACGAGGTCGCACTGACCCGCGAGAACCTGGGCTGGCCCCATGCCCCCTTTGTCATCCCGGAGGGCATCTATCAAGGCTGGGACGCTAGGGAACGCGGTGCGGCGGCCGAGGCCGACTGGAACGCCCGCTTTGAGGCCTATGCCAAGGACTATCCCGCCGAGGCCGCCGAGTTCAGGCGCCGCATGGCCGGCGCGCTGCCCGCCGACTGGTCAGAGAAGGCCGATGCCTTCATCAAGTCCGTGGCCGAGAAGGGCGAGAGCATCGCCTCGCGCAAGGCCTCACAAAACGCACTCAACGGCTTCGGTCCCCTGTTGCCCGAACTCATCGGCGGTTCGGCAGACCTGGCCGGCTCCAACCTGACGCTGTGGAAGGGATGCAAGGGCGTCAGCAAGACCGGCGGCGGCAATTACATCTATTACGGCGTGCGCGAGTTCGGCATGTCGGCGATCATGAACGGCATCGCGCTGCACGGCGGTTTCATCCCCTATGGCGGGACCTTCCTCATGTTCTCTGATTATGCACGCAATGCCTTGCGCATGGCGGCGCTGATGAAGGTGCCCTCGATCTTCGTCTACACCCATGACTCCATCGGTCTGGGCGAGGATGGCCCCACCCATCAGCCGATCGAGCAGCTCCCGACCCTGCGGATGATCCCCAACATGAGCGTCTGGCGTCCCTGTGATGCGGTCGAGTCTGCCGTGGCCTGGAAGCTGGCGATCGAACGCAAGGGGACCCCGACCTGCCTGATCTTCTCGCGTCAGAATCTGGCCCATATGCCGCGCACCGAGCAGCAGATCGCCGACATCGCGCGCGGTGGTTACATCCTGCGTGATTGCGCCGGTACCCCAGATGCCATCATCATCGCCACCGGCTCGGAGGTCGAGCTGGCCATGAAGGCCGCCGAGGCCATGAGCGACAAGGCGATCCGCGTGGTCTCCATGCCCTCGACCGACACCTTCGACAAGCAGGACGCGGCCTATAAGGAATCTGTACTGCCCAAGGCCGTCACCGCGCGCGTGGCGGTCGAAGCGGCTGCGACCGACGGCTGGTGGAAATATGTCGGAAGCTCGGGCGCGGTGCTCGGCGTCGACCGCTTCGGCGAATCCGCCCCAGCCGGCGCCTTGTTCAAGGAATTCGGCTTCACGGTCGAGAACCTGGTCGCCACCGTGCGCGGCGTGCTCTAATTTTGATCGAACCGCAAAGGACACAGAGCACACAAGGTTTTTGATGCCTGGCTCAGGCGAGAGCAATCAGACTGTTCGTGGTGTCCTTTGCCCTTGGCTGCCAAAAACAATAACCTCCCTCCATAACGATATTTTCAATACCAGCACTCAACGGAGCCTGAACGCATGACACTCAAGGTTGGCATCAATGGGTTTGGCCGTATCGGTCGCATGGCCCTCCGCGCCATCGTGAAGGACTTCCCGGGCATCGAGGTCGTGGCCATCAACGACCTGCTCGACCCTGACTATCTGGCCTACATGCTCAAATACGACTCGGTCCACGGCAATTTCAAGGGCGACCTGGCGGTCGATGGCCACACCCTGATCGTCAACGGCCAACGCATCCGCCTGACGGCCGAAAAGGACCCAGCCAATCTCAGATGGGACGAGGTCGGCGCCGAACTGATCATCGAATCGACCGGCCTCTTTCTCGATGAGGCCTCGTGCCAAAAACATCTCCAAGCCGGTGCCAAGAAGGTGGTGCAGAGCGCACCCTCCAAGGACGCCACCCCGATGTTCGTCTATGGCGTCAACCACAAGACCTATACCGGTCAGGCCATCGTCTCGGCGGCCTCCTGCACCACCAATTGCCTGGCGCCGGTCGCCAAGGTGCTGCACGATCACTGGGGTATCAAGCGCGGTTTGATGACCACGGTGCACGCCGCCACCGCCACCCAGAAGACGGTCGATGGCCCCTCCATGAAAGACTGGCGCGGCGGTCGCGGGATCCTGGAGAACATCATCCCCTCCTCCACAGGTGCGGCCAAGGCGGTCGGCAAGGTGCTCCCCGACCTCAACGGCAAGCTCACCGGCATGGCCTTCCGGGTACCGACCTCCGACGTCTCGGTCGTCGATCTAACCGTCGAGCTGGCGCAAGCGGCCAAATACGACGAGATCTGCGCTGCGATGCGGGCCGCTACCGAGTCGGGCGACCTGGTCGGCGTGCTGGCTTATACTGACGACAAGGTGGTCTCGACCGATTTCCGGGGCTGTCCCTACCCCTCGGTCTTCGACGCCGAAGCCGGCATCGCGCTCGACCCGACCTTCGTCAAGGTCGTGGCCTGGTACGACAACGAGTACGGTTATACTTGCAATATGCTGCGCCTGGTCGAGCATATCGCTGCCTAACCTGAGGCTATTGGCCCCACCTGGACCAGGCCATCCATACCGGTGGTGGGGCCCTTGGTTCTGATCCGGGAGCGCCCATGAAAGAACTCATCATGCTGATCTTGATCGCGATCGTCGCTGGACTGGGCTATGCCTTCTATCAAGGGCATGCACATAGCGTCACTTTCCACTACAACTGTAATCTAGACATCCCTTGGTACGACGCGATCTTCCTCGATGCTACCCAGTGCCCGCACTCGACTGGACACTGAATGCCATCGATCCAGTCGAGGCGAACCTGCTCCATCCCAGCCTCCCGACGGGTGCCCCCACCGGGCCCTGTCGGGGCGCGGTGTCTCGCTGATGAGCGGGGACGAGCGGGGGCCTGCCCGGGTATGGATCCATCCCCGCAGGTCTCCCGATTTCATGCCCCATGTTCCAGCCCATGTTCCAGAGAGTGATGCGCCAAGCCCCTTGGGGCTTAGCGGATCGCTTTACATCTCAATTCCAGACGAGGAGACAGGACCTATGTCTTTCATCAAGCTCACCGACCTGGATCTGGCTGGTAAGCGGGTGCTGATTCGCTCGGACCTGAATGTCCCGGTCAAGAACGGCCAGGTCACGTCCGATGCCCGCATCATCGCCTCGCTGCCGACCTTTGAGCATTGCCTCAAGGCCGGGGCCAGGGTCATGGTGATGTCGCATCTAGGGCGTCCCGAGGAGGGGGTGTTCTCCGAGGCCGATTCGCTCCAACCCGTCGCCGAGGTGCTTGCCGCCAAGCTCGGTCGCGAGGTCCGGTTGATCCGCGACTATCTGGATAGCCCGCCGACCCTCGCCGAGGGCGAGCTCGTGCTGCTCGAGAACGTGCGTTTCAACAAGGGCGAGGGCAAGGACGATGAAGACCTATCCAAGCAGTACGCCGCACTCTGCGATGTCTTCGTGATGGACGCCTTTGGCACGGCGCACCGCGCCCAGGCCTCGACCCATGGCGTGGGCAAGTTCGCCCCGATCGCCTGCGCCGGTTTGTTGCTGGCCGAGGAACTGGATGCGCTGCAGAAGGCGCTGGCCAACCCGGCCCGCCCCCTGGTCGCCATCGTCGGCGGCTCCAAGGTCTCGACCAAGCTCACAGTGCTTGAGTCGCTGTCCGAGAAGGTCGATCAGCTCGTGGTCGGCGGTGGCATCGCCAATACCTTCCTGGCTGCGGCCGGCCTGCCGATCGGCAAGTCGCTGTGCGAGGAGGACCTGATCCCCACGGCCAAGGCGCTGATGGAGAAGATGGCCGCGCGTGGCGCCTCCATCCCGATCGCCACAGACGTGGTCTGCGGCAAGAAGTTCGACGAAAACGAGCCGGCCGTCGTCAAGGCTGTCGCCGCGGTCGAAGACGACGACATGATCTTCGACATCGGACCCGAGTCGGCCCAGGCACTGGCCGACATCATCGCGCGTGCTGGCACCATCGTCTGGAATGGCCCCGTAGGCGTGTTCGAGTTCGACCAGTTCGGCGAGGGCACCAAGACCCTGGCCCGGGCCATTGCCAACTCATCGGCCTTCAGTCTGGCCGGTGGTGGCGACACCATCGCTGCCATCCAGAAATACGACATCTACGACCAGGTCTCCTACATCTCGACCGCCGGCGGCGCCTTCCTCGAATATCTCGAAGGCAAGACCCTCCCCGCCGTCGCCATGCTCGAAGCCCGGGCAAAGGACTGATTCAGCGGAAGGCTGCCAGCCTTCAGCCGCCGGCCTCTCCAGCATAGAAACGCGCAGAGGCTGAACGCTGAAGGCCGGGGGCTGAACGCTGGAGGCTCAAAAACAATGCCAAGACGCACCAAGATCGTTGCAACCCTGGGACCGGCGACCGATCCGGTCTCGGTCATGGACGAGATCCTCGCCGCCGGAGTGGACGTCGTCCGTCTCAATCTTTCGCATGATTCGCATGACCGTCACCGCGAGCGCGCCCAGCGCATCCGCGAACGCGCCCTGGCCGCTGGGCGTGAAATCGCCGTCCTGGTGGATCTGCAAGGCCCCAAGATCCGCATCGGCAAGTTCACCGAGGGTCGGATCGAGCTGACCAAGGGCGACCGCTTCGTCATCGACACCACCTGCCCGATCGACGCGGGCAATCAAGGGCGTGTCGGCACCACCTATGCCGCCCTGGCCGACGACGTCCGCCATGGCGACATCCTGTTGCTCGACGATGGCGCGATCGAGCTCTGGGTCGATGCGGTCGTCGACGGGCGTATCGAGTGCCAGGTCATCACTGGCGGTATCCTGTCCAACAACAAGGGCATCAACAAAAAGGGCGGCGGGCTCTCGGCACCGGCCCTGACCGACAAGGACAAGGACGATATCCGCTTCGCCGCCGCGATCGACGCCGACTATCTGGCCGTCTCCTTCGTGCGCAACGGCGATGACGTGCGTCTGGCGCGCGAGCTGTTCCAAGAGGCCGGCGGACGCGGCGGGATCATCGCCAAGATCGAGCGCGCCGAGTCGCTCAAGGGCATCGATGACATCATCCATGCCTCCGATGCCATCATGATCGCGCGCGGCGATCTCGGGGTGGAGATCGGCGATGCCGAACTGCCCGCCGTACAGAAACGCCTCATCAGCCGTGCGCGCGAGCTCAACTGCGTGGTCATCACCGCCACCCAGATGATGCAGTCGATGATCGAGAACCCGATCCCGACCCGCGCCGAGGTCTTCGACGTAGCCAATGCGGTGCTCGACGGCACCGACGCCGTGATGCTCTCGGCGGAAAGCTCGATCGGCAAGAATCCGGCCAAGGTGGTCAGTGCACTGCACCGCATCTGTCTGGAAGCGGAAAAAAGCGTCACCCGTTCCGGCCATCGGCTCAACTCGGTATTTGGGCGCGTCGATGAGGCCATCGCCATGGCGGCCATGTACACCGCCAATCATCTGGGCGTGAAGGCGATCGCAGCGCTTACCGAAACCGGCTCGACGGTCAAGTGGATGTCGCGTATCAGCTCCGGCATCCCCATCTACGGCCTGACGCGCTCGGTGCCGACCCGGCGCAAGCTGTGTCTGTTCCGGGGCGTCTATCCGATCAGCTTCGATGTCGCCAGTACCGACATGCACGAGGTCAACCGCGAGGTGATCGAAGAGATGCTACGCCAGGGAACGGTCCAGGACGGCGATCTGGTCATCATCACCAAGGGCGACCGCTCGGGTGTCGAGGGCCAGACCAACATCATGAAGATCATGCGCGTCGGCGAGCATCGGCTCTCAACCGACGATTGAGGATCCGACGGCGCGACCGTATTTGCGCCAACAATGTCCCTTCCAACCACGACCCACGAGGACAACTCATGGCCCTGATCTCACTGCGACAGCTACTCGACCACGCCGCCGAACACGGCTATGGCGTTCCGGCCTTCAACGTCAATAACCTGGAGCAGATGCGCGCCATCATGGAGGCCGCCGATGAGACCGACTCACCGGTCATCGTCCAGGCCTCGGCCGGTGCGCGCAAATATGCTGGGGCGCCCTTCCTGCGCCATCTGATCCTGGCCGCCATCGAGGAGTGGCCGCACATCCCGGTGTGCATGCACCAAGACCATGGCACCTCGCCGGCAGTCTGCCAGCGCTCGATCCAGCTCGGCTTCAGCTCGGTGATGATGGACGGTTCGCTCAAGGAGGATGGCAAGACCCCAGCCAGCTATGACTACAACGTCGAGGTGACTCGTCGTGTAGTCGAGATGGCACACGCCTGTGGTGTCTCGGTTGAGGGTGAGCTGGGCTGTCTGGGTTCGCTCGAAACCGGACAGGCCGGCGAGGAGGATGGCGTCGGCGCCGAGGGTCATCTCGACCACAGCCAGCTCCTGACCGACCCAAACGAGGCCGCCGACTTCGTCAAGAAGACGGGCGTAGACGCCCTGGCCATCGCCATCGGCACCTCGCACGGCGCCTACAAGTTCACCCGGCCCCCGACTGGTGACATCCTCGCCATCGAGCGCATCAAGGAGATCCACGCCCGCATCCCGACCGTACATCTGGTCATGCACGGTTCCTCCTCGGTGCCCCAGGAATGGCTCAAGATCATCAACGACTACGGCGGCGACATGGGCGAGACCTATGGCGTGCCGGTCGAGGAGATCGTCGAGGGCATCAAACACGGCGTGCGCAAGGTCAATATCGACACCGATCTCCGCATGGCCTCGACCGGCGCCATCCGCAAGAATCTGGCCGAGGACCGCAAGAACTTTGACCCACGCAAATATCTCGCTGCCGCCACCCAGGCGATGAAAGAGATCTGCAAGGCACGCTACGAGGCCTTCGGCACCGCCGGTCATGCGAGCAAGATCAAGGTGCTCTCGCTCGAGGCCATGACCAAGCGCTATGCCTCGGGTGAGCTCGATCCCAAGGTCAACTGAGCCTCTCCAACAGGCTCGTGAACTGGGCGCCTGCGGGCGCCCTATTCATAGACCCTCCGCAAGGAAACCCGCGACTTGAGTCGCGGGAGGAATGGCGGGCGCGCGAAGTGCGCCATGTGGTGTATAATACAGTGTGGTCTCCGGGCGCACGCCGACTGCAACGCCAGTCGAAACCTGGCCCGGATTGGCAGCGGAGCCCCGCTGCCAAGGGCGGCTGTAAACACGCCCAATGTTGGGGATGCGGTCAACCATGTTTGCTGCGTCTCACAATAAAGCCTTCGACTTCAGTCGAGGGTTGTTTACTTGGCATTCACTGTGTCGGCATCGACGGCGATCTGCCCTAAGGGACGGTGTTAGGCTGTCACTGCGACTCGATTGCGTCCACCGCGCTTGGCGGTATAGAGCGCGGCGTCTGCCGCCTTGATGAGCGCCTGGAGGGTGGCCTTCTCTGGATCCAGGGTGGCGACCCCGATACTGACCGTAAATCCCAGCTTTCGCCCATCAAAAAGACTGAACGGCGTGGTCGCGAGTCGGGTGCGGAGTCTGTCCATGAGCGCGCCCGCCCGATCCAGGGTCGCCCCTGCCAGCAAAACGGCAAACTCCTCGCCACCGAGCCGTCCGATGACGTCGCTCTCGCGAAAGGAACTGCGCAACAGACTCGCCAGATGGATCAGCGCCTGATCGCCGACCTCATGGCCATAGCTGTCGTTGATGCGCTTGAAGAAATCGATGTCAATCATGGCCAGCGCGATTCCCTGACCATCGCGTAGCGCACTGGCCAGACGCCCCTGGGCCTGCTCTGAAAAACCGCGACGGTTGAGCAGGTTGGTCAGGGGGTCGGTGATTGCCAGCTCGCGCAGGGACGACTCCTTGGCCTTTTGGCTGGTGATGTCGCGCTCGATGGCGGCGAAATGGGTCACCTCGCCCCGCGTATTGCGCAGGGGTACGATCTTGAGTTCGACCCAATATTTCTCCCCACCCTTGGTGTAGTTGAGGATCTGCTCCTGGATCGGGACGCGGTCGATGAGCGCCTGGCGGATACGGCTGCGAGTCGCAGGATCCGTATCTGGTCCCTGGAGAATCCGCGGCGACTGGCCGATCACCTCCTCGGGGGTATAGCCGGTGAGGTCGGTGAAGGCATCATTGACATAGAGGATGCGCGGTCCCTGTCCGACCACGGGGTTAGCCTCGGTCACCACCACCGGATCACTGGCATAGGCGACGATCTGCTCGAAGGGGATGTCCTGCTTCTCGCGGGTGATGTCGATAAAGGTCACCACGACCTTGGTGATCTGCCCGTCTGGGTCGCGTTCGGGATAGGCATTGACCAGAACCCAGGTGATGGCCTCGGAGCGGCTATCGACGATCCCAACGACCTGATTGGTCACCGCCTCACCGCTCGCCAGGACCCGATTGACCGGATACTCCTCCACTGGCAGCAGATGCTTTTCTTCATCGAGGAAACGCCACTCCGGATCCATTGCCACCCTGCCCGAGGCCTGGTCAGCGGTCAGGCGTAGCAGCTCCAGGGCGCGCGGATTGGCATAGAGGATCTCGGTCCCCGGACCATGCACCACCACGCCAGCGTGGAGTGAGTTCAGCAGGGCCGCGGCGTCGATCGCCTCATAGGGCATGAGGGTGTCTGAGGTTTGCATCTAAAAACTCACCGAATCCCAAATCAGATAAACAGGGTGCAGCGCACCGATCGCAATCTATTCCGGCGGCCCCATTGCCCAGCGAACGGAAAGACTGTCGAATGGTACTATTGAGTTGCAAGCCGGACCGGACGGATCACGCGATCCACTCGCCCCACGCCGGATCCCATCGCATCAGGATCGCCTTGCTCGCTGGATGGCCCTCACACGCATGAGACAGATTCGATTCACACAGCTCCTTGTGCCCCCGCTCCTGTGGTCCAGCTCGCTCCTGGCCGAAGAGAGCCCCTTCATCCATGGGCCTGAACCCTTCACGCCATCGAGCGTCAAGCCGGCAACACCCTGGACCGAGGCGCTGACCCGCCTGCCACCACCGCCGGATGAGGCGGATCTGATCGAATTCAGACTCGATGGCCCACCAACCCCCTTTCGCTATTTCATCGACGGACGGAATCTGAGCATCGGCCCCGACGAGGTGGTGCGCTATACCCTGATCGCCCGCCCTGGCAGGGGCACCGACAATCTCTCATTCGAGGGCATCCGCTGTACACCCCGGGGTCGGTATCGGGTCTTTGCCTATGGCACCGACAGCGGATGGATGCCCGTGAACCAAGACTGGCAAGCGCTCGGTCCGGGGGCCGAGCGCTATCGAGTCGAGCTTTGGAGCCAACATTTCTGCATCCCGCGCGCCTTCAAGCCGCGTCCGCTCAATGACATCAAACGCTCGCTCCAGGGCCACATCGCCCCACACCAGAACAGCGGCTTTCTGCCAGACTGAACCGCCGCGCAGGCGCTTGAATGACGACGGTCTGTAGATGCGAATCTTTTGTTGGTCTGACGCGCAAGGCTTTATCATGACCAGCCGCTGATCACGCCCCCACCGAACACCGTCAACCGACCACGGATCACGCCCCATGTCCAATCCGCTCCTCGATCACACTGGTCTGCCCGCCTTCCATCTGATCCGCCCCGAGCACGTCGAGCCGGCCATCGATGCCCGGCTGGCCGAGTGTCGCGCCACCATCGAACGCCTGACGCGCGAGATCGAGGTGCCGACCTGGGAGAACTTTATCGAGCCACTCGACGAGGTCGATGATCGCTTAAACCGCGCCTGGTCACCGGTCGGACACCTCAATGCCGTGCTCAACAGCGAGGCGCTGCGCGCGGCCTATAACGCCTGTCTGCCCAAACTCAGCGAGTACGGTACCGAGGTCGGTCAGAACGAGGCGTTGTTTCGGGCCTATCGCGCGGTCGCGGCCCAGGAGCATCTGGACAGGGCGCAGCGCAAGCTACTGGAGAACGCGCTGCGTGACTTCCATCTCTCGGGCGTGGACCTGCCGCCTGAGCAGAAGACCCGTTACAAGGCGATTAGCCAGGAGCTCGCCCAGCTGACCAGCACCTATTCCGAAAACGTGCTGGATGCGACCAATGCCTGGAGCAAGCATATCGAAGACCCAGCACGACTCGCCGGTCTGCCCGAGTCGTTGCTGGCGCTGGCGCGTCAGAACGCCGAAGGTCAGGGACTGGATGGCTGGATGTTCACGCTCGACATGCCCTATTACCTGCCGGTCATGACCTATGCCGACGACCGCGCGCTGCGCTTCGAGTTCTACCAGGCCTTCGGCACACGCGCCTCGGATCAGGGGCCCCACGCCGGGCGCTGGGACAATACCGAGATCATGGAGCGCATCCTCGCCCTGCGTCACGAGCTGGCCCAATTGCTTGGCTTCGCCAACTATGCCGAGCGCTCGCTCGCGACCAAGATGGCCCGTTCACCCGAGGAGGTCTTTGGGTTTCTCAACGACCTGGCCGCGCGCTCGGTCGGACAGGCACGGCGCGAGCTGGCCGAACTGGAGGCATTCGCGCATGAGCAGCATGGCGTCGAGTCGCTGGAACCCTGGGATATCCCCTATTACTCCGAAAAGCTACGCATCCATCATTACCAGATCAGCCAGGAGGAGCTGCGTCCCTACTTCCCGATCACGCGCGTCCTGTTCGGGCTGTTCGGCGTGGCCGAACGGCTGTTTAGCATCCGGATCCAGGAGGTGCCCGAGTTCGACACCTATCACCCGGACGTGCGTTTCTTCGAGATCCGAGATCCCAGCGGCGCGCTGCGCGCCCAGTTCTATCTCGATCCCTTCGCGCGCCCGAACAAGCGCGGCGGGGCCTGGATGGATGTCTGCACCAATCGGATGCACACCAGCCGCTGTGATCAGATCCCGGTCGCCTATCTGGTCTGCAACTTTAGCCCGCCGGTCGGGGACAGACCCTCGCTCCTGACCCATGACGAGGTATTGACGCTGTTTCACGAGTTCGGGCACGGACTGCATCACATGCTCACGCGCATCGACTATCCGGGTGTGGCCGGGATCAACGGCGTACCCTGGGATGCGGTCGAACTTCCGAGCCAGTTCTTGGAGAATTGGTGTTGGGAGCGCGCGTCGCTGGATCTGTTCGCCGCGCACTGGGAGACCGGCGCCCCGCTGCCCGAAGCGCTCTACAGCCGCATGATCGCGGCCAAGAACTTTCAGTCGGCGATGCAGATGGTGCGGCAGCTCGAGTTTGCGCTGTTCGACTTTAGGCTGCACTACGAATATGACCCAGGACGCGGCGGGCGCATCTATGAGATCCTGGAGTCGGTTCGCGATCAGGTCGCCGTGGTCCGCCCACCCGCCTTCCACCGCTTCGCGCACAGCTTTTCGCACATCTTCGCCGGCGGTTATGCGGCGGGGTACTACAGCTACAAATGGGCCGAGGTGCTCGCGGCGGATGCCTTCTCGCTGTTTGAAGAACGCGGCGTCTTCGATGCCGCGACCGGGCGTTCCTTCCTGGAGAACATCCTAGAGCAAGGCGGCGCGGAGGATGCGATGACGCTGTTCGTGAGGTTTCGCGGACGCGAGCCGCAGATCGATGCGCTGTTGCGCCATTCGGGCATCGTTACCGAAGCGGCTTAATGAGGGGTCTCGAACCAGGATGCAATACCGCGATCTGCGCGACTTCATCGATCAGCTCGAACAGCGCGACGAGCTGCACCGCGTCACGCTCGAGGTCGATCCCGATCTGGAGATCACTGAGATCTGTGACCGCACCCTCCGTGCGGGCGGTCCGGCGCTGTTGTTCGAGCGACCCAGGGGCTCGAACATCCCATTGCTCGCCAACCTGTTCGGAACACCCAAGCGGGTCGCGCTCGGCATGGGCGAGGAGTCGGTCGAAGCCTTGCGCGAGGTCGGGCAACTCCTTGCGTTCCTCAAGGAACCCGATCCGCCCAGGGGACTGAAGCAGACCTGGGAGACGCTGCCGATCTTTAAGAAGGTGCTCGATATGGCGCCCAGGGTACGGCGCAATCCGGCCTGTCAGGAGGTCTCACTGAGCGGTCTGGAGGTCGATCTGGGTCGGCTGCCGATCCAACGCTGCTGGCCGGGCGATGTCGCCCGGCTCATCACCTGGGGACTGGTGATCACGCGCGGTCCGGAGAAGCCGCGCCACAACCTCGGCATCTATCGGATGCAGGTACTTGGACCCAACCGGGTCATCATGCGCTGGCTGTCGCATCGCGGCGGGGCGCTCGACTATCGCGACTGGAAACGTGCCAATCCGGGTAAACCCTTTCCGGTCGCGGTGGCGCTAGGTGCCGACCCGGCGACCCTGCTGGCCGCGGTGACGCCAGTGCCCGATACCCTGTCTGAATATGCCTTCGCCGGTCTGCTGCGCGGCAGTCGCACTGAGCTTGCAGCCTGTCTGGAATCCGACCTCCAGGTTCCGGCCAACGCCGAGATCGTGCTCGAAGGCCATATCTACCCGGACGACACGGCCCCTGAGGGGCCCTTCGGTGACCACACGGGCTATTACAACGAGGTCGAGACCTTCCCGGTGTTCACCATCGAGCGCATGACCCATCGACGCGATCCCATCTATCACAGCACCTACACCGGGCGCCCGCCCGATGAGCCGGCCGTGTTAGGCGTGGCCCTGAATGAGGTGTTCATACCCCTCCTGCGCAAGCAGTTCCCCGAGATCCAGGACTTCTATCTGCCGCCTGAGGGCTGTTCCTACCGGCTCGCCGTGGTCAGCATCCGCAAGCAATATCCGGGACACGCCAAACGGGTGATGCTGGGTGTGTGGTCGTTTCTGCGTCAGTTCATGTACACCAAGTTCGTGATCGTGGTCGATGAGGACGTCAATACCCGTAACTGGAGCGATGTCATCTGGGCCCTGACCACGCGCATGGACCCGGCACGCGACACCCTGCTGATCGAGAACACGCCGATCGACTATCTGGATTTCGCCTCGCCCGTTTCAGGTCTAGGGTCGAAGATCGGCCTCGACGCCACCAACAAGTGGCCGGGCGAGACGACACGCGAATGGGGCCGCCCGATCCGCATGGACGAGGGCGTGCGCGAACGGGTTGACCGGATCTGGGGGGCATTAGGAATCAGGCTCGAACCGCGCCCGGACTGACGCGGTTCAAGATCGATCAATAACGGCCACTCCCTCCGCGGGGGCGCTCGGCGCGCGGTCTGGCCTCGTTGACGGTCAGTTTGCGCCCCTTCATCTCGGTTTCGTTCAGGGCCTTGATGGCCGCATCGGCCTCGGCCTTGTTGGGCATGTCGACGAAACCGAATCCCTTCGACTGACCCGAGAACTTGTCCCTGATCACCTCGGCGGCGACCAGCTCGCCGAACTGGCTAAAGACGCTCCTTAGCTCGTCGTCGTTTACGCTATAGGGCAGGTTGCCTACGTAGATCCTCATCGCTGCTGTCTCTCGCGCTCATCATGGAGGTGTGTGTCGATCAATCGATACCGTCACGGCCGACACACAGGTTGCCGCGACAGTCGTTGAAGAGATCCAGCCCCTTCGGATGAGACAAAGAAGCTGTAAATGTGTGTATCGGAGACAGAGCGGGTGATCAACCGGATGAGCACCCCGGGGTGGACAATAGGCCGATTTTAGGAGTGGGGCAGTCGAACCGCCGATCGGATAGGCTGGATACGAGGCGACGCCTGGCCAGTGCAAACCCCGATTCCCGGAAGAATGCTTGAATGCTCGCGTGGCTGATTGGGATCCTGGCCTCGGCCGCCGATTGCAGTTTGGATAAAAACTAGTAGATGTGCGCCCTTGCGTCAACTTTGGTTCGTGCCGAGGCTCAAGCCCTGCTGGCAGGTCGAACCCTTATCGAAGCGCCTGTGCCAAACCCTCGGCTAGGGTCGGATACCGCAACTCGATACCCAGTTCCTCGCGCAGACGGCGATTGGACAGCCGGCGCGATTCGCTCATATAGCCCAGCATGCCCTCGGATAGATGGGTGGTGGCCTCGGCCAGACTGATCAGCGGCGGCTGAGGCAGGCCGGCGGCCTTGGCGACCTGGATAAAATAATCGGTCATGGTGGTCGGATGGCCATCGCTGACGTTGAAGATGGCGCCGGGGCGCCCGCGTTCCATGGCCGCGACACAGACTGCGACTAGATCATCGACATGGATCCGGTTGCTGTAGGGCGCCTCTTCGGGACGCACCAGGGGCAGACCATGCCTCAGGCGCTCCAGCGGCAGGCGCCCAGGGCCATAGATACCGGCCACTCGCAGCACGATCAGCTCACCGCCCTGGTCGCGGCTCCAGCCGCGCAGCGCGTCTTCGGCATCCAGACGTCTGAGCGAACGTTCCAGGGTTGGACGCGTCGGCCAGTCCTCATCGATCCAGGCACCGGCGCAGTCGCCATAGACGCCTGTGGTGCTGATATAGACGAGGCGGCGTGGATGACCGGCCTGGTCGAAGGACTGGATCAAACGGCGCGTATAGAGATCCTCGCGTCCTTGAGAGGGCGGTGGCGCCAGATGGAACAGACGTGCGCCGGCGAGCGCGCAGGGGATGGGATCGTCTCCGGACAGATCGAGGCGCATGGCAGGGATGCCGGCGGCGGCCAAACGCTCCAGCCCGTCCCGACTCCGAACCAAACCAATGACGGATTCACCCGCGTCGAGGTATTGGCGTGCCAAACGCTCGCCCACATAGCCACAGCCTACAATCACAATGTCTGACATGAGTTTGCTTCCGCGTAAACAACCCTCGATTGAAGTCGAAGGCTTTATTGTGAGACACAGCAAACATGGTTGACCGCATCCCCAACATTGGGCGTGTTTACAGCCGCCCTTGGCAGCGGGGCTCCGCTGCCAATCCGGGCCAGGTTTCGACTGGCGTTGCAGTCGGCGTGCGCCCGGAGACCACACTGTATTATACACCACATGGTGCGCTTCGCGCACCCGCCATTCCTCCCGCGACTCAAGTCGCGGGTTTCCTTGCGGAGGGTCTATGAATTTCAACATCCAGATCCTACCTGCTGGCCCAAGCTTCGAGTCCGATCCAGGCGAGACCCTGCTTAAGGCCGCGCTGCGCCAGGGGATCGACCTACCCAACGGTTGTCGCAGCGGCTATTGTGGCGCCTGTGCGATCACGCTCAAGAGTGGCGTCATCGACTCTCCCAGTGGAGAGATCGAGGCACTCCACGGCCGACCGGCTGGTACCTGCTTGACCTGTCAGGCCGTGGCGCGGTCCAACTTGATCATCGAACTTACGCCGCCGTCTGCGCTCAGATTCTGAACGCGCTGGGCAGGAGGGTTCGGCTTGGGCATACTGATTCTGCGCCTTCGCGTCACAGCAGACCGGGTGGTCCAAAGACCTATAACCGCTTGTCCCCAACCGAACTCGTCCAAAGGGCGCCGCCTCAGCTTGTCCTCTTGAGGCGGTGTCGGTACTGGAGCCGATCGATGTATCCCAGAGTACGCCTCTTGATCGCTGGTTCGCTGGCATTCCTCCTGGGGGCCTGTGCTGCCACAGGTCCGGTCTCCTCGGTCTGGATCCAGCCGGGTCAGACACCCAGACAGTATGAGCGCCTGGTGGTCTTCGGCGTGACCAACAACCCGAAGGTCAGGCGCGCCTACGAAGACAATTTCGTCAAGCGGCTCCAGACGCTCGGTATCACCACCTGGGCTTCACACGAGCTGGTGTCGGATCGCCAGCTGGGTCGCTTGGCACGGATGACCGAAGGCTATGCGAAGGTCAAGGCCGATGGTGTCCTCATCACCCATCTGGTGACCGACGAGTCAGCCAGCACCCAGCCGGCGGCGCGGATTGGCTCGGTGCCGGATCACGATCATCACCTGATCGGCTATTTCAGCCGGGTCTATGACGAGGTCTCCACCCCTGGATATTACAGCGATCCCAAGGCGTTGCGGCTCGAGACCAACCTCTATGACGCCAAGCAAGAACGGCTGGTGTGGTCGGGTCGTTCCCAGCCGCTCGACCCCAACTCGGAGCACACCACACTCAGCCAGGTGATCGACGAGGTGATCGCTCAGATGCAACGGGACGGCCTTTTGCCGAACCGTCCGCTAGAGCAACGAACCTCCGAATAGCGCGATCAATGCCTGTAGGATGGACTCGTCGTCGGCACGCTCGGCCACCCGGATGGTCTGGAAGCCCAGATCACGCGCGGTCTGAGCGGTGCGTTCGGCGATCACGACCAGGGGCGTCTCCAGGAGTGGCGCTCGTCCCGCTTCGCCCAAGAGCGCAACCAGATTGAGCAAGATCTCATCGCTGGTCACCGTCACCAGATGGACCTCATGCCTCCAGCGGGCCAACACCTGGGTCGGGTCGACCTCGGGTCGCACGCGCCGATAGACCTCGGCGTAGTACACCTCGGCCCCGCGCTCGCTCAGGGTCCGGGCGAAGAGCTCGCGCCCGCCAACACCGCGCACGATCAAGACCCTGCGACCACGCATGTCAGAGAGTTCCGGCATCTCAAGCAGCGCCTCGCTCTCGTAACGCCCATTCGGGACCAGATCGGGCGCCCGTCCAGCCGCGGCGAGCGCGCGTGCCGTGCCGCGCCCGACCGCTGCGACCCATTTCACCCCTGGCCAGGTGCCAGTGCCGACCAGGGCCAGTGCCTGCTCGACCGCATTGGGACTGACGAAATACATCAGATCCCAGGGCTCACCCAGGAGCGCCTTGGCCCTCGGGTCGTGGGTCGGCGCGATGGCGATGGTCGGAAAACGGATGGCGCGCCCGCCCGCCGCCTCGATCAGGCGGCACAGCGGTTCAGCCTGACCGGCAGGGCGGGTCACCAGCACGCCACGACCGGCGAGATCGACGGCCCTGATCATGGCTCAGTGCCCCAGGAGTGCGTTTAGGATGGCATCAGCGCCCTGAGCGAGCAGATCCTCGGCCACCCGCACCCCGATCGCCTCGGGCTCGCTGCGCGGACCAGATGCCGTGGCGCGCAGGATGCGCGTGCCATCGGTGGTGCCGACGAGCCCCTTGAGGATGAGCCGATCGCCCTCGAGCACCGCATGGCCGCCGATCGGCACCTGGCAGCCGCCATTGAGCCGGGCGTTCAGGGCGCGCTCGGCGCGCACGCGGTCGCTGGTGTCACGGTCGGCCAGCGGAGCGATGAGCTGATGCACGCGCGCGTCCTCGATCCGACACTCGATGCCGATGGCGCCCTGGCCGATGGCCGGCAGCGAGTCGTCTGGATCAAGGGTGTCCCGGATGCGCGACGCGAAACCGAGCCGGATCAGTCCGGCGGCGGCCAGGATGATGGCATCGAACTCACCGGCATCGAGCTTGGCCAGACGGGTGTTGACGTTGCCGCGCAGCGGCTCGATGCGCAGGTCGGGACGCCGATCGGCGAGCTGACACTGACGGCGCAGACTGGAGGTCCCGACACAGGCCCCCGCCGGCAGCTCAGCGAGGCGCGTATAGGTATTGGAGACGAAGGCGTCATGGGGATTCTCACGCTCCATGATCACCGCCAGATGTAGACCCTCGGGCAACTCGACCGGCACGTCTTTCATCGAGTGCACGGCGATATCCGCCTCACCGGCCAGCATCCCCTGTTCCAACTCCTTGACGAACAGACCCTTGCCGCCGACCTTGGACAGGGGCGAGTCGAGCAGCTGGTCACCCTTGGTGGTCATGCCGATGATCTCGACCCTGAGATCGGGATGGAGCGCCTTGAGGCGGGCGGCGACATGCTCGGCCTGCCACAGGGCCAAAGGAGACTTGCGGGTGGCGATGCGAATGCTATTGGACATAGTGGATCCTGGAATCGAACCGCGTTCGACCGCAACGGGCGCGGACGTCGTGACGACAGGGTTCAAGATTGAAAACAAGATTGATCGACCGCAGGGATGCGGCCTGAAGCGCGATTGTGTCACAGGATGGCGCGGCAGGTCTCGGATCGCTGCATTGAGACCACTTCAGCGCAGTTCGGAATGGTGGCTTCGGGTGTCGAGGATCTGCTTGGCCGTGGCCTTTTGCAGCAGCGTAAACAGCTTGCGTTGCGCGACACTGTTGCTGCTGCTGGGCTCACCGATCAGTTCGAGACGCGCCTCAAAATAGGCGATGTCGGCCTCGAGCTTGGCCAGATGGATACGCACCTCGCGCAGACGCCGTTGGTGATCGAGCGCGAAATCAGGTGTCAAAAGACGTTCAGCGGGATCCGGATCTTTTGGCATGAGTACTCTCGTCTTCGGCGGCACGCCTATCGCCCTGTCGTCTTGGTCTAAGGTCTCAAGCATTGAATAACGCGATCATTTCAATTGGCTTCGTGCAGCCTGCGCCGTCGGCGACCGGCGTGTCGGGCGCCCTGTCGAGTATGCTATAAAACCTGCGCCCTGGGCCCGCGTCCACCGGCGTCGTGCTGGATCTTTTGACTAAGAATGGCAGACCAACAAATACAATCGAAATTCCGCATGGGCAAACGTTTAGATTCGTTCCGGGGCTCAAGCGCGCTCTACGGCGGCAACGCCGCCTTCATCGAGGATCTCTACGAGCGTTATCTCGTCGACCCAGAGTGCATCGATGCCGCCTGGCGCACACGCTTCGACAGACTGCGCCGCGAGACGGCCAATGCCTCGCTCGTCGCCGAGACGCCGCATGGCCCGATCCGTGACAACTTCCGGCGTTTGGCCCAGGAGCCGTGTGCAGGTGCCACCACGCGCTCGAACGCCTGTCTCGACCCGGCTGCCGCCGAGAGACAGGCGGCCGTGCTCAGTCTCATCAATGCCTACCGCTATCGCGGCCATCAGGTCGCCGACATCGATCCGATTCGGTTGCGCGAGACGCCGCACGTCGTCGACCTCGACCTCGAATATCACAATCTGAGTCCGGAAGACCTGGACCAGGTCTTCAACACCGGCTCGCTCTATGCGCCAGATCGCCTGTCGCTGCGCGAGATCCTCGCCATCGTTCGGGAGACCTATTGCGGCACGGTCGGCTCCGAATACATGCACATCACCAGCACCCAGGAGAAGCGCTGGATCCAGAAGCGACTGGAAGGCTATCGCGCCCGACCCGAGCTGGATAGCGAGGGCCGGCGCTGGCTGCTCAGACTCCTGACCGCCGCCGAGGGGATCGAGCGGTATCTCCACCAGCGCTATGTGGGTCAGAAGCGTTTTTCGCTGGAAGGGGGCGAGGCACTCATTCCGCTGCTCGACGAGCTGATCCAGCGCGCCGGACGCCAGGGGATGCAGGAGATCGTGATCGGCATGGCCCACCGCGGACGGCTCAATGTGCTCATCAATATCTTCGGCAAGCCGCCGGCTGCGATCTTCAACGAGTTCGAAGACAGGATCCAGATGGACTGGCGTCAGATGGTTGGCGACGTCAAGTATCACCTGGGCTTTGCCACGGATGTCGAGACCCCCGGCGGGATCGTCCATCTGGTGCTCGGGTTCAATCCCTCGCACCTGGAGATCATCGACCCGGTGATCCAGGGCTCGGTGCGCGCGCGTCAGCGCCGCCGCGGCGATCGCACCGGCGATCAGGTGCTGCCAGTGCTCATCCATGGGGACGCAGCCTTCGCCGGTCAGGGCGTGGTGATGGAGACCCTGCAACTGTCGCAGACGCGCAGCTATGGCACCGGCGGCACAGTGCACATCGTCGTCAATAATCGGATCGGTTTTACCACCAGCCACCCGCTCGATGCGCGTTCCACGCCCTATTGCACCGATGTCGCCAAGATGGTCGAGGCCCCGGTGTTCCATGTAAACGGCGACGACCCCGAGGCCGTGATCTTCGTCACCCGGCTCGCGCTCGACTTCCGCAACAGGTTCCACAAGGACGTCATCATCGATCTGATCTGCTATCGCCGACTCGGACACAACGAGGCCGATGAACCGGCGGTTACCCAGCCGATGATGTATCAGAAGATCCGTAGCCACCCAACACCGCGCGCGATCTATGCCGAGCGCTTGATTGCCCAGGGTGTGCTCACCCGGGCGGAAGAGCAGGCGATGGTTGCGTGCTATCGCGAGTCGATCGAACAGGGGGTGGTGACCGCACGCCCGGTGCTCTGCGATCTGGATCGGCGCATGCGGGTCGATTGGAGCTTCTGCCGTGGGACGCACTGGGATCAAGACCTCGACACCGGTGTACCCCTGGAGAGGCTGCGCGCGCTCACGGCGTCCATGCTGCGCCTACCCGAGGGCTTCAGCCTCCATCCACGGGTGGAGAAGGTCTGGGAAGAACGGCACAAGATGGCCCAGGGCGATCAGCCCCTCGATTGGGGCTATGCCGAGACCCTGGCCTATGCCACCCTGCTCGATGCCGGGGTCCCGGTGCGGCTCTCGGGTCAGGACGTTGGACGCGGCACCTTCTTCCACCGCCATGCCAAGGTCCATGATCAAAAGACCGGCGAGTCCTACACCCCGCTCCAGCATCTCGGTCCGCATCAGGGCGCCTTCATCGCCATCGATTCCATCCTGTCAGAAGAGGCCGTACTCGGCTATGAATACGGCTTTGCCACCGCCGAGCCGCATGCACTCACGCTCTGGGAGGCCCAGTTCGGCGACTTCGCCAATGGGGCGCAGGTGGTCATCGACCAGTTCATCACCTCGGCTGGGGTCAAGTGGGGGCTGTACTGCGGTCTGGTGCTGTTGCTGCCGCACGGGCTAGAGGGCCAGGGCGCCGAGCACTCCTCGGCGCGTCCCGAGCGCTTCTTGCAGCTCTGCGCCGGGCACAATATCCAGGTCTGCGTACCGACCACACCGGCGCAGATGTTCCACCTGCTGCGACGTCAGATAGTGCGTCCCTATCGCACACCTTTGATCGTGATGACGCCCAAGAGTCTGCTGCGCCATCGGCTCTCCGTGTCCGCGCTCGAGGAGCTGACCTGCGGGCAGTATCAGGTACTGATCCACGAGATCGACCCCATCGATCCCGCGGGGGTCGAGCGCGTCATCCTCTGTAGCGGCAAGGTCTATTACGAGCTGCTGGAGGCCCGGCGCGCCCGTGGTCAGACCAATGTCGTGCTGCTGCGCATCGAGCAGCTCTATCCCTTCCCCAAGCAGGCGCTGGCGCGCGCACTCGCCCCCTATTCGAGGGTCGAGGAGATCGTCTGGTGTCAGGAGGAGCCCCAGAACCAGGGCGCTTGGGACCAGATCAAGCACCGGCTCTCTCCGCTCATCCAGGACGGCCAGCGGCTGTATTATGTCGGACGACCGCCCTCCGCCGCGCCGGCCGTCGGTCATCGCGTCGCCCATGTCGAGCAGCAGGAGCGTCTGATCGGCGAGGCCCTGAGCGGCCATTACAATCCGGCCATGAATCAAAGGATCTCACCCCAATGAGTCTCGAAGTCCGCGTGCCTGCCCTGCCCGAATCCGTCACCGATGCACGGGTGCTGACCTGGAGCAAGGGGCCGGGCGAGGTGGTCAGGGAGGGCGAGCCTCTGGTCGAGCTGGAGACCGACAAGGTGATCCTAGAGGTGCCGTCTCCGCGTGCCGGCGTACTCAGGGAGATCCTGGCTGAGGAAGGCGCGCGGGTACAGGCCGATGAAGTGCTGGCGCTGATCGACGAGGGGGCGGTGAGCGCCCTGCCCGGCGCAACGCCCACACCCCCTGCCGCCTCCCAGCCGACGAAAAGTCCCACTCCACTCGCAGAAGAGGGATTGGGTGAAGGGGGGCCTCAGACAGGCGCCTCCCCCCATCTTACCCCCTCGGCGCGCCAGCTGGTCAGGGAGCTCCACCTGGATCCGAGCCAGATCCCCAGCCGCGACGGGCGCATCCAGAAGGCCGATGTCCTGGCCTATCTGGACGCGCGCGAAGGTCAGGTGCCGGAGCGTCATCCGGATCTCGCCGCTACTCGCAGCGCCCCCGGCGCTGACCCCCAGCCACCGGAATCCACGGGCGAGACCGCAACAGGCCCTCGCCCCGAACGGCGCGTACCCATGACCCGGCTGCGTGCGCGCATCGCCGAGCGGTTGCTTCAGGCCCAGCAGAACGCCGCACTGCTGACCACCTTCAACGAGGTCGATCTGAGTGCGGTCAACGCCCTGCGTGCGCGCTACAAAGAGACCTTCGAGCAGCGCCACGGCGTGCGGCTGGGGCTGATGGCGTTCTTCGTCAAGGCCGTGGTCGAGGCGCTGCAACGCTTTCCGGTGCTCAATGCCGCGATCGACGGCGAGGACATCCTCTATCACGGCTATTACGACATCGGCATCGCCGTGAGCTCGCCGCGCGGTCTGGTGGTGCCGATCCTGCGCAACGCCGACCGGCTCGGCATGGCCGAGATCGAGCAGGGCATCGCCGAGTTCGCCCGCAAGGCCAAGGACGGCAGCCTCAGCTATGAAGAGCTCACAGGGGGCACCTTCTCGATCACCAACGGCGGGGTGTTCGGCTCGCTGCTCTCGACCCCGATCCTCAACCCGCCGCAGAGCGCCATCCTGGGTCTGCACCGGATCCAGGAGCGTCCGATCGTCAAGGACGGTCAGATCCTGGTCGCGCCCATGATGTATCTGGCACTCACCTATGACCACAGGCTCATCGATGGGCGCGAGGCGGTGCAGTTCCTGGTCGCGATCAAGGAGCTGGTGGAAGACCCGGTGCGGTTGCTGTTGCGTGTCTGACGAGGGGCCTATCCGCGACGACTGGCCGGCCCGACTGGGTCGGGCCATGCTGTTTGGGGCCTGGGTCTCGGGGCTGGCGTCGCTTGGGCTGTTCTTCCATCAATGGCTGGAGCGGGACCACAACCCCAATCCGCATCCGCTCAGTCTCCAGGGGGCCGATGGCGTGGTCGAGGTGACGCTCCGACGCAATCGGGCCGGGCACTATGTCGCAAGCGGCAAGATCAACGGCGAGCCGGTGCGCTTTCTGATCGACACGGGCGCAACCGAGGTGGCACTGTCGTTGGACCTGGCGCAGCGGCTGGATCTGAGGCTCGGTCCGGAGGGGACCAGCCACACCGCCAATGGGATCACCCGCGCCTGGCCCACGCGGCTGGCGCGGGTCGAACTCGGCGACCTGGTTGCGCATGGGGTACGCGCGAGCGTGCTGCCGAACATGCCGGACGACGAGGTGTTGCTGGGCATGAGCTTCCTCAAGCCGCTCGAACTGATCCAGCGCGGCGATACCCTGACCCTGCGAGGTCAGTTACCTTGAAGATGACGGCATTACTCCGTTATAACCGTCTGATCCTCGTTGCCCTGCTGGGTCCGGCCATGACGTTGGTGTCGATCCTTGATCCAGGTCGGTCGCCGAGGCGATCCCAACCCGCGTCCCCGAGCCTATCTGGGAAGCGATGGGATAGAGTCCTGGTTGGATGGGACGGCGGATGCGATTGCGCCCCTGTCAGTCCGCGACTCGACCAGACGGACGCGTTTAGTTGAGTTCCGGTAAGCCGGCTGACGGCCCTGATCGATCTACAACCTTATTTTTCGCCTCAACGAGGTTGCCCAGCCGTGCACTGGAGCAACCCTTCGGATCCTGTTTCATGCAAAACGCCATCATCTCCTCCCCCCATGTGCCCCGAGTGAACCGGGTCGATCGCATCATGTTCGAAGTGCTACTGGCACTCATCCCCGGCATCCTGGTCATGACCTGGTTCTTCGGCTGGGGTCTGCTGATCAACATCGTGCTCGCCGTGACCTTCGCGGTGATGTTCGAAACCGTCGTGATGCTCCTGCGCGGACGCCCGCCGCTGATCGCACTGCGTGATCTAAGCGCCGTGGTGACGGCGGTGCTGTTTGCGCTCTCGGTCTCGCCGACGCTGCCTTGGTGGTTGACCCTGCTCGGGATGTTCTTTGCCATCGTGCTGGTCAAACAGCTCTATGGTGGCCTAGGCTACAACCCATTCAACCCAGCGATGGCCGCCTATGTCTTCTTGCTCGTCTCCTATCCGGTGGCCATGACCACCTGGCTGGCGCCCGCCGGGCTAGCCGAGCATCCGCTGAGCTTCATGGAGTCGTTGCGTCTGATCCTGGGCGGTGCGCTGCCGACTGGGCTCGAATGGGACGCCGTCTCCTCGGCCACCCCGCTCGACGAGATGCGCGGCAAACTCAAGCTGGGGCAAACCCTCGACCAGATCGTCCAGAGCCGGACCTGGGGCCTGCTCGGCGGACGCGGCTGGGAATGGGTCGGGGTGGCCTTCCTGCTCGGTGGGGCCTATCTCCTGGTACGACGGATCATTACCTGGCACATCCCTGTGTCCATGCTACTTGGCCTGACGGCCGCCTCCGCCTTATTTTGGGTCATCGCCCCGCAGACGCACCCGACACCCCTGTTCCATCTGTTCAGCGGTGCCACCATGCTCGGGGCCTTTTTCATCGCCACCGATCCGGTGACGGCCTGTACTACCAAGAAGGGCCAGCTCGTCTTCGGTGCCAGTATCGGTCTTATCGTCTATGTGATCCGCTCCTGGGGCGGCTATCCGGACGCGGTGGCCTTCGCGGTCTTGTTGATGAATATTGCCGCCCCGACCATCGATTACTACACCCAACCGCGTGTCTTTGGACATGGGAGCGCACGTACATGAGGACCAAGCTCGTCTCTCTCCTGCTATCCGGCGGGTTGCTCGGCGCCTTTGCCGTCATCAGCGTGTCCTTGGTCGCGATCACGCATGACTCGGTCGAGGCACGCATCGCCGACAACCAGTACCTGGCGATGAAGCGCAAGCTCGATACCATCCTACCCACTGAGCAGGTCAACAATGATCCGCTCCAAGACCGCCTCCAGGTCAGTGCGCGCCAGCTACTCGGCGCCGATTTCACCCAGGTCTATCGCGCGCGTCACGACGGCTCCCCGGTCGCTGTGGTGCTCGAACCCGTGGTCCCGGACGGCTATGCCGGTCCGATCAAGCTCTTGGTGTCGGTGCTGCGCGACGGCACCCTGGGCGGGGTGCGCGTGGTCTCGCATCACGAAACCCCTGGGCTCGGCGACAAGATCGAGGAGTCTAAGTCGGACTGGGTGCTGGGCTTTACCGGTAAGTCGCTGACCAACCCCCCGCTCGAGAAGTGGGCGGTGAGGCGCGACGGCGGTGAGTTCGATCAGTTCACGGGGGCGACCATCACACCGCGCTCGGTCGTCAAGGCGGTGCGTGACACCCTGCTCTATGTCCAACAACAGGGCGAGGCGCTCTACGCGCCCCGCGAGGACCAGGCCGGCGGGCCAACGAGCGGAGGTCAGGGCTGATGTCGGCACCCCAATCCTATCGACGTATCCTCAGCGCCGGCCTCTGGAGCAACAACCAGTCACTGGTGGCGCTGCTCGGGCTCTGTCCGCTGTTGGCGACCACGACCTCGGCGACCAATGGGCTTGGGATGGGCCTGGCGACCACGGCAGTCATCACCTGTTCCAACGGCACGGTTTCCCTGGTACGTCATCTGGTGCGGCCCGAGATCCGCATCCCGGTGTTCGTCCTGGTCATCGCCTCCTTCGTCACCCTGGTCGAGCTGATCATGCAGGCGTTTTTCTATGACCTGTATCAAGTACTGGGGCTGTTCATCGCGCTGATCGTAGTCAACTGCATCATCATCGGTCGCGCCGAGGCATTTGCATCCAAGAATCGCCTCGACCGTGCGCTGCTCGATGGTTTTGCGGTGGGACTGGGCGCGACCCTGGTGCTGACCACGCTCGGTGGGCTGCGTGAGCTTGTCGGTCAGGGCACGCTGTTCCATCAGGCCGATCTGCTGCTCGGCGACTGGGCCAAGGTGCTCTCGCTGAGCCTGGGCAAGGATTTCCAGGGCGCACTGATCGCCATCCTGCCGCCTGGGGCCTTCATCGGCCTTGGCCTGATGATTGCGCTCAAAAACCTCTTCGACCAACGCGCCAAGCGCCGGGCGGCGGCACAGGTCGTCGTGGCGGCGCCCACAACAGTTACGGCCACCTGAACCGAGAACGTACCGGCCCTCGTATCCGAGGATCGAGCACCGAGGGTCGTGATATATTAGAGAATCATGTCAAACGTCTCGACGGCTGAGACCCGCGACGACACCAGTGTCCGGGTATCCAGACAACGATAAAGAACGGGGAGAGAACCTCATGTCCAAGAAGCATCCGATCATCGCCGTTACAGGTTCTTCCGGCGCCGGCACCACGACCGTCAAGCGCGCCTTCGAACACATCTTCCATCGCGACAACATCCGCGCGGCGGTGATCGAGGGCGACAGCTTCCACCGCTACGACCGTGCCGCGATGAAGATCGAGATGGCCGCCGCCGCCCAGCGTGGCGAGAGTCTCAGTCATTTCGGACCGGCGGCCAATCGCTTCGACCTGCTCGAAGAGCTCTTCCGCGAATACGGTGAGAGCGGCACCGGCAAGAAGCGGTATTACATCCACAGCGACGAGGAGGCGCGTCAGCTCAATGCCCGGCTCGGCACCTCGCTCAATCCCGGCGAGTTTACGCCCTGGGAGGATCTACCAACCGGGACCGATCTGCTGTTCTATGAGGGTCTGCACGGCCTGGTCGTCACCGAGGACAACAATGTCGCCCAGCATGTCGACCTGGGCGTCGGCGTGGTGCCGATCATCAACCTGGAATGGATCCAGAAGATCCACCGCGACAATCTCGAACGTGGCTATTCGGCCGAGGCCATCGTCGACACCATCATGCGCCGGATGCCGGACTACATCCGCTACATCACGCCGCAGTTCTCGCTGACCGACATCAACTTCCAGCGCGTGCCCACGGTCGATACCTCCAACCCCTTCATCGCCCGCGACATCCCGACACCGGACGAGAGCTTCGTCATCATCCGCTTCAAGGATCCAAATAAGCTCCAGATCGACTTCCCCTATCTGCTCGCCATGATCCCCAACTCCTTCATGTCGCGCCGCAACACCATGGTGGTGCCCGGTGGCAAGATGGGCTTCGCGATGGAGATCATCCTCCAGCCGATCATCGAGCGCATGATGGACGCGCGCAAGGTCTGAGGATCCATCCCGCGACAAAGGCCGCGAGGGCGAACCCTCGCGGCACCCGCCGCACCCCCCTTCCCGACAACCCCTTGATTTTGTCAGATGTGAATGCCGCGCGCTTTGAGTTGACGGCGCACGATTGGGTCGGTGCGATTCTTCGAGGTCGCGGCCTTCATGAATACCACCACGCGGTCGATGTCGCGGATGACGCCCAGTAGGGTGTCACCGTCCGGATAGTGCCGGGTCAGCGACTCGAAGGCCAGGTCCATGAGTGTCTCGTCAGCGCGCGCGATCCCGACGGCGTAGGCGATGTGGCAGGCGAAGTTTGGATACCGATAGTGCAGACGGGTGGCAAAGCGACGCCAAGACTCGACCCAACCCTGCCACTCGACCTCCGAGACATTCGGACGGCTGATGCGCAGAAAGAGCACGATCTTGACGAACTCAGCCTGCCAGGCCCAAGGCTTGGCGTTGCTCTCCTTGCGCAGGCGCTCGATCGCCCGCCCGTGGTACTGCTGGCAGTGATCGCACTGATAGTAGAGCGCCAGCGCATAGGCGATGAACTCGCGGTCGAGTTCGCTGAGGATGAAGGGGTCGGATTCTCCAGGTGCGCCTGAGAAGGTATGGGCGTGTAATTCGTTGAGAACGTCGTTGAAGGGTTGGCCCTGGATGGACTCGCGGACTGCCTGACTGGCCACTGGAAACCTCTGGTTGTAAAAACGGCCTTTGCAGGCGCAGATGCTACGCATGGTCGAGGTCACTGGCAACCTGACCGGCTGGGCGGCCTTGAATGGGATTGTTCCTAAAAATGTTATTTCATAACATTCGTGCCCGCCCATTCATCGACACGCATCCCGGCAGGAGTTCCACTCATGCGTCCATCGATCCTAACCGCCGGTCTGGCGACGGCCCTGATCGCACCGGCCGCTGCCGTTCAGGCCTCTAGTGAGGCCGAAATCGCCCAACTCAGATCCATGCTCGAACAGATGCGCAGCCAGTACGAGCGCCGCATCCAGGACCTGGAGGATCGGCTCGCGCGGGCCGAGCGTCAGTCAAGACCTCCCTCGGCATCCGCCGCCTCAGCCGCGACCGATCCGGCGATCTCCCAGCCGATGCGGGCTCCATCCGTGTCGACCTCCTCTATACCAGCCTCCACCACCTCGCACCCCCCCGATTTCCGAGGCGCACTCAGCTCGGGCACGGCCTTCAACCCACAGATCTCGGTGATCCTCAACGGCAACTATTACAACGATGGACGCCGTGGCTCGGGGGCCGCATTGGTCGGGCAGGCGCTGCAACCCTCGGGCGGTCTGGCCCATGACCAGGATCATGTCCATGAGGCGGATCATGGCCACAGCCACGGCGGGCTGAACAATGGCTTCAACTTCAGCGAGGCCGAGCTGTCCTTCAGTGCCACGGTCGATCCCTATTTCGACGCCGCCGCCTATCTCGCCGTCATGGACGAGGGCGATGTCCATCTGGAGGAGGCCTGGTTGCAGACGCGCGCCCTGCCCCACGGACTGCGCGTCAAGGCGGGCAAGTTCCTGAGCGACTTCGGGTATGCCAACAAGCAGCATCCGCACGCCTGGGACTTCGTCGACCAGAATCTGCCCTATCTGAACCTGCTCGGCGATCATGGTCTCCAGGACACGGGCGTACAGCTTACCTGGCTGCCGAGGCTGCCGGTCTATACCCTGCTCGGGGTCGAGGCGCTCCAGGGCGATCAAGAACGCTTCGGTGCCACACTCAGTAATGAGGATCAGGAGCGACTGGGACTGGATGCGACCAAGAATGGCCCGCGACTCTGGACCCTCTTCGCCAAGGTCGCACCGGATCTGGGGCAGGACCAGGCGCTGCAAGTCGGTGTCTCCTATGCGCACAACACCCAGCATCAGGAGGTCCAAACGCACACCCATGCCGACGAGGACGAGATCCACGAGAACGCGCTGGCGGGCGAGGCCGATCTCTGGGGCTTGGATCTGGTCTACAAGTACGACGGCTCAGGCCCGCACGGTCAGGGCGATTTCAAATTCCAGACCGAGTATCTGCGTTCGGTCAAGGATCTCGACATCGTCTCCAGCCCGCATCCCGAGATCATCGGCTCGCGGCGCACCTTCACCACCGACGGCTTCTATGCCCAAGCGCTCTATGGCATCGCGCCGCGCTGGACGGCCGGCGTGCGCTATGACATGCTGGGCCTGACCAACGAGGTTGGCGGCGGCGAGCATGCCGACTATGGTTCCTCGGATCGTTGGAGTCTGAACCTGACCTGGAAGCTATCAGAATTCTCGCAACTGCGCGCCCAGTATGCGCGCAACGACATCCTGGTGGCCGCGAACGAGCGCGAGCGCTTCGACGCCTTCTATCTGCAGTTCCTGATGAGCCTGGGCAGCCACGGCGCTCATGCATTCTAGCGGCGCTCAGGCGCGGTCTTGAGTATTGGAGAGAATTCATCATGCCATTCAGAATCCTGATCTCCCTCCTGGCTCTGATCCTGATGGGAAACGCACTGGCCGCGCCGCTCAATGTCGTTGCGACCAATTCGAGCCTGGGCGCCCTGGTGCGTGCCTTGGCCGGCGAGCGTCTGGAACCGACCGTCTTAGTCGGTCCCGAACACGATCTGCACCAGATCCAGGCCAAGCCAAGCATGATGCGCGCGTTGCGAGACGCCAATCTGGTGGTGGCCATCGGCGCCGAGCTAGAGGTCGGCTGGCTGCCGGCGGCGATCGCCGGCGCGGCCAATCCGGCCATCCAGCCGGGCCGGGACGGCTATTTCGAGGCCGCCGCCCAGGTCGAGCTACTCGACGTCGGCAAAGCGGCCGACCGCGCACTCGGCGACGTGCATCCACTCGGTAATCCGCATGTCGATCTGGACCCGGTGCGTATGGTCCAGATCGCCGCTGCCTTGGCCGAGCGTCTGGCGCGGCTCGATCCGGACGGTGCGGCGATCTATCGCCAGGGCGCCGCGGTCTTCGCCCAGGCGGTCGAGCAGCGTGTCGCCGACTGGCGTGCACGGTTGGCGGGGGCGCCTGGTGTGCTGCTCTATCATCGTGACGCCGTCTATCTGCTCGATCGCTTCGGGGTGCCGCTGCTCGGCACCATCGAGTCGACTCCGGGTGTGCCACCGACCGGACAGGATCTGCTCGAACTGACAACCAAGCTCAAGGGACGCGCCGGCGTGGTGATCTATGCGCCCTATCAGTCGCCCCAGGTACCCACGAAATTGGCGCGTGATCTCGGCTGGCCCGTGAAACGCCTGCCGCTGGCCCCGCCGCTTGAGGCCGATGGCACGGGCTATCTGGATCATATCGAGCACTGGGTCGAGGCCATCGCGGCGGCACGTCCCTAAAATCCGGTGCGCGCCTCAGATCCCCACCCCCTATTGCGGCTCGATGCCCTGGTCGCGGGCGATACGCGACCTGTGATCGGACCGGTCTCGCTACAACTCGAGCGGGGTGAGGTGCTCGGACTCTGGGGACCCAACGGCACCGGCAAATCGACGCTGCTAAAGGCCATCGTCCGTTCGACGCGGATCTTCTCGGGGCATATCGAACTCCAACCCGGCTTGAAGCTGGCGTATCTGGATCAGCAACCACTGCGGCGTTCGGTCATGCCACTGACCGGGCGCGAGCTGTTGTGGGCGGCGGGGGTGCAGGCCGCGCGTCCGGAGGTTCTGCCGGATGGGCTTGCGCCCCTGCTCAACAGGCGCATCGACCGGCTGAGCGGGGGTCAATACCAACTGCTCTGGATCTGGTCGGCGCTCGCGACCGACGCCGATCTGGTCTTGCTCGACGAGCCGACCAACCATCTCGATCCGGCCAATCGCGCCGCCTTGATCGAGATCCTGGCGCTGGAACGCAACGGGCGCGGGATGCTGATCGTCAGCCATGATCACGACCTTCTTTCGCGCGTCTGTTCGCGTCTGCTCGAAGTGCGTGATAGGGGTCTCATCGAGGCGCCGACGACTCGGGGATAGGAGCGATGACAGAGACCCTATTTGATCCGTTGTTTCGCCTGCCGCTGCTGACCGGGCTGCTGCTCGCCGGACTGCTGCCCATGCTGGGCGCACTGGCGATGCTACGCGAGGAATGGCTAGCGGCCTTGGGACTGGCGCATCTGGCCTCGGCCAGCGCGCTGCTCGGTCAGGCGCTTGGGGTGCCGGCAGTGGTCGGGGCGACCCTGGGGGCGCTCGGCGGTGGGGCGATCAAGACATTCCTCTCCGCGCGCGGCAACATCGCCTATGGCTTCATGATCCTGGCCGGCTGGTCGGCCACACTCCTGATCGGCGCCAATACCGCGCTTGGCGAGCAATTGGCCCAAGCACTGGTCGAGGGTCAGATCTATTTCGCGGGGCTCACCGAGCTGATTGCCGGCCTGCTGCTCCTGGCACTCTGCATCCGCACCCTGCCGCGACTCATGCAACCCGTGCTGCGTGCGCGCTTCTTTCCGCGCTATGAGACGGCCAATCAGCTCCCCGCCTGGCGCTGGCATCTGGGTCTGGATCTATTGACGGCAGGCGGACTGGCCATCGGTACCCTGACGCTGGGTTTGATGGGTGCCTTCGCCCTGGTGCTGATCCCGGCCTGGATCACCTTTCGACTGGCGCCGAGCTGGCGCTGGACGCTGATCGGCGCCAGCCTGACCGGCGTAGCCGGCTATTTGCTGGCATTCGTCGCCGCGCTCGAACTCGATCAGCCGTTCGGACCAATGCTGGTCGGTGTGCTGCTCGGGATGACACTGCTCGTCAGATCGCTCGAACGATCACGACCGATGCAGCTCGATTGAACCACCTGGACGCACGGGTGAATCCTATTGGGACGGTGGCTCAGAACGCCGCCCCCAAGGCCTCGCCCAGGGTCCTGACCACCGTGATCTCCAGGCCCTGGACGCCCTCCTTGGGCGCGTTGCCCTTGGGCACGATAGCGCGCCGGATGCCGTGCTTGACCGCCTCGCGCAGCCGGTCCGGGCCATTGGGGACGGGCCGCACCTCGCCCGAGAGTCCGACCTCGCCAAAGGCCGCCAGATCCAGTGGCAGCGGGCGGTCGCGATCGCTCGAGAGCACCGCCAAGAGCACCGGCAGATCGGCGGCGGTCTCGGTGATGCGCACCCCGCCGACGACATTGACGAAGACGTCCTGATGGAACAGACCGATACCGCCATGGCGGTGCAAGACCGCCAGCAGCATCGACAGCCGGTTCTGATCCAGCCCGAGCGCCACCCGGCGCGGATTGGCCAGCGGACTCTCATCGACCAGCGCCTGGACCTCGACCAAGAGCGGGCGTGTCCCCTCGCGCGTGACCATCACCAGACTGCCCGCGACCGGTTGTTCGTGACGCGAGAGAAAGATGGCCGAGGGATTCTTGACCTCGCGCAGTCCCTGATCGCCCATGGCGAACACGCCCAGCTCGTTGACGGCGCCGAAGCGGTTCTTGATCGAGCGCAGGATGCGGAAGGGTCCACCGTGCTCGCCCTCGAAATAGAGCACGGTGTCGACCATGTGTTCGAGCACGCGCGGCCCGGCGAGTGCGCCGTCCTTGGTCACATGCCCGACCAGGAACACCACGGTGTCACGCTGCTTGGCGAAGCGTACCAGGTGTGCCGCCGACTCGCGCACCTGCGACACCGACCCGGGTGCCGATTGCAGCGTCTCGGTATAGAGGGTCTGGATCGAGTCGACCACCATCACCCGCGGGCGCTCTAGCTCGGCCTGGGCCAGGATCTGCTCGACACAGGTCTCGGCCAGGAGACGGATGCCGCCGCCAGACAACCCCAGCCGGCGCGCACGCAGGCCGATCTGCTGGGGCGACTCCTCGCCGCTGACATAGAGCACCGGCTGATCGGCAGCCAGCGCGGCACAGGCCTGAAGCAACAGGGTCGACTTGCCGATGCCCGGATCACCGCCAATCAGGACGACGGATCCGGCGACCAGACCGCCACCGAGCACCCGGTCCAGCTCGCCGATGCCGCTCTCGACGCGCCGGCGCTCTTCCGGATTGACCTCGGACAGGGTTTCGATCTTGTTGGAAGCGACGACCCCGGCATAGCCGATGCCGCGCTCGGCTGGACGACGCAGCGGTTCGGCGACCTCCAAGAGGCTGTTCCAGGCGCCGCACTCTTGGCATTGACCGGTCCATTTCGGATAGCGTGCCCCGCAGTCGTTGCAGACATAGACGCTCTTGGGCTTGGGAGCCGTGGCCATGTGTCGTCACTCCCCCAACAGACGCCGCTTGGCCGCGTTGATGCGCGCGGCCAGATAGTCCGAGCCACCGCGATCTGGGTGCAGACGCTGCATCAGCCGCCGATGCGCGGCCCGAATGGCCTCGGCATCGGCCTTGGCATCGACGCCGAGGATGGCGCGCGCCTCGGCCTCGCTCATCGGACCCGAGTCGGGCGGCAGGCCCGGCCCCGTCTCGCCATTGGCCGCCCCAGCACCAGCGCCGAGTCCGAGCGAACGCAGGATCTGGTGCAGCTCGGGCACCAGACGCAGCAGCGCGAGCAATCGCAACAGCACGGGAATGGCCGCGCCGATGAGCGCGAACAGCGGGCTGAGCCGGCCGGTGAGCACGGCGAACACCAGCACACCGATCAGTCCCCAGATCGCCGCCTGACGCAGTCGGCGCACCAAGCGCGCGCGCGGCATTGTGCTCAGCCGGTGGAGCAGCCACAGCGCCGCCATCAGCAGCAGGATCACAACTAGAAGCCGTGGCATGATGATTCACCTCTTGCGAACACACCGTCCCATCAGACTGACTCATTTCTGCTCAGGCATAAACGAAGCTGAGGTCCTGCTTCAACAAGTCCGGCCTCACCGCAACCGTGAGGCTACCGCCAGCGCCTTCCTCTTCCAGGGGCGTGACGTCCGGCGAGACGCGCCGTAGGCGCCGTCGGGACGGCCAGACCATCCGCCAGGATGGTTTCTGGCTGCATTTCAGATCCCGATCTTGGCTTGTACCGCAGAGCGGGCAGACCCAGGCGTGCACCTAGAGCGGTAGCCCCTCCTGCACCGCGCCACAGGCCGAGCAGGTCTTGTGGCTTGCAAAGGACCGGTCAGACACAACCACCAGACCGCCACGCCGTTCCGCCTTGTATTCCAACGCAGGCGCTTAAGCAGCGCCGTGTGTGGCTCGGTGAGGCCGACAAACCAGGGCTCCGCCACCCGAGAGATCGGGGCCGAGATGATCTTGCCAGACAAGCGCAATGGCTCACTCATGCGCACCCAACCAAGATTCGGGATGCGAATGCGGCAGCCGTCGATGCTGAACTGATCGTTGGTGAGCGTGAAGCGGTCGTGCACGCCCTTCCTGCGAAACCTTGGGTACTTAGGGCGACCGGTAAAAAAGTTCTCGAATGCAATACCCAATTGGAGGATCGCCCGTTGCGTGGCACACTTGGTCACCTCCACCAGCCAAGGGAATTGCTCGCGCTTGATGGCGTTGAGTGGGCGGCGCAGCGCGCCTTCCGAGGGTTTGGGCAAGGATGGATCGGCCTTGTACGCCTGATACTGGCGCTGCCATTCGGCCAAGGCCCAGTTGGAGACAAAGCGCGCCACATTACAAGCATTCTTGAAGTAGGTTGCCTGTACGTTGTTCGGATCGAGCGCCATCTTGTGGGCGATGATCATTGGTCCTGGTGTTGCCTGAACAGGGGCTCAATCAGGTCAGCCGCCTGACACAGCACGTCCTTGTACTGAGCCTCGGCCTCAGCAATGGTGCGCAGACCCTGCGTCACCTGTCCCACGGACTGGGGGACCTCAGCAAACCGCTCAGGGCGCAGCCGGGTGAGATCATAACGCCGCCGACCGCCAGGTGTGCGCTCGTCCGGTCAAAGCCGCCCCTCGCGCCCCCAGCGCCGCCGTGTCTGGGGCGAAACACCCAGGAAGCCTTCAGCCTCTTGAAGGCTGACCATCTTGCGGGACATGTCAAAAATCTACATTAAAGCGCATGAAAGAGCAAATTGGATCGAGACTGTTCAAACCCCTGTCAAGACCGAACGCCCAGATGCGCCTCCCCTGGTCCCTACTGAACGCACTCAAGGTCCCGATCACACCGACCATCTGGAGCTGCTTTGTCAGCATGCTGAAACAGCTTGGCGCCTCAGAGGTCGGCGGCCAGGTTAAGTGGCGCTTTGTGCTACTCATCTTGCTTTTGTTCGGGATCAACGGACTGAACGTCATTAACAGCTACGTCAACCGCGACTTCATGACCGCGATCGAGCACCAGGACATGGGTGGATTCATCCTGTATGCCCTGCTCTTTATCTTTGTGATGGGCGTCTCTACGGTGGTCGCCGTCATCTATCGCTATACCGAGGAACGTCTGGGGTTACTGTGGCGCAAATGGCTCACCGAGCGCGTCATCGACCGCTATCTCAGCGAACGGACCTATTTTCGCCTGCATGTCAACGGCGAGCTGCTCAATCCAGATCAGCGCATCTCCGAGGATATCCGCGCCCTCACCGCGACCACCCTGTCCTTTACCCTGATGTTCCTCAACGCCAGTTTTACCGTGATCGCCTTCTCGGGCGTGCTCTGGACCATCAGCCCAATGCTGTTCGCGGTCGCGGTCGCCTATTCCATTCTCGGTTCGCTTTTGACCATCTATCTCGGCAAACCCCTGGTCAAGCTCAACTACGACCAGCTCGACTGCGAGGCCAACTTTCGCGCACGTCTGGTCCATGTACGCGAGAATGCCGAGTCGGTGGCCCTGCTGCGACGCGAGGAACGGCTCAGGGCGCGGCTGCGCGATCGCTTGAACCAACTGACGGCCAATTTTCAGCGCATCATCGAGGTCAACCGCAATCTCGGCTTCTTCACTACCGGTTACAATCACTTGATTCAGATCATCCCGGTGCTGTTGGTCGCGCCGCTCTTCATTCAGGGCGAGGCCCAGTTCGGGGTCATTGCCCAGTCGGCGGTCGCATTCGGGCACCTGCTCGGCGCCTTCTCGCTGATTGTCACCCAATTCCAGTCGATCTCGAACTACACGGCCGTGGTCGCACGACTCAACGCACTGCGCGAAGCCATGAATCAAGCGCGTCCAGAACAGGCCCCGCACGTGGAGTTCTGCGAGGCGTGCGGGAGCATTGCCTTCGAGCATCTAACCCTGCGCTCGCCGCGCGACGGACGGGTATTGATCCGAGATCTGAGCCTTTCGCTTCCGGTAGGCGTGAATCTGCTGGTGCGCTCGACCAGCAAAGCGGCCGAGAAGGCCTTGTTTCGCGCCACGGCGGACCTCTGGCCCCATGGCGAGGGGCGGATCCTGCATCCAGGGCATGATGCCATCTTCTTCCTGCCTGAGCGGCCCTATATGCCGCCCGGCACACTGCGCGAGGTCTTGCTGCGTCCCTGTCAGGAACCCTGGTTGCCGGACTGGAAGATCCAAGACACGCTGGAATCGCTGCATCTGACCCCGACCCTGCACAGGGCCGGCGGTCTGGACACCGAACACAACTGGAGCGATCTGCTGTCGCTCGGTGAGCAGCAGCGGCTGAGTTTTGCCCGGGTGCTGCTGGCCGAGCCGCGTTTCGTCTTTCTCGATCATCCCAGCCGCAGTCTGAGCGAATGCTCGATCGGCGAACTGCTCAATCTGTTGCGTCGGCAAGGGATTACCTATCTCACCCTGGGCGACGCGGAGGACGACCCGCATTTCTATGACCGACTGCTTGAAATTGCGTCTGATGGCAGCTGGTGTCTGCGTCCGCCGACCTCCGACGACCATCAAGCCGGCGCCTCGCCTCTGCCCAATCCCGCTCGCCGACAGACCGATTGGGATCAGAACACGGCATCGGGTCGATCGGAGGACTGAGCATGATCGCCCGCTTCCCGGACGACTTCCTCTGGGGTGTGGCGACCTCGGCCTATCAGATCGAGGGATTCCCGCTCGCCGACGGGGCCGGGCCCAGTATCTGGCATCGTTTCGCGCACACACCTGGACGGGTCGCCGGAAACGACACCGGCGACCTGGCCTGTGATCACTATCATCGCTATCGCGAAGACGTGGCGCTCATGGCTGAGCTGGGGCTGAACCTCTATCGCTTCAGCCTGGCCTGGGGCCGGGTGCTGCCCGAGGGATGGGGGGCGGTCAATCGTCTGGGGCTGGACTTCTACGCGCGCCTGGTCGACGCCCTGCTGGAGCAGGGCATCCGACCGATGGCGACGCTCTATCATTGGGATCTGCCGGTGGCCTTGCACGAGCGTGGCGGCTGGCTCAATCCGGATAGCCCCCATTGGTTTGCCGACTATGCCGAGACCCTGTTTCGCGCGCTAGACGACCGCGTGCCTTTTTGGATCACGCTCAACGAGCCCTGGGTGATCGCGGTACCCGGCTATCTGGACGGCCAGCTGGCACCCGGACATCGCGACCTCTTCGAGCCGCCGCGCGTGGCGCACCATCTGCTGTTGGCCCATGCCGAGGCCGTCGCTGCCTATCGCGCCCTGGGGCATCATGAAATCGGGGTAGCGGTCAATCTCGAACCCCAGTACCCGGCCTCATCCGCCCCGAGCGACCTTGAGGCCGCACGGCGCCGGGATAGCTTCGTCAACCGCTGGTTCCTGGATGCCATCCTATTCGGGCGCTATCCCGAAGAACTGGCCGACATCTTTGGCCCGGCCTGGCCGGAGTTCCCGGACGAGTCATTGGCAAGGATTCGCTGTCCGGGCGATTTCATCGGGGTCAACTACTATTCGCGCGGACTGGTGCGCGCAGCCCCCGGCTCGCCGCCGCTCAACGCCATCCGCGTCACACCGCCAGACGCCGAACTCACGGCCATGGGCTGGGAGGTCTACCCTCAGGGGCTGACCGAGACCCTGGTATGGCTCAAGGATCGCTACGCCAATCCGCCGCTCTACATCACCGAGAACGGCGCCGCCTACGACGACCCGCCGCCGCGCGCCGGGCTGGTCGAGGATCCCAGGCGCATCGCCTATCTGCGCGAGCACATCCTGGCCGCCGCGACCGCGCTGGAACAGGGCGTCGACCTGCGTGGCTATTGCGTCTGGTCGCTGCTCGACAACTTCGAATGGGCCGAGGGCTATTCCAAGCGGTTTGGTCTCTATCGGGTTGATCGTACCGACCTAAGACGCTGGCCCAAGGCCAGCGCAGGCTTCTATCGCGACGTCATCCGTTCGCGTGGTGCGATTGTGTTTCGAGCGTCGGCGCCGCCCACAGCCGGGTGTGCAGCAGATGCAGTCCCTCGCGATGCGACAACAGCGCACGTTTCTCGCGCAGACTAAGTGAGTCCTCGCCCTCGTCCTGGAGCTGAAGCACCAACCCCTCGAGGATATGCCGCCGCCGACGGGTCTGTGGCTCGTCGTGCAGCAGCACGTCATGCAGGGCATAGACGCGGGGATTCATGATGGCCCGGATCCAGAACGCCTTGGCTTCAACGGGTGCGGCGATCGCGGGCGAGGGTTCGGCCAGCCGTTCCTCCAATCGGTGCAACACCTGCGGCTCCTCGGTCTCGGCCGGGGTCAGAAAGAGTCCGGCCCGCTTCAGGCTCAAACCCAGCGAGGTACGGCTGGTGAGAATCGAGACCGGAACCGAGAGCACCAATCCAGCGAGCACAGGCGTGAACCACCAAAAGAAGTCCGGCACCTTCACATAGGTGACATAGCCGACCGCGAGCGCGATCAGCGTATGGACGCCATGCGCACCCAGCGCCTCCAGCACCCCGGTCTGATGATCGCTACGCTGCTGGGTGGGCCAGCCGACGCTGGTACGCAACAGGATCGCCGCCACGAACTTGCTCTGAAACAGCATCAGCACCGGCGCGAGCAACACCGACATCAGGCTCTCGAGCAGCACGCTGAGACTGGCCTTGAGCAGACCACCGAAGCGCGCCGCCTCGGTGCGATCGAGCGCCAGCAGAACCAGCGCCAGGAGCTTGGGCAAAAATAGCAGCGCGAGCGTCACCCACAGCACCGTGGTCATCTCGACCACATAGGACTCAGGCCAGATCGGCATGATGTTATAACCAAAGAAATACACCGGCTGTTGCAGACTCTTGAAATAGGCCTCGACCCCGGTGGCGATCAGAAACAACAGCCACAGCGGCGAGGCGGCATAGGACATGACGCCCATGGCGAAGTGCAGTCGGCTGAGCAGTTTGAAGCCGTGCGCCAGGATCAGACGCGCATGTTGCAGGTTGCCCTGACACCAGCGCCGGTCGCGCTTGGCATAGTCGATCAGGGTCGGTGGGATCTCCTCGTAGCTGCCGCCGAGATCGGGTGCCAGCTGCACCTTCCAACCCGCCCGCGCCAGGAGCGCCGCCTCGACGAAGTCATGGCTGAGGATGTCGCCGCCGAAGGGTTCGCGCCCCGGAAGCCTCGGCAGACCACAGTGATCGGCGAAGGGTCGCACCCGGATGATGGCGTTGTGGCCCCAGAAGTTGGCCGTGTCCTGCTGCCAGAAGGCAAGCCCTGCGACGAACAAGCGTCCATAGAGACTGCCGGCGAACTGGAGCATGCGCGCAAAGAAGGACGAGCGATTGACCGGCACGGGCGGCACCTGGAGCAGCGCGAGCCGCTGATCGGCCTCCATGCGGCGCACCATCTCGACCAGGGTCTCGCCGCTCATGATGCTGTCGGCGTCGAGCACGATCATATAGCGGTAGCGCCCACCCCAATTACGGCAGAAGTCGGCCAGATTGCCGCTCTTGCGCGCCGTGTTCTCGACCCGGTTGCGGTAAAAAAGCGGCACCCGATCACCGAGTTCCTCGGACCAGCGCCGCCAGTGCTGTTCTTCCTGGAGCCAGATGTCCGGCTCGCGGGTGTCGCTCAAGACGAAGAACTCGAATCCGTCCGCCTTTCCAGTCGCGACCAGTGAGTCGCACATCGCCCGCAGTCCGGCGAAGACGCGCTCCGGGTCTTCGTTGTACACCGGCATCACCAAGGCGGTCTTGAAATCGTCGCCGGATACTGGCTCGGCAGTCGGCGCGACGCGCTCGCCTGGCAGACGCTGGAATGCCAGCAATAAAAAACCGATGGTCGCCGTCCAGAACGAGGCGCTGATCCAGAGCATCAGAATGGCGTAGAGGATCAGCAGCACCAGTTCCAGCGCCGAGAGTCCGCCGTCCTGGATGGCCACCGACAGCAGCGATAGACAGAAGACGGTGGTGAGCAGAACCAGGGTGAAATAGAGCGGACGCGCCAGATGGCGCGTCAAGAAGCCGCTCGTGCTCATGGCCGCACCTCAAGGGTGGAGTGGCGCTGTCCCCAAAGCCCCAACAGACGCCCGATCCTGGCCAGCAGACGCCGCAGCATGTGATGGCAGCACAGTCGAATGATGCTTGGCTCCATGGTCAGGGGCGCGCGCTCTGGCACGGCCCGAAAACGTACTGCGCGGATGGATTCGGCGAGGGGCTCTTTGTTCAGACCGGACCAGTGCCCCGTCCAGCCCGGCACATGTCCGCCGAGCACGGCGGCGCGTGCCGCCGAGATTTGATCAGGATCCGAGTCCAGACCCAGCTCATCGACCAGCCAGCGATCGAGCAGCCGCAGGGTCTCCTCGATAGAGACCTCCAGGGGTTCGCCCAGTTGACCGAGCCTGGCCCTGAACTCAACCCGCTCGATCACGCGGCGCAAGAGCACCTCGATCTCATGCGGATCTTGCACGCCCAGGGCGTTGAGATAGAGACGCACACGCCGCTCGACCGTTGCGTGGTCCTCGGGGCTGGACCAGGCGGATGGCACGGGCGTCTCGAGGATGTCGAGCTGGTCGATCACTCCCGCACCCATCGATAGCTCCAGGTCTCGGTGAGTACGTCATTGCCCTGACGCAGGAAGGCGCGCAGATCCGCCGGCCCGCGTCCGTCCGGCTTGAGCTCAAAGAACAGCCGCCAGCCCTGAGTATGCGGATTCCACTGCACGATCGATTTGGATAGCTCGCCCGAGGTGCTGGTGACCACGGCCTCGATCTCGGGCTCGGTCTCGGCCTCCAGCCCGCCCTTGGGGGCGCGCTCGGCCAGCGAGGCCCCGGCGAAGTCGACTATGAACTTGCGTCGGCTCGAATCCAGGATGTCGGTCCCGGCCGCGCCGACACGGGTCGAAATCGCACGTCCACCCAAAAGGCCCGCCTCTGGATCCTGAGTGAAACGCAGACGGTATTCGAGCTTCAGCTCCTCGCCCGGCTCCGGCCTCTGCTCGGGTATCCAGTAGGCGACGATGTTGTCGTATCGCTCGGCGTCGCTCGGGATCTCGACCAGCTCGACCATGCCCCGCCCCCAGTCACCGATCGGCTCGATGAGTGCACTCGGACGGGTCTGATAATTGGCCTCCAGGTCTTCATAACTGTGAAACGCGCGATCGCGCTGGAGCAGCCCGAATGAGCGCGGATTTTCAACGATGAAATCGCTCACCCTGAGCCCAATCGGGTTGACCAGTGGACGCCAGATGCGCTCGCCAGTGCCGTTGACGACCAGCAGACCGTCGGAGTCATGGACCTCGGGCCGGAAGTCGTCGATAAAGCGGTCGGTGTTCTCGCCGTGGAAGAACATGCTGGTGAGCGGCGCGATCCCGAGTTTCTGGACCGAGCGGCGCATGAACAACCGCGCTTTGACGTCGACCACCGTCTCGAGCCCAGGACGGATCACGAAGCTGTAGGCACCTGTGACGCTCTCGCTGTCGAGCAGGGCAAACAGGGTGATATCGACCGCATCGCGCGCGGGCTTGAAGACCCAAAACTCGCGAAAGATCGGGAACTCTTCTTTGGTCGGCAGCCCGGTGTCGATCGCAAGCCCCCGAGCCGAGATCCCATAGTGCAGCCCCTTGGCGACGGCACGGAAATAGCTTGCCCCCTGGAACACGATCACCTCGTCGAATACATCGTCCCTGTTGATCGGGTAATGCAAACGCAACCCGGCGAAGCCGAGATCCTCCGGCATCTCCTCGGGAACCTGGTTCTTTCCGTAGTCGAAGAGATCATGCTTGAATGGGACTATCCGAGAGACACCCTCCTCGACCACATTGACCGTCACCCGGTCCTTGAACAGAAACCCCCGCGGAAAGAACTGCATCTGGAACGGTAACCCTTCAGCCTTCCACAGGCTCTGGTTGCGGTCGAAACGGATGTCGCGATATTTGTCATAGTTCAGATCGGCGAGATAATCCGGGAGCGCCGGGCGGTCGGGCTGATAGTCGCTGGCGGCGAGTTCCTGGGCGCGCCGGACCACGGCGGCAAAGGTGAAGGCTCCCGGAGCGCCCTCGCTTGGCGTGGGCTCGACCAGACCAGGGGTGTCGTCCGCCCACAGCGGTGCGCCGGAAATCAATGTCGATCCAAGGGCCAGGATTCCGAACAGTCGAGCGAGCGTCATGATGTTCTCGATGAGGTGTTGAGTGGAACGCCAAAAGGTGCTTGATAACGCCGGCGAATCCGTCGTACTCGGTTCAGGAGCGCAAGCACCGGCGGCTCGCGCCTGGGCAACGAGCCACCGTAACGGAAGGGCGGGAGGCATAGGCGCGCGGATTTTAGCTTGAATTGGTGCCGCTGGCATCAGTCATGCTCAAGGATATAGGCCTCGACACGACGGTTCTTGCCGCGCCCCTCGGCGGTCGCATTGTCGGCGATCGGACGCACGGGCCCGAGTCCCTCGGCGCTCACACGCCCCTCATCCACACCACGCTCAATCAGCGCCTCGCGCACGGCCTGGGCGCGCTTGAGCGATAGGGCCTGATTCAGCGCCGTGCCGCCAAGACTGTCGGTGTGGCCCTCGATGCGCGCGCTCAGCTCGGGATGGGCCCTCAAGAGCGCGGCGATGCGATCCAGGCTCACCAGCTCGCCCGCCGGCAGGGTCGCCTGCCCCGGGGGGAAGCGCAATTCAGACTCGGAGAGGTTCAGGAGCAGACCGCGCTCGGTGAAGGTTCCCCTGAGCTGGGCAAATTCGGTGTAGAGATCACGCAACCGGGCCAGCTCGGCGGCGTCCGCGCACTGATCGCCCGAGGGGCGCTCGGCCTTCGGCCATTGGCGAGCCCTCTCTAGTTCGGACTCGAGCACCGCGATGCGTTCCCGCGCCTCGGACAGCGCCTGACTCTCGTCCTGAGTCGCCGCCTCGGCGCCCTGCTGCGGCGCGGCCAAGCGGGCACGCGCCTGCTCCAGCGCCTCGTTCAGGCGCGTTTGCAAATCCTTGGCCTCGGCGCGCAGCGCCCTCCGTTCGGCCTCCAGCTCCTGGATGCGGGTCTCGGCGGCGGCGAGCTTCTCGGCCTCCCGGACCTTGTCGTCAGACTCGGCGCGCGCCGTCTCCAGCACCGCCCGCAGTTCGGCCAGTTGTTGCTCGCGTTCGGCCAGCTTGGCCTCATGCGCGTTGACGGCCCGTTCGTGCTCCTGTTGCAGGGTTGCACGCGCCGCGCGCTCGGCCTCGAGTTCGGCCGTAAGCGCCGCGACCTTGCCGGTCAGTGACTCGCGTGCCTGCGTTGACTGCGCCACCTGGCGCTGGTTCAACTCAAGCTCCATGCGCATCCTTTGCAGCTCGGTCTGGGACTCGGCCAGCTGCGCGCGCACGGCTTCGTGCGCTTTGGAGAGCGTCTCGAGCTCGGCCTTGACCGCAACGAGCTCGTCGGCCAGCGCCTGCGCCTCGGCGGTGCGACCCTCAGGCGTGCCCAGCAGGCCAAGCCCCTGGATGAGCCTGAGTACCTCGGCATCCTCTGGCGTGGTCCGTGCCAGCGACACCCGCTCGTTGAGATGACGCTCCAGTTCGGCGATTCGCCGCTGATGACTGGTCGCGGCCGCAGCGATGGCCTCGTTGACCCGGGCCAGATCAGACGTAAGCGCCTTGACCTTGTCACGTTCGGCCTCCAGTTCTGACTGGATCTGGTTGCGCGCCTGGATGAGACGCTCCTTCTCGGCCATCACCTCGGCGGTCTTACGCCGCTCGTCGGCCAATACCGCCGCGTGCGCGGCCTTGATGCCCTCTATGTCCTGTCCCAGGCCGATCTTGATCTGCTCAAGCATCTGGATCTGGTCGCTTAGATGGCGCTTTTCGGACTGGAAATGCTCCTTGAGCCGATCGATCTCGGCGCGGCAGGCGTTCCAACCCTCCTCGGCGGCCAGGCGACGCGCCTCGGTCTCCTTCGTCCGATCGCTCAATTGCACGATCAGAGCATCCTTCTCGGCGATCTGGGCCTTGAGACGTTCGTCGTACCAGCTGTAGAGGATATAGACGCCGACCAGCGCGAACATCAAGGCCAAGGCGATCAGCCTCCAGAAAGACTGACTACCGGACTGAGCAGGGGCGGGTTCAGACATCGTCGTCTCTGGTATGGTTTGATCCGGCGATCATCGCTTACCAGCAAACGCAACCGTCCGCAGTGCCTGCTGGGCGATCTCCAACTCTTCGTTGGTCGGGATGACCAGGACCCGGACTTCGCCGTCGGGCACGCTGATGCAGCGTTCGCCGTGCAGGGCGCGCGACTCGTTGAGCGCGGTGTCGAGCACGATACCCAGCCGCTCCAGACCCTCGCAGGCACGTTGCCGGATCTCGGCGTCGTTCTCGCCGATCCCACCGGTAAACACGAGGGCATCGACCCGCCCCAGCTCGGCGTAATAGGCACCGATATAGTGTTTGAGTCGATGGCTGCTGACGGCGATGGCCAGCTCGGCACGCGGGTCGCCCGCGGCGGCGAGACGATGGATCTCGCGCATGTCGTTGACGCCACACAGACCCAGCAGTCCGCTCTGGCGATTGAGCAGCTGGTCGAGACCATCGGCGTCCAGACCCAGATGCTTGACCAGATAGATCAGGATGCCGGGATCCAGGTCGCCGCTGCGCGTCCCCATGACCAACCCTTCGAGCGGGGTCAAACCCATAGAGGTATCGATACACTGCCCGGCGCGGATCGCAGTAGCACTGGCGCCATTGCCCAGATGCAGTGTGATCAGGTTGCACTGTTTGAGCGGTCGCCCGAGCAATGCGGCCGCGCGCTTGGCGACATAGTGATGCGAGGTCCCGTGGAAGCCGTAGCGACGGATACGGTGTTCGGTATAAAGCGCCTCGGGGATGGCATAGCGATAGGCCGATGGCGGCATGGTCTGGTGGAAGGCGGTATCGAAGACAGCGACGGCGGGGATTCCAGGGAAATACCCAAGCGCCGCTTCGATACCGGCCAGATGACCAGGATTGTGCAATGGAGCGAGCGGGATGAAGTCGCGGATGGCCGCGATGACCCTGTCATCGATCAGTGCCGGCTGATTGAAGCGCGCCCCGCCATGCACGACGCGATGACCGATGGCCATGAGCTCGCTGAGGTCGCTCAGTACCCCGCTGTCGCGCAGCGCGCGGATGAGGCGCTCCATGCCCTGTTCGTGATTCGGGATCGGGAGCGTTTCCTGCTTGGACTGGGCGACCCCAGCCTCATCCAGCCACTCGAGTTTGACCTCGCCCTCCGGCTCACCGATCCGCGCGACCAGACCCGAGGCCAATGTCTGCCAATCCTCGACCCGAAACAGCCGATATTTGATCGAGGAGCTACCCGAGTTGAGGACCAGAACCTTCATCAAGCGATCTCCTCGTTGCAGACCATGGATGCCTTGGGTTCATCCTGCGCCTGGATGGCGGTGATGGCCACGGTGTTGATGATGTCGGTCAGGGTACAGCCGCGACTGAGGTCGTTGACTGGCTTGTTTAAGCCCTGGAGCACAGGTCCGATGGCCACGGCACCAGCACTGCGCTGGACGGCCTTATAGGTATTGTTGCCGGTGTTGAGGTCGGGGAAGATCAGCACCGTGGCATGACCCGCGACCTCGCTGTCTGGCAGTTTGGAGCGTCCGACCTCGATGTCGACCGCCGCATCGTACTGGATCGGCCCCTCGACCTTGAGGTCGGGGCGGCGCTCACGCACCAGACGCACTGCCTCGCGGACCCGATCGACGTCCTCACCCTTGCCGGAAGTGCCGCTCGAATACGACAGCATGGCGATGCGCGGTTCGATGCCGAAGGCCGCCGCCGTCTGGGCCGAGCTGATGGCAATGTCGGCTAGTTCATCTGAATTCGGATTGGGATTGACGGCACAGTCGCCATAGACCAACACCCGATCGGACAGACACATGAAGAACACACTGGAGACGAGCTTGACCCCGGGCTTGGTCTTGATCGTCTCGAACGCGGGCCGGATGGTGTGCTGGGTGGTGTGGGTCGCGCCCGAGACCATGCCGTCGGCGTCGCCATGATAGACCATGAGGGTCCCGAAATAGCTGACGTCCTCCAACACGTCATAGGCCATCTGTTCCGAGATCCCCTTGTGTCTGCGCAGCTTGTAGTAGGTCTCGGCATAGAGCGCACGCTTGGGCGAGGTGACCGGGTCGATGATCTGGATGGAGTCTAGATGCAGACCGAGTTCGGCAGCGCGGCGCCGGATGCGTTCGGGATTACCGAGCAGAGTCAGGTCTGCGACCTTGCGCAGGCTGAGGATCTCGGCGGCGCGCAGGATGCGCTCGTCCTCACCCTCGGGGAGCACGATGTGCCGGCGTTTGGACTTGGCGCGACGGATCAGTTCGTACTCGAACATCAGGGGCGTGACGCGCTCGGAATGATGCACAGCAATCCGTTCACGGAGTTGATCGAGATCGACGTTGGTCTCGAAGAGGCCAAGCGCAGCAGCGATCTTGCGCTCATCGCTTGGCAGGAGACTGGCCTCGATCCGGCTGACATGCATGGCGGTGGTGAAGGTATCGGTCGGCACTTGGAGGATGGCGACCTTGGTGCGCCGCAGACCCTCGATCAGGTCACAGACCTTCTCAGCCGGTCGCAGACCGCCGGTGAGCAGCAGCCCAGCCACACGCGGGAAGGCGCTAGAGGCATCGGCGGCTAGACTCGCGAGGATGATATCCGAGCGATCGCCTGGGGTGATGATGAGACAGCCGTCCTCGACATAGCGCAAAAAGTCCGGGATCTCCATGGCCGCGATCTTGTAATTGGTGACCACCTGGTTGAGCGCATCGTCCCCCCCATAGAGACACTCGGCAGCGAGCGCCTGCCGGATCTCGCCCACGGTCGGCATGCCGAGCGCCGGCTGTTCCGGGAGCACATAGACGGTCTCGGTCTCGGTGAGCAGCGGCTGGACCTGACGGCGGATCGACTCCAGGTCCTCGGGCGCGACCCCATTGATGACACTGGCCAGGAAATCGGCACCGCGCTCGCGCATCATTTCATGGGCGATGTGCAGTGCATCCACGGCCTCTTGCGGGGTACGCCCGAAGCCCTTGATCACGGCGACCAGGCTACAGCCAAAGTTGTTGGCCAGATCGACGTTGAAGCCGAACTCCAACGATGGGATGAGCCCGTTGTAGTCGGTGCCGGCGCAGACGACCAGGTCGCATTGTTCTTCCAGGAGCTTGAACTTGTTCATGATGAGCTTGAGCAGCTCGTCATAGCGCCCGCTGCCGATGAACTGGCGTGCCGTCTCGACCGTGCAGCCGTAGAGCATCTCGGGCGAAAAGGTCAGATCATAGCGGGCGCAGATCAGGGCCGTGAGATTGTCAAACTCGGTGTCCTGAGGGGCCAGGGGTCGGAAGAAACCGACCCGGCGCCCGACAGCCGATAACATCTCCATGAAGCCCAGCACGACGACCGACTTGCCGCTGCCGGCGCCAGCACCGGCGATATAGATGCTCTGCATAGTCGCTGCCCTTTGGATCGAATCGATTTCGAGAGCGTCCAGTTTAACCCATTGCACTGGCAGGATCTCGACCCCGAATGCGTGGCAGGTACAGATTCGCGGCTTGCTAAACCGCCGGATCGTCTCCTAGACTAGCGGCCAGTGGAGATGGCATTCCTCCCCCGACCGCCGTTCATCGGCTGATGATGCCTACCTTACCGAGATCCACCGGGGTCCGGGTCGGTTAGGGGTGTCTCCCCGTCTCTCCGTCCTGCGCATTCCCAGACTTGAATCGAATCGCCGCTCGGGAGGCGTATGACGCCTGTTTTTGCCGTAGCCGTCTTTCTTGGGGCCGGACTGGGCGCCCTGCTGCGCTGGTCCATGGGTACCGCCCTCCATCCGATCTTTCCGACCCTGTCGCTCGGACCCTCGCGGCCAATCCATCCGGACGCCCGCTCATTAACGGACCTAGAATCCGTCTGCGTGCCCGGCGCGCGGTAGCTACAAGCTACCTCGCCTCGGCCTGCCGGTCATGAAGACCCTGGTGATCGGGCTGGGCCCTTAGGTTGTTCGCGCGCGCCGGATGAGCGCCTGTCATTCATTCAACACCGGAGGTCAGGATCATGCACGGCTGTTTCCTTAAGTTCTACGTGGCCGAGAGCCGGCGTCATCATCACAAGCTGATCTATGAATGGCTGCTGGAAGAGGCCAAGACATTCGGACTCCAGGGCGGATCGGCCTTCCGCGCCATCGCCGGCTTTGGCCGACATGGACGGCTGCACGAGGAGCATTTCTTCGAGCTGGCCGGTGATCTGCCGGTGGAGGTCGGATTCGTGACCTCCGAGTCCGAGGCCGATCGGTTCCTGGCCCATCTCGCCAAGGAAAAGCTCAATCTCTTTTATATCCGGGTACCTGTCGAGTCAGGCTTTACCAATGGAGACGCCACATGACCGAAATCTGGCTTCAGGCATCCATCTGGCTAGCTCTAGCGCTACTGGCCGGCCTGCTATCGATCTGGCTGCGTGTGGCCACCGCACTCTCCGAGATCCTGGTCGGCGCCATCGCGCAGCTCTTCATCGGCGCCTTCATCGGTGCGGCGGTCCTCGGGGCCGACCAGAGTTGGGTGAAGTTCCTCGCCGGCACCGGCGCCATCCTGCTGACCTTTCTGGCCGGGGCGGAACTGGATCCACAGGTGTTGCGCAAGAGTTGGCGCGAGGCCGGCGCCGTGGGTCTGGTCAGTTTCGCCGCGCCCTTCCTCGGCTGTACCGCCATCGCCTTCTGGGGGTTGGGCTGGTCGGCGGACGCCAGTTGGCTGGCAGGGATCGCGCTCTCGACCACCTCGGTGGCCGTGGTCTATGCGGTGATGCTGGAGTTTGGACTGAACAAGACCGACTACGGCAAGACGGTGCTGGCGGCCTGTTTCATCACGGATCTGGCGACGGTCCTGGCGCTCGGCTTTATGTTTGCGCCCTTCGGTTGGAAGACCCTGGTGTTCTTCGGCGTCGCGCTGACGGCCTTCGTGCTGCTGCCACGGGTGACACCGGCCTTGTTCCGGCGCTTCGGCAACCGCCCCTCCGAGCTGGAGGCCAAGTTCATCCTGCTGTGGCTGTTTGCACTCGGCGCCCTGGCGACCTGGGCCGACTCCGAGGCGGTGCTTCCGGCCTATCTGATGGGCATGGTGCTCGCGGGGACGGTCGGCAAGGATCACGCCCTGGTGCGGCGCCTGCGCACCCTGACCTTCGGGCTGCTCACCCCCTTTTATTTCATCCGCGCCGGCTCCCTGGTCTCGATCCCGGCCCTGGTGGCGGCACCCATGGCGTTCTTCGTCCTGCTGGGCGGCAAGATGTTGACCAAGGTACTCGGTGTCTATCCGCTGGCCCGCGCCTTCAAGGCCCCGCGTCAGGAGGCGACCTATACCACGCTCCTGATGTCGACCGGGTTGACCTTCGGCACCATCTCGGCCCTGTTCGGTCTTTCCCATCAGGTCATCGATCAGGCCCAATACTCCTATCTGGTGGCCGCCGTCATCGGCTCGGCGGTGGTCCCGACCCTGATCGCCAACGCCTTCTTCTTGCCGCACCACCTGCTGCCGCGTGACGGGGAACAGGCGACCCAGTCAGATCCATCCACAGTGACGACGAGGACGACACCATGAAGACGATCCTGTTGGCCTACGACGGCTCACAACCCGCGATCAAGGCCTATGACTGGGCGGCCGACCTGGCTGCCAAGTATGGCGCCACGCTGCGGGTCCTGATGGTGGCGCGCCCGCCGGAGTTCGGCGACGATGTGGAGACCGAGGCGGTGATCGAAAGCAGCCGCAAGCACTGTCGCAAGGTGCTGGACGCGCTGCGCGAGAAGACCCAGGCCGCCGGTCTCGCGGCCCAGTTCGAGGTGACCGTGGGACATCCGTCCGAGCAGATCATCCTGCGCGCCGAGGAGTGGGGCGCAGACCTGATCGTGATGGGACATCGCGGCACCGGGCTGCTGTCGCGCTGGCTGATCGGCTCAGCGGCACGCCAGGTGATCGCCTATGCCCCCTGCGCGGTGATGGTGGTGCGCTGAGTGGAGCATGGCCCGGCACCCCGAGATCTGCCCAGCCTGTTTTGCCCGACTCGAGGCCGAGGCAAAACGCTGTCCCCGCTGCGGCGCCCTCATGGCCGAGCTGAGCGCGCGCGACTACCGCGAGAAGCTGCTCAGGGCGCTCATGCACCCCCTGGCCGAGGTGCGGATGCGCGCCGTCATCGCCCTGGGGCTGCGCGCCGAGCCAGAGACCGCGGATGCCCTGGCCCAGTGTGCCCTGAGCCATCCGACCGACGTGGTCGAGGGGCTGGAGGTGGTAGAGCGGCTTAGGGACTGGCCCAAGACCGAAGCGCGCGACGCGGCCCTGATCCGGCTGAGCGCGCATCCCTCGCGTCTGGTGCGACGGGCCGCCGCACGCGCCTGCTCGATCATCGCCAACCGGGGCCTTATTCATGCTTGAAATCGCCATTCCCGGCGCCGGTCCCCTGCGCCTGTCCTATCTGGTCGCCGACTACAACGGTACCCTGGCCCAGGACGGCGCACTTCTGCCCGATGTCGCCGAGACACTGCGCACGCTCGCTGCCGACCTGGAGATCCACGTCCTGACCGCCGATACCTTCGGACGGGCCCGCGCCGAGCTGGCCGGGCTGCCATGCCGGGTGGTGATCCTCGGTCCGGGCGCCCAGGATCGGGCCAAGGAGGACTATCTGCGCGCACTGGACGCCGAGCACTGCGTGGCCATCGGCAACGGGCGCAACGATCGTCTCATGCTGGCAGCGGCGGCGCTCGGGATCGTGGTCGTCCAGGGCGAGGGCGCGGACGTGCAGACCCTGCTCGCGGCCGATGTGGTCGTGCCGGACATCCTGACCGCCCTAGGACTCTTGCAAGCCCCGCAACGTCTGGTGGCGACCAGACGGACCTGACTGAAACGGCAGTAAATGACCGCCATCAAACTTTGAACACCGCCTCCCACAGCGAAACGATCGATCTCCGCCGCGCCACCCGCTTCGTGGTGTTGCTCGGCCTGGTCAGCCTGTTTGCCGACATGACCTACGAATCGGCACGCAGCCTCACGGGCCCGTTCCTGCAAACCCTTGGCGCCAGCGCCCTGGTGGTGGGCGTGGTCGCCGGCTTGGGCGAGCTGCTCGGTTACGCGCTGCGCTTCGTCAGCGGACGGATCGCGGATCGCACCGGACGCTATTGGACCATCACCATCCTCGGCTACTGTGTCAATCTGCTTGCGGTGCCGGCGCTGGCACTGTCCGGCCATTGGGTGGTAGCGGTGGGGCTGATGTTTCTGGAACGGATGGGCAAGGCGCTACGCACCCCGGCACGGGACGCCCTGCTCTCCTTCGCCGCCCGGCGGATGGGGCGCGGCTGGGGCTTTGCGCTGCACGAGGCGATGGACCAGATCGGCGCCACCCTCGGGCCGCTGCTGATTGCGGTCGTGCTCTACCTGAACCATGACTACCGCAGCGCCTTCGCCTGGCTGCTGATCCCGGCGCTCCTGTCCCTGTTGGTCCTGGCGGTCGCATGGATGCAGTTCCCCCAGCCCGGACAGCTCGAGTCGAAGACGCCGGTGGTGGCGACCCAGGGCTACGCCCGACCGTTCTGGCTCTATCTGGCCGCGACCGGCTGCCTGGCGGCCGGGTTCGCCGATTTTCCGCTGCTCGCCTTCCATTTCCAGAAGGAAGGTAGCGTCACACCCGACTGGATCCCGATCCTCTATGCCATCGCCATGGGCGCCGACGCATTGGCGGCGCTCCTCTTCGGCCATCTTTACGACCGCCGCGGCCTGGGTGTCCTGCTCGTCGGCGCCTTACTCTCCATACCCGTGGCGCCGCTGGTCTTCTTCGGCAATTTCGAGGCAGCGCTGCTCGCCGCGGTACTCTGGGGTGTCGGCATGGGGATGCAGGAATCGATCATGAAGGCGGCGGTCGCCGCCCTGTCCCCGGTGGAGCGGCGCGCCACTGCCTTCGGCACCTTCAATCTCAGCTTTGGCCTGTTCTGGTTTTCCGGTAGCGCGCTCATGGGCTGGCTCTACGGCGTCTCCCTGATGGGGCTGGTCGTCTTCTCGATCGCCGTCCAGCTCCTCGCGGTCGGGCTGCTCGCGTGGGTGGTGCGTGCCCTACCCCGGGGTGAGGGGGGCTTCTGAACCTGAGCTCCCGCTCGCCCCCATCGGAGATGGATCGGAGTCGTTCCAAGTAAACAACCCTCGACTGAAGTCGAAGGCTTTATTGTGAGACGCAGCAAACATGGTTGACCGCATCCCCAACATTGGGCGTGTTTACAGCCGCCCTTGGCAGCGGGGCTCCACTGCCAATCCGGGCCAGGTTTCGACTGGCGTTGCAGTCGGCGTGCGCCCGGAGACCACACTTGCGGTGCATTATACACCACATGGCGCACTTCGCGCGCCCGCAATTCCTCCCGCGACTCAAGTCGCGGGTTTCCTTGCGGAGGGTCTATGAAAGGATGACCAGCGATAATTCACCGATCGACCTGGCGGGTGTCCAGGCGGCGCGAGAGGTGATCCTTACATCCATTAAGGAAACGCTGAATAAATTGCGTGTCTCTCAATCGCGGCTGAAGCCGCTCCTACAAAATCAATTGGTTACGTGAGAAGATTTTGCCACGAATGGAATAAATCAGCGTTTCCTTAAGGAGACAAATGCCCCGGCCCGCGTGCGCGCCAAACTGCTCCAGTCTTTCAAGATATCGGCCACCCAACCCACAGCCTGTTCAAGGACCGGCCGTCTGCGTAGACACCGACGAGATGACGGATCTGACCGCGCTCACCGGCGAGCGGATGCAGCAGGGCATCGAGTGCCACGTCAAGTTCCGGGTCGAGTGACCGACGCACCCAATATCCTCACAGTATCCTCAGGCACCGGACATCGAACGGCGTTACCATCTTCCGATTCCAACCACACCCACCGACTGGACGACAGCCATGACACCACGCATCCATGCCATCGACGCCCTGGAAATCCTCGACTCGCGCGGCAACCCCACGCTGCGCGTCAATGTCCATCTCGACAACGGACTCACTGGCACGGCCTCGGTGCCCTCGGGTGCTTCGACCGGTGAGAACGAGGCGGTCGAATTGCGCGACGGCGACAGGTCGCGTTATGGCGGCAAGGGCGTCTTGAAGGCCATTGCCAATGTGACCGATATCATCGCCCCGGTACTGATCGGGATGGATGCCCGCGAACAGGCGCAGATCGACCGCGCCATGATCGAACTCGACGGCACCGAGAACAAGGCGCGCCTAGGCGCCAACGCCATCCTCGGGGTCTCGCAAGCGGTGGCGCGTGCAGCGGCCCAGAGCTGCGGTCTGCCGCTCTATGCCTATCTCGGCGGGGTCGGCGCCACGCGGCTCCCGGTCCCCATGATGAACGTGCTCAACGGCGGCAAGCACGCCGACTCGGGCCTGGACTTCCAGGAGTTCATGATCTTCCCCGTCGGGGCGCCGAGCTTCGCCGAGGCCTTGCGCTACGGGGCCGAGACCTTCCATGCCTTGAAGGCGATCCTCGCCAAGCAGGGCTATGCCACGGGGGTAGGTGACGAGGGCGGTTTTGCACCTGCGGTCAAGAGCAACGACGAGGCCTGTGACCTGATCGTCGAGGCGATCGCTGCCGCTGGCTATCAGCCGGGTCGCGACATCGCCATCGCCCTGGATCCAGCGGCCAGCTCCTTCTACGAGGACGGGAGATATCGTCTGACGCGCAGCGGTCAGGGCGACAAGAGCGCCGAGGAGATGACCGCGCTCTTCCAGGAGTGGGTGGCCAAGTATCCCATCGTCTCGATCGAGGACGGCCATGCCGAGGATGACTGGGACGGCTTCAAGGGCCTGACCGCCGCACTGGGTGACCGGATCCAGATCGTCGGCGACGACCTGCTCGTGACCAACACCCGCTTCATCGCCCGCGCCATTGAAGAACGCGCCTGCAACGCCGTCCTCATCAAGCTCAACCAGATCGGCACCGTCACCGAGACCATCGCCGCCATCGACCTCTGCCGCCAGGCCGGCTGGGGCTATGTGATCTCACACCGCTCGGGCGAGACCGAGGACAGCTTCATGGCCGACTTCGCCGTGGCCATGGGCGGCGGTCAGATCAAGACCGGCTCGGCCTGTCGCTCCGAGCGCATCGCCAAGTACAATCGGTTGCTGGAGATCGAGCGGGATCTTGGGGCTTCGGCCTGTTTCGGGCGCTGAACCCTCGGGGCGATCCTAGGCAGCCGGGGCGCCGCTCTCACGCGCCACCCCGGCTGGGCAGACCCTATGACCCGCCGCCGATCGGACGTCCGGTCAATTGCACATCGTCGATATAGCCGAAGTCCTGTCGATCCGTATTCCACATGCCAAAGGCGAGCTTGAAGTCAGGATTGTTGGCGGCAGTGGTGGGCAACTCAAGCTTGATCGGCATCAGTTTGTTTTTGGCGGCCGGATGGGTGTTTGTGATCTCGGCTGGTTCGTGCCAGGTCTCGCCGTCAAACCAGTACAGGATCAGAGATTCCCAGTCCTCGAAGGATTTGACGGCCACCCAGAGCGAGAGCTCGATCTGGTCGTAACCCGCCGTGGAGATGTCGCGCTCGACCCAGACATTGCCGCCAGTCGATTGCATGGCATATCTACCGCGCTTGGGGTTGCCGGAATAAAGTTTGACCGAGCCGCTGAGAGACCACGCACGCAGTCCTTGTTCAAAGCCGTCGCCGAAGATCTGCTTGCGGTCGGACGGCGCGGCGGCGCCGAATTCATAGGCGCCACGGTCGGGTGCGCGACCGACCGGACGCGGCTGCCCAGTGATGTCGCGGGCGACCTCGGCAAGGGCGACCGCGCTATCGATGGCCGGACTGCCATCCCGCACGCGCAGGTCAAAGGCTTTAGGGTCGGACCAGAGCGGATCGGCGATCAGGCGTCCAGGTTCGCTGGCATAGGCACCAGGATTTTGGGTGTAGAGGTTGTGGCTGAAAGTAAAGCGACCGCTGTTGCCCCACTCCAGGATGCCGCCCTGAAAATCGAACAGGTTGTTCATGATCCTCACATCGGTCTTGCCGCCATCGTGTTCGAGCAGGAGCCCGCGTTTGAGTCCATAGACGCTATTATGGGCCACCACTACCCGCTCGTTACCACTGCCATTGAGCAAGAAGGCATAGACCGGCGCCCCACTGGAGCGGGTATCGATCAGTAGGTTATTGAAGATCCAAACGTCATCGCTGTCAGCATAGAGGTAGATCAGCCCGGTGATGTCGCTGGTGACCTTGCCGATGTTACGCAGAACATTGTTGTAGATTAGAACATCGCGCTTGTTGTCACGGATATCGATGGCCCCGTTGTAGGGGGAGATCAGGTCGAAGTCATGGAGCCGGTTACCCGCGACCAGGTCGCCACGGTTGTACTCCTTGAGGTCGATGGCGTTCTCGAGGCGCGCATTCGCGGCCTTGCCCTGGGTGGTGATGTCGTTGCCCAGCACATGGGTCCAGAGGGCATGATTGGCGGACGGGCCATGATCGCCGGCGCCGACATAGACAGCTTCATCCGGGGTATTCCAGATGGCGTTGTTCCAGACCATGTTGTAGCGCGCCGGTTGGTCCTGATGGCCCGCAATCAGGACCCCAGCGCCGTTCAGGTCGTAGATACGACTATTCATGATCACATTGAACGACGAATCCTGGATGTGGACACCACCACCTCGGTGGGAGCCGGTGAGATCCAGGCCATCGACCAGGTTCCAATCCACCGGCTCGGCGTCGTCTTCATCGAGATACTCGCCGATGTACAGCATGGTGTATTCCCTGGGCAGGGTGCTGGCATCGAGCACGACCCGCTCCTTGGCTGGATCGGCGGCGGCATTGCGAAAACGGATCGGGCGGCCGACCGCGGCGCTGAGCCGGGTCGGATCGCCGCTCTGGCCGACCTCGGGGACCAGGCGCGCGCCGCTGACCTGCACCCAGGGACCATGGGCGTCGCTTCCGGTCGCGACGATCGGCCAGACGCCGCTGTTGCCTTGCCAACTGCGATAGACATAGAGCCAGTACTGGCCGGCCTGGTCGGGCAGCACGATGCCACTCAGATCGGTACCAGGGGGAAAGTGCAGTCTGTCCGGGGCCTGGATCGACACCCCCGTGGTCACAGGGACGATGGCCGCGCCGGAGCGGGTCAGGGCCAGGGTCTCGGCATAGACGCCCGGGGCGATCAAGACCTGATCACCCGGCAGTAGTGGCTGCGCCGCGGCCTTGCCGATGGTACGCCAGGGACGCTGGGCGGAGCCGTCGCCTGTGCGGTCGTTCCCGGTGGTGGAAACATAGTAATCGGTCGCCTGGGGGGCGATCATTGGGAAGAGCAGCAGCACGGTGGCCAGGGCCTATGGGTGTAGGGAGATTGACATGGTGAATCTCTAGATGAAGTTGCCAAAAAAGATTCAAGAACGCTGCAAACGCCGCGATCTTACACTCGGTCGAGTATCGGAAACGTGCGCGCGATCACAACGCGGAGTGAGGCCCGAGGCTAGGGCACACCCCTCATATAATCTTCATCTTCGGCCATTTGACGCCCTTCCAAACCCGAGACCGCACGACCATCATCGATAATCCGATCGACTGGACCCGGATCGACACCGTCCTCCTCGACATGGACGGTACCCTGCTCGATCTGCATTTCGACAATCACTTCTGGCTCGAACACGTCCCGCGTCGCTATGGCGAGGCGCGCGGCCTCCCGTTCGAGACGGCCCGCGCCGAACTGCTGGCCCGCTATCGCGACATCGCAGGGACGCTCGAATGGTATTGCGTCGACCACTGGAGCCGTGAGCTGGGGCTGGACATCCCCCTGCTCAAGCGCGAGGTCGAGCATCTGATCGCGGTCCACCCGCATGTGATGGAGTTCCTGGAGCGACTGGCTGCGCTCGGCAAACGGCGCGTCCTCGTCACCAACGCCCATCAGAAGACGCTTGCGCTCAAGCTTGCACGCACGCCGCTCGCCGGTCATCTGGAGCGCGTGATCTCGGCACATGATCTCGGGGTCGCCAAGGAGTCGCCTACATTTTGGCCAGCGTTCCAGGCGATTGAACCGATCGACCCCGAGCGCACGCTCTTCATCGACGACAACCTGGATGTACTACGCGCGGCGCGTGCGCATGGCTTCCATCAACTGCTGGCCGTGCTGGCCCCTGACTCTAAACAGCCGCCGCGCCAAACCGATGAGTTTCCAGCCATCAGAGACTTCTCGGCGCTGCTGCCCGGACTGGCGACCTCGGTTCATTCCACGCGCTCAGGCGCTTGATCCGCAAGCGTCTCGGTATCAGTCTGGACCAAACGCCCTGCATCCTCCGCCGGTTTGCGCCGACGCCGACGCCGCTTGCCAATTCTGGGCGCGGCAGATTCCGAGTCAGTCTTGAGGGCAGGCGACTCGCCGGTCGGCCCCAGGCTCGCCCCTGCCGGACGCGGCGTCTCGGTGGACCGGGCCTTGGCCGGCGGGCTGGTCAGGGCCGCAGGTTCGAGCTGACCGCGCACACGCCTGATGCGGCGGATGATCGGCATGTCTGGGATCTCCAGCTCCGGCCCGGTGCGCTCCGACCACTCGTCGACGAGCTGGTCGAAAAAGCCCTCATCGAGCGTCTTGAATCGGACCGGCGGCTTGGTGTCCGAACGGTCCCGAGGCGGATGCGCGACAGGCTCAGGCGAAACGCTGGGCTGTGCCCCAGGGTTGGAGGCGGCGCCGAGCGCGGACACATCGGACTCGTGGTTAGAAAGCTCGGGGCGAGGGGCCGAGCGCTCGTATCCGGAACGCCGATCGCGCGCCAATGGGCGCGCGGATAGACCGCGCCCTTCATTGGACCCGCGTCCATCGCGGCGTTCCTCGCGATCGGCGCGATCCGGACGCAGGCGACTGCGCGGATCGACCTCGACCAGCAGGCTCGGATCGAGCGGTTCGACCGGGATCTTGGCGCCGATGTACTGCTCGATGTCGAGCAGACAAAAGGCATAGGTCTCGCAGACAAAGCTGACCGCATCGCCCGCCGCCCCAGCACGTGCCGTGCGTCCAATGCGATGCACATAGTCCTCGGGATCCTCGGGCAGGTCGTAGTTGACCACATGGGTCACATTTGGGATATGCAGACCGCGCGCGGCCACGTCGGTACCGACCAGCACCGAGAGGGTGCCATTGGTGAAGTCGCGCAGGAGCTTCAACCGCTTGGACTGGGGCACGTCGCCCGAGAGCACGGCGCTGTCGATCCCATTGCCCTGGAGATAGCCCCAGACACGATCGGCCTCGCGCTTGGTGTTGACGAAGACCATGATGCGACCGCCCGTCCAGCCGCGGATCAGTCCCAGCAGCAGTGGGATCTTCTCGTCGTTGGCGGTCAGGTAACAGACCTGCCGCACGCGGTCGGCCGTCACCTGGTCGGCCTCGATCTTGACCAGACGCGGATGGTTCATGTGCTCATAGGCCAGTTCCGTGACCCGATAGGACAGTGTGGCCGAGAACAGCATCCCCTGCCGGCGCTCGACCGGCGGCATCTGGCGGAACAGATAGCGGATGTCCTTGATGAAGCCGAGATCGAACATGCGATCGGCCTCATCGAGCACCACGACCTCGATGCCCTTCAGATCGAAGACGTGCTGCCGGTAGTAATCGATGAGGCGCCCTGGTGTGCCGATCAGGATGTCGACCCCGCGCATCAGGGCCTCGCGCTGCTGTTGATAGCCGGTGCCGCCGAAGACCACGGTCGAGCGCAGCCCCGTGTGCTTGGACAGGAGCAGGGTATCCTTGTGGATCTGAACCGCCAGCTCACGTGTCGGCGCCAGCACCAAGGCCCGCGGACCGCGGCGACGGCTGGCGGGGTCGCACGGTGCAGGCACGGAGGATCCGTCGGCCGATTCGGGCGACTCAGTCCAGGGCGAGACGGGCGTCTCAGGCATCTCCACCGGCTCAGACGCGGTCTCGTGTGGCTGGCACAACAGACGCTGCATGAGCGCCACCAGAAAGGCCGCGGTCTTGCCGGTGCCAGTCTGGGCCTGGCCGGCGATGTCCTGGCCCTCAAGGGCGAGCGGCAGGGTCTCGGCCTGGATTGGGGTGCAATAAACAAAGCCGGCCTCGGCAAGACCGGCCAGGATCCGGGGATCGAGCGCCAGACTATCGAAGCGGGTCGAGGTCAGATGTGTGTTGGTCATTGAATCTATCGGTGAACGTCCGGGTTGGCCTGCAGATGCGGTTTCGAAGCCTCGCGGACGGCAAGACTTGCAAATTGCCTGCGCTTTGGATCAAATAGCATCTTACTCAAGGGTGCGGAACAACGCCAATTCGCCCGCCCACTCCTCGTTCCGACCGACGCGATGCCGTTTCGGCCATGCCCTTCACCCGCCCATGCCATCAAACATTATTTGGGAGACGACTTCAGTGAGCGATCGCATCGTCCATGTGACCGATGATTCCTTCGAGGAAGAGGTTCTGAAATCCCCCGATCCGGTGTTGGTCGACTACTGGGCCGACTGGTGCGGACCCTGCAAGATGATCGCTCCCGTGCTCGACGAGATCGCCGATGAATACGCCGGGCGGGTCAAGATCGCCAAGCTCAACATCGACGAGAACCCCAACACACCGCCCCGCTACGGCATCCGCGGTATCCCGACCCTGATGCTCTTTCGCGGCGGCGAGGTCGAGGCAACCAAGGTCGGCGCCGTCTCCAAGTCGCAGCTGACGGCCTTCATCGATAGCAATCTCTGAGCTGAGCGCTCGCTAAAGCCCTTGACGCGCCCCGCGTCCCGAGGATCTTACCCCTAACCGAGTCCACGCGGGGCGTTCATCGAAACACCCTCATCTCCAGCCGGCCAGCCGCCACTCGCTGCACGTCCTGACGACATTGCCTCCACGGCGAGACGCGGTCGCCGATCCCGATTTCCGTCCTAACGAACACAACAGTGATGAACCTAACTGAACTCAAAAAGATGCCAGTGCCCAACCTGGTGGCCCTGGCGCAATCCATGGACATCGAAGGTGTCGCCCGCTCGCGCAAGCAGGACCTGATCTTCGCCATCCTCAAGGCCCAGGCCAAGAAGGGCGAGGACATCTATGGCGACGGCGTGCTCGAGATCCTCTCGGATGGGTTCGGTTTCCTGCGCTCGGCCGATGCCTCCTATCTGGCTGGGCCGGACGATATCTATGTCTCGCCAAGCCAGATCCGACGCTTTGCGCTGCGCACCGGCGATACCATCTCGGGCAAGATTCGACCGCCCAAAGACGGCGAACGCTATTTCGCGCTGCTCAAGGTCAACGACATCAACTACGACCGTCCCGAGAACGCCAAGAACAAGATCCTGTTCGAGAACTTCACGCCGCTGTTCGCTCAGAAGCGTCTGACGCTGGAGATCGGCAACGGCAGCACCGAGGACATCACGGCCCGCACTATCGATCTGGTCGCGCCCATCGGCAAGGGGCAGCGCGGGCTCATCGTCTCCCCGCCCAAGGCCGGCAAGACCATGATGTTGCAGAACATCGCCCAGTCGATCGGCCACAATCACCCCGACTGCTATCTGATCGTGCTCCTGATCGACGAGCGTCCCGAGGAAGTCACCGAGATGACGCGCTCGGTGCGCGGCGAGGTCATCTCCTCGACCTTCGACGAGCCGGCCACCCGTCACGTCCAGGTCGCCGAGATGGTGATCGAAAAGGCCAAGCGCCTGGTCGAACACAAGCGCGACGTAGTCATCCTGCTCGACTCCATCACGCGCCTCGCCCGCGCCTACAACACGGTCGTGCCCTCCTCTGGCAAGGTCCTGACCGGCGGGGTCGATGCCAATGCACTGCAACGGCCCAAGCGCTTCTTCGGTACCGCGCGCAACGTCGAGGAAGGGGGTTCACTCACCATCATCGCCACGGCGCTGATCGACACCGGCTCACGCATGGACGATGTGATCTACGAAGAGTTCAAGGGCACGGGTAACATGGAGCTCCATCTCGACCGGCGCATCGCCGAAAAGCGCATCTTCCCCGCGATCAACATCAATCGCTCCGGCACCCGGCGTGAGGAGCTCCTGATGAGTCCATCAGAGCTGCAAAAGATGTGGATCCTGCGCAAGATCCTGCACCCGATGGACGAGCTGGCGGCGATGGAATTCCTGCACGACAAGCTCAAGGCGACCAAGACCAACGAAGAGTTCTTTGCCTCCATGAAGGGCTGAAGTCAGGCCCACCGGCTCATTCGAGCCATACAGCGACCCGCGCCGACGCGCCGCGCCCATCGACGACGACCAGTGTCACATAGCCCGATCCCGGCGGCGTCCAGCGCGTTTCCCGAGAAAAGGGTTCGCGTGCAATGGGTGCGCCGTCGGCAAACCAAGTAAAGGGCGGTGTACCACCCCGGACCCTGAGCACCAGGGCCCCAAGCGAGGAGGCACCAAACCCCAGATCGATCCGTGCCCCCGGCGGCGGATAGGCGATCTCCAGCGCCGCCGCCGAGGGGCTCGCGCGGCTGGCCGCCGGGACGTGCCGCAGGATCTCGGGCAGTTGGGCGTGGTTCATGGGGCGCACACCAGGCGGCGGTGGCGGTAGCGGCGTGCGCGGGCCGAGCTGGGCGAAGACGTCGATGAGCACGGGCGCGGCGGCCTCGATCCCAGCCAGACCCGGCACGGGCGCACCATCCGCCCGCCCGGTCCAGACGCCCACCACCCAGCGTCCGTCGAAGCCGATGGCCCAGGCGTCGCGATAGCCGTAGGAGGTACCGGTCTTGAAGGCGATCCGGTCGGACGTGGCGCGATCCGGCGCCGGCACCCCGGCGAGGATGGACCCGACCAGCCAGGCAGCGCGTTCGTCCAGCACCGGACGCCACACCGAGGCGCCGCCCGCAGCGTCATGCTCCAGCGACTCGCGCAGCACAACCGGCGCGCCGCCACGCGCGATCGCGGCATAGAGCCGGACCAGATCGGTGAGCGTCACCCCGACCCCGCCCAGGCCAATCGCAAGACCAGGTGCCGAGAGTTCGGGCAAGGCCGGCTCGATCCCAGCGCGGCGCAGACGGGCCATCAGACGGGCCGGCCCCACGGCCTCCAGCAGCCGGACGGCGGGGATGTTCAGTGAGGCCTGGAGGGCCTGGCGCACCGAGACCGTGCCCTGGAACGCGCGGTCGAAGTTGGTCGGGACATAGCCGTCGAAGCCGGTCGGTCGATCCTCGATCAGGCTCTCGGGATGGGCGATGCCATCCTCAAAGGCCAGACCATAGATCAATGGCTTGAGCGTCGATCCAGGCGAGCGGATGGCGCGGGTCATGTCGATATGGCCCCGGCGTGTCTCGTCGAGCGGATCGGGTGAGCCGACCGAGGCCCAGACCTCGCCCGTGGTATGCTCGGCGACCAGGATGGCGAGCGAGACCCGATCCCCCAGGGCGCGGGCGCGCTCGGCAGCCAGGGTTTCCAGGCGTTCCTGCAAGCGGGCGTCGAGGGTCAGGCGCTGGACATGGCGTTCGGGATGGGCGCGCTGGATACGCCAAGCCAGATGGGCGGCGTGCATGGGCAAGGGGCGGCGTGTGCTTGGTATCGGCTCGCGCAGCGCACCGGCCAGTTCAACGGCATCGATCAAGCCGGCGGACTGGAGACGCCGCAGGATGGCATCGCGTGCGCGTTGCAGGGCCTGGGGATCGCGATCGGGACGGCGCGTCTCGGGCGCCTGGGGCAGCGCGATCAGGAACGCCGATTCTGCTGCCGTCAGTCGGCGCGGTTCATGCCCAAACCAGGCCAGCGCCCCGGCGCGTACCCCCTCAAGGTTGCCCCCCTGGGGCGTCAGATTGAGATAGGCCGTGAGGATGGCCTCCTTGTCGAGCCGTCGTTCTAGGGCCAGGGCCAGACGCATCTGATGTAGCTTTCCGGCGAGATCCTGGGTCGAGCGCCCGTCGAGCAGACGCGCCAACTGCATGCTGATGGTCGAGCCACCGGAGACGATGCGCCCGTGTCTGAGCCATTGCCAGGCGGCGCGTGCTAGAGCCCAGGGGTCAACCCCGGCATGGTCGCGAAAGCGCCGATCCTCGATGGCCAGGAGCCGCTCCAGATAGCCTGGATCGACCGCGTCGAGCGCAACCGGCAGACGCCAGCGCCCGTCGGCCACGGGGAAGGCGCGCAACAGTCGACCCTCGCGGTCGAGGATCTGGGGCGAGGTTGCCACCTCCAGCTCGGGCAGGGGCGTGGCCTGGATCCAGGCGGCCAGCCACAGCCTGGCCCCCAGGGCCACAGCGATGAGGATGACCAAGGCCAGCGAAAACTTGGCAAGCCGACGCATGGTGACCCTAGGCGCCCGGCGGCGCCTTCATCGACTCGAAGGCGTTCAAGGCATTCAGCAAGGTTTGACGCTCGATGTCGTCGAGCGCCTGATTCAGTGCGGTCAGTGCGCTCGGACCCTGGGCGCACAGGAGCTCCTGGCCGGTCGGGCCGCGCAGAAAGGCGTACAGGGACTGGGCGAGCGGGTGGCCCTTGCGGGCGGCGCCCTTGATCCAGCGCAGGCCGAGCTCCGGGTTGTACTCGACACCCTCGCCGGCGAGGTAGGCGCGTCCGAGCCGGCACATGGCGTCGGGATAGAAGGCGTTGGCGGAGCGCTGGAACCAGGGGATGGCGTCGGTGGGTCGTTGGGCGCTGAGCAACAGGATGCCGAGGTCGCATTGGGCGATGGGGTCACCGCGGTCGGCATCGACGAGGGTTGGGTAGTGTTCGGGGGCGATGGCGAGTCCGGAGAGATCGAGGACGTCCTGGAGGGGGATTTGGGTCTTGGCGCCGGGTTGGCTCGGGCTGAGGGCACTGAGGCGTCCGCTGTCGATGTAGCGCCAGAGGGTGCGTTTGGTGAGACCCGTGAGGGCGGCAGCGGTATTGAGGCTGATATAGTACATGCTCGATCTGGACCCTGAGGTTGGGGCGGATAGAGTTTTTACAGCGCGCCGGGTGTGGCAGCCTCCGTCTGTCACAGTGGGGTGTGACAGGGGCGACCCCTGTCACGGTCGGATGCGACAGACAGACCGGCGTCATTCCGGTCGGGTGTCCTGGGCCAAGCTGGCTGGTCGCGCAATGACTTGAAGCCCCAAGGGTTTGACGGCTTGGCCAGGGTTGGCGCGCCTTTTGCTTTGGCCTTGGGGTGAGGGGCCTGGGTCAGGCGAGCCTGTCTGACCGGTTCCTCGCCCGGATATCTTCCATTTCCATTGCGGAGTCTGTCATGAAACGATACCAGCAAGGCTTTACCCTGATCGAGCTCATGATCGTGGTCGCGATCATCGGCGTTCTGGCGGCGATCGCGTTGCCCGCCTATCAGGACTACACCAAGAAGGCGAAGGTCTCTGAGGTTGTACTCGCCGCAAGCTCGGCCCGGACCTGCGCCACCGAGATCATCGGCGGCGGTGGCACTGTTAGCCAGGTTAGTAGCTGCGCCTCAGGCTTTGTGCCGACCCAGTATGTCTCAGGTTTGACTGTCAGTGGGAGTGGTACTACAGTGACGATCGTTGCGACCGGGACAAAGATTGGCGAGGCCGTTCGTGTCACCCTGAGAGGGACTGTCGGTTCGGGTACGATCAAGACCTGGAGATGCACTGGCAACCCCAACCGTCTGATGCCGGGCTCGTGCAAGAGCTGATCCTTAAGCGCTGCGGTTGAATGGTTTTATTTTCCGTCTCACAAAGCCCTGGGTGTCCGGGGCTTTTTTTTGGCCGCTCTTCCAGTCATGATGAGATCTCTGCCCCTTGCCAAAGACACCCGACATCGCGTCTCGGTCGGTCTGGGCTTGATCCTGCTCCTTAGCGCCACCTGTTTCATCTATCTCCAGGGTCTGAATGCCTCGACCTTTTACGACGATCGTCGTAACCTCTCGGCCCTGGAGACGCTCGATACCCTGGAAGAGGCCTGGCGCTTCGTGACCGAGGGCGGTGCGGGGCCGCTCGGGCGTCCGCTTGCCCAACTGAGCTTCCTGATCCATGCCAATCAGCCCCGCATGGACGCGGCCTCTGACGCCCGTTTCGTCAATATCCTCATTCACCTGGCCAACGGGGTGCTGCTCTATGTGTTAGGCGCGATGCTCTTGCGGCTGCGCGGCCAGGATGAGGCGAGGAGCGACTGGATCGCGCTCGGGGCCGCGGCGTTGTGGTCGTTCATGCCGTTGCTTGCCTCCACCACGCTGATCCTCATCCAGCGCCAAACCAGCCTTGCGACCCTGTTTGGATTGATCGGCTTGACGGTGTTCGTGTATGGCTATTTCATTCAATCGCAACGCCCGAAGCAGGCCCTCTTGATTCAGGGTCTGGGACTGGGGATCGGGACCCTGCTTGCCATCCTCGCCAAGGAAAACGGCGCCCTGTTTCCGGTCTATGCCCTGGTGATCGATGCGGTATTGCTGCCGAACCTGAGCGCACCCAGCCCCCTCCGTCGCCTCAGACGCGGCACGCTCTCACTCGGACTGGCGGCGTTGCTGGTCTATCTCTTGACCTTGAATCAGGACTGGTCCAGCGTCGATCCACTCCGCGGTTGGTCGGTGTTCGAGCGCTTGCAGACCGAGGTGGTCCTGCTGTGGCAGTATCTGTATCTGGCGTTTTTCCCCCAGCCGACCGCCTTCAGCCCCTTTTATGACGACCTGACCGTCATCCGGGGCTGGTGGGCTCCGACCCTCTCTGCTCTCGGCTTTTTGGCCCTGACCCTGATCGCCGTCCTGATCCGCCGGCGCACCCCCTGGCCGCTCTTTGCCTTGACCTGGTTCTTCACTGGCCACCTGCTCGAATCGACCGTCATCCTGCTCGAACTGATGTTCGAGCATCGCAATTATCTGGCCGTCTATGGCTTGTGCCTGGCCCTGTCGGCCCTGGCCTGGCAGGCCCCTGGACGCTATGCCCGTCTCGGGCCGGCGCTCTTTGGTGTTTATACCCTCTTGATGGCCCTCATCCTCTACGGAACCACCTCCATCTGGGGCCAGCCCCTGGTCGCTGCCGAAAGTTGGGTAAAACGACATCCCAATTCGCAGCGCGCAGTTGCCTATCTCGCCGAGATATATCACGCCGGCTTCGGCGACGACATCAGCTCGGCGTTACCGCGTATCGACAGGGCGGCCCACGCCTGCTCTGACTGTACCGATGCCAAGCTGCAGATCCTGCTCTATGCCTGTGGCCATACCGGCGAGGACGACATCCGCCAACGCCTGGACGATCTCATGCAGTCGGCCACTACCGCCCAGGCATTGTTCCAGTTGTTTTATAACCTGGATTCGCTCCAAAAGCTGGCCGCAGTCAATGCCTGCCCCCCGATCACGCCCGAGGATGTCTATCGGTTGACCCTGAGGTTGCTCGACAATCCTCACTATACAACCTGGCTCTATCACGTCCATACCCTGTTTCATGCGGCCTATTTCGCCAAGGAGATCGGCGATCTCGAGGCCGCCTATGCCCATCTGGCGAAGGCCGAGTCACTCTCGCCCACGACATTACCCATCCTGCAGATGCAGCTCCATCTGTTGCTCAAAGAGCATCGCTACTCCGACGCCTTGGCCGCCATCGAACGCCGCCGCCCGCTCAAACGCGATCGCATCATGACAGACGCGGTCCTCGACGAGCTCGCCGACGAGGTGCGTAAGGACCAGGCCGGGTTCGAGACCTCCAGTCGCCACAACGACAATCCATGACGATGACGCTCTCCATCATCCTCCCTGCCCGGAATGAGGCCCGCTCGCTCCAGCAACTGCTGCCACGCCTCCGGGAGGTCATACCCGAGGCCGAGCTCATCCTGGTCGACGATGGCTCAACCGACGCCACTGCCGCCGTCGCCGAAGAGGCCGGCGCCCGCGTCATCCGCCATCCCTACGGCATGGGCAATGGCGCGGCGATCAAGAGCGGGGCACGCGCGGCCACAGGAGACATCCTGGTGTTCATGGACGCCGACGGTCAGCACGATCCGGCGGATATCCCGCGGCTCCTGGCCAAGCTCGACGAGGGCTACGACATGGTGGTCGGTGCACGCGGTCGCGGCTCACAAGCCAACCTCGGTCGCGGCCTCGCCAATGGGGTTTACAACCGCATCGCCAGCCTCATGACCGGTCATCGGATCTCTGACCTCACCTCAGGGTTTCGTGCCGTGCAGGCAGCCAAGTTTCGCGAGTTTCTCTATCTGCTCCCCAACGGTTTTTCCTATCCGACCACCATCACCATGGCCTTCTTTCGCAGCGCCTATCCGGTGGCCTATGTACCCATCACCGCCCGCCCGCGCATTGGCAAAAGCCATCTCCGCCCGCTTCGCGACGGCGTGCGGTTTTTGTTGATCATCTTTAAGATCGCCACCCTCTATTCGCCCTTGAAGCTCTTTCTGCCGGTGGCATTCGCTTTTTTCTTGCTCGGCATGGGCTGGTACGGCTACACCTTCGCGATCGAAGGGCGTTTTACCAACATGAGCGCCCTGCTGTTGTCGGCTTCAGTCATCGTCTTTCTGATCGGGCTGATCTCGGAACAGATCACCCATCTCACCTATAAGCGCGAAGACTGAGGGGCGCGGGTCGTTGCGCCCAGGGGCAGGCGACCTAGGCGCCCGAGCGGATCGCTATCGCCCCCGACATCGACCCCAGCGCGCAGGCGCTTGTGGCAGCAGGAGGGCGGTTACATGACTGGAAGCGCTTTTTACGTGCGCCCGGCAGGGCGCACTGACTTGGAGGCTTTATGGTATTGTCTGATCGACAGGCGCCAATGCGCTCCAGCCATGATTGAGTCCATGATGAGATCCCTGCCCCTTGCCAAAGACACCCGACATCGCGTCTCGGTCGGTCTGGGCTTGATCCTGCTCCTTAGCGCCACCTGTTTCATCTATCTCCAGGGTCTGAATGCCTGGGTCTTTTACGACGATCTCCCTAACCTCTCGGCCCTGGAGACGCTCGATACCCTGGAAGAGGCCTGGCGCTTCGTGACCGAGGGCGGTGCGGGGCCGCTCGGGCGTCCGCTTGCCCAACTGAGCTTCCTGATCCATGCCAATCAGCCCCGCATGGACGCGGCCTCTGACGCCCGTTTCGTCAATATCCTCATTCACCTGGCCAACGGGGTGCTGCTCTATGTGTTAGGCGCGATGCTCTTGCGGCTGCGCGGCCAGGATGAGGCGAGGAGCGACTGGATCGCGCTCGGGGCCGCGGCGTTGTGGTCGTTCATGCCGTTGCTTGCCTCCACCACGCTGATCCTCATCCAGCGCCAAACCAGCCTTGCGACCCTGTTTGGATTGATCGGCTTGACGGTGTTCGTGTATGGCTATTTCATTCAATCGCAACGCCCGAAGCAGGCCCTCTTGATTCAGGGTCTGGGACTGGGGATCGGGACCCTGCTTGCCATCCTCGCCAAGGAAAACGGCGCCCTGTTTCCGGTCTATGCCCTGGTGATCGATGCGGTATTGCTGCCGAACCTGAGCGCACCCAGCCCCCTCCGTCGCCTCAGACGCGGCACGCTCTCACTCGGACTGGCGGCGTTGCTGGTCTATCTCTTGACCTTGAATCAGGACTGGTCCAGCGTCGATCCACTCCGCGGTTGGTCGGTGTTCGAGCGCTTGCAGACCGAGGTGGTCCTGCTGTGGCAGTATCTGTATCTGGCGTTTTTCCCCCAGCCGACCGCCTTCAGCCCCTTTTATGACGACCTGACCGTCATCCGGGGCTGGTGGGCTCCGACCCTCTCTGCTCTCGGCTTTTTGGCCCTGACCCTGATCGCCGTCCTGATCCGCCGGCGCACCCCCTGGCCGCTCTTTGCCTTGACCTGGTTCTTCACTGGCCACCTGCTCGAATCGACCGTCATCCTGCTCGAACTGATGTTCGAGCATCGCAATTATCTGGCCGTCTATGGCTTGTGCCTGGCCCTGTCGGCCCTGGCCTGGCAGGCCCCTGGACGCTATGCCCGTCTCGGGCCGGCGCTCTTTGGTGTTTATACCCTCTTGATGGCCCTCATCCTCTACGGAACCACCTCCATCTGGGGCCAGCCCCTGGTCGCTGCCGAAAGTTGGGTAAAACGACATCCCAATTCGCAGCGCGCAGTTGCCTATCTCGCCGAGATATATCACGCCGGCTTCGGCGACGACATCAGCTCGGCGTTACCGCGTATCGACAGGGCGGCCCACGCCTGCTCTGACTGTACCGATGCCAAGCTGCAGATCCTGCTCTATGCCTGTGGCCATACCGGCGAGGACGACATCCGCCAACGCCTGGACGATCTCATGCAGTCGGCCACTACCGCCCAGGCATTGTTCCAGTTGTTTTATAACCTGGATTCGCTCCAAAAGCTGGCCGCAGTCAATGCCTGCCCCCCGATCACGCCCGAGGATGTCTATCGGTTGACCCTGAGGTTGCTCGACAATCCTCACTATACAACCTGGCTCTATCACGTCCATACCCTGTTTCATGCGGCCTATTTCGCCAAGGAGATCGGCGATCTCGAGGCCGCCTATGCCCATCTGGCGAAGGCCGAGTCACTCTCGCCCACGACATTACCCATCCTGCAGATGCAGCTCCATCTGTTGCTCAAAGAGCATCGCTACTCCGACGCCTTGGCCGCCATCGAACGCCGCCGCCCGCTCAAACGCGATCGCATCATGACAGACGCGGTCCTCGACGAGCTCGCCGACGAGGTGCGTAAGGACCAGGCCGGGTTCGAGACCTCCAGTCGCCACAACGACAATCCATGACGATTCGGGCTGATCTCGGAACAGATCACCCATCTCACCTATAAGCGTGAAGACTGAGGGGCGCGGGTCGTTGCGCCAAGGGGCAGGCGGCCTAGGCGCCCGAGCGGATCGCTATCGCCCCCGACATCGACCCCAGCGCGCAGGCGCTTGTGGCAGCAAGTGGGTGCGCCTACCGGGCGCCCCAATAAAAAAAGCGGTTACAGTCATGTAACCGCTTTTTTTATTGGGGCATAGATTTGGTGGGCTGTCAGGGATTCGAACCCCGGACCGATGGATTAAGAGTCCACTGCTCTACCAGCTGAGCTAACAGCCCTTTGAACTATATTTGTTTGGGGTGGACGATGGGGATCGAACCCACGACCACAGGATCCACAATCCTGCGCTCTACCAGCTGAGCTACGTCCACCATTGAAACAGCTTGGCGCATCCAAGCGGAATTATATCGCATTCGATGCCGTTTTGGCATCCCTGAATTCGCGTGGTGGCGCGCCCGGCAGGACTCGAACCTGCGACCCACGGCTTAGAAGGCCGTTGCTCTATCCAGCTGAGCTACGAGCGCTTGTTGGGCGTAGCTCGGATCACGCATTTTGGGCGATCTAGTCGCCTTGGAAGGCATGTGGTCGGGGTAGAGGGATTCGAACCCCCGACATCCTGCTCCCAAAGCAGGCGCGCTACCAGACTGCGCTATACCCCGGCTTCGGATGCATCTCCGGGTGTCTCAAGACCAACCGGAGCCGAAGATCTGGCATCGTAATCGTCAATTTGGCCTCTGTCAACCGAGGCGTTACACGACGCCCCTGTGGTCGAGCCCATCGCATTGGATCTCGCCGATTCAGCACGGATGAGCGCGACGGCCGCCAAAAGCGATGTCAGGATCACCAGCGGCCAGGATGCCCACAGGGTCTCGCGCCTGAACTGGAGTCCGTCTGGCGCCGTCAGCGCCGTCAGTCCGACGAGACCGAGCAGATTGACGAGGTTAAAGTCGAACGCGAGGCTCGGCACTGTCCATCCCGATGCCCCGTCACTCGGCCACCACCTGGTAAGCAGGATCGGCAGCCAGGAGGCGATGACGCTCGCCGGTGCCAAAAGCGTCAGTCCAAGCATCCAGTGGTCGAGGCCCAGCACCAGCGCCAGATCGAGCGCCCCCATCGCCAGCACCCGCGCACCCATGGCCAGCAGCGTCAGCCCTACACAGAGATGCGCACTCAGTCCCCAGAGCCGCCACCAGCCGCGCGCCGGTCGTGTCTGGTGTCCGGCACCGGCAGGTGGGGCCTGGGTTTGAGTGTCGTCCCCCGACGAGGCTGAGGGTCGTGCTGTCCAACCCATCCAGGTCAGATAGAGCAGACACAGCAGAACCAGCAGGGCGCCCTCGCCTCGCCCGAGATCGCCATTGAGCACCAGCCCCCAGACGAGCCCCGCCGCCCCGACCAGACTCCAGGCCCGCGACCAGGGATGATGAACAGGCTCGGCCCAGCTCCGCCCCCGTGGCGGGAGCAGGGCTGGGGGGGCGAAAGGCCGACGAGATGGCAAATGTGGCGTCGAACGAGACCCGATCGCCAACAAAACACCAAGAACATGGACGCCGATGATCGCACCAAGCACCAGAGCGTCCGCGCCTGACCCAACCACCTGCAAGGTTACCGCCAGCGCCGGAAGTAGGGTGACCAGCGCCAGCCAGGGTGCGAATCGGCTCGGATCCACGGGATCGAGCCAATGCACCATGGCCCCAATCGTGCGATGCACGCCGATACTCACCAGAACGAGCCCGATCAGACCCAGGAGCAGCACGACCAGTGATAGGGTCCAATCCGGCATAGTCGAGGATCAGGGATGCTTGAGCACACAATCGGCACAGGTGCCGATCAACTCGACCACCGGACGGCTCGGTCGAAACCCGGTCTCGCCGGCGGCCAGCATCAGGCTCTGAGCGATGGTGGCATCTTCCAGCTCGGTCACCCGCCCGCACTCGGTGCAGATGAGGAACTGGCTGGCATGTGGATGCTCGGGATGGGTGCAGCCGACGAAGGCATGCAGACTCTCGATCTTGTGCGCCAGCCCCTGTTCGAGCAGAAAATCCAGCGCCCGATAAACGGTCGGCGGGGCCAAGGCGCGCGCGCCCTCGCGCATGGATTCCAAGATCTCATAGGCGCCGAGTGGACGCTCGGCCGCGCACAGGATCGCCAGCACCCGCCGTCGTTGCGGTGTGAGTCTGACACCGCGCTGCCGGCAGAGCGCCTCGGCCTGCTTTAGCACCTGTTCCAAGGCATTACCCGTCGTCGGCATGACGCGCATCAAGCTTTGGCCGCGGCCTGACGCCGGGCACGTCGAATGGATAGTTGACGGCTGAGCAGCGCCGACAGCACATAGACACCTGCCGCAAGCAAGACCATGGTTGGCCCTGCCGGCAGGTCTGGCCTAAAGGACAGCGCCAGCCCCAGGGTGGTGAAGAATGCCCCAAGCGCAGTGGCGATCAGCACCATGGCCCCCAGCGAATGGACATAATGCGCCGCGATGGCCGCTGGCAGTGTCAGCAGCGCGATGACCAGGATCAATCCCACCACCTGGATCAGCAGCACCACGGTCACGGCCACCAGACACAGCAGCAGCAGATAGAACAAGGCCACAGGCACGCCGCGCAGACGCGCGAATTCCTCGTCGAAGGTAACGGCCAAGAACTGACGATAGAAGAGCACGACCGTGACCACCAGCGCCAGATCCAACCCCGCCATCCACCAGAGTTCGCGCGTCGGTACCAGTAGGATGTTGCCGAACAGAAAGCTCATCAGGTCCGAGGAATACCCGGGTGTCTTGGCGATGAAGAGTACGCCGACCGCCATGCCGATGGCCCAGAGCGCGCTGATGAGCGTATCTTCCTGGGTCTTCCAGCTCAGACGCACCGCCCCGATCAGCAGCGCCGAGAAGATGGCCGCGATCAGCGCGCCGAGAAAGGGGTCGACCCCAAAATAGAGCGCCGCGCCCATACCGCCGAGCACTGAATGCGCGATGCCGCCAGCCATGAAGGCGATGCGCTTGACGACCACGAATGGACCTATCACACCACAGCCGACGCTAGCCAGAAGCCCCGCGATCAGTGCGCTCTGCAGGAATCCATAGGTTGCGAGTGCCGTGAGGAATTCAGCCATGCTGGTGCTCGACCCGGCGGACATGGTCGCCATAGAGATGCCGGATGGTGTCAGCGCTGACCGCGCTGGTGCCATGACAGGTCAGTGTCCGGTTGAGACAGGCCACGCGGCTGACGTACTCGGAGATAAAGGCGATGTCGTGCGAGACCAGCAGGATGGTCAGACGCCGATTGAGCTCGGCGAGCAGATCGAAGATATCACTCTCAGCGCGCTGATCGATGTTGGCCGTGGGCTCATCGAGGATGAGGATACGGGGTTCGCCGACCAGGGCGCGCGCCAACAGCACCCGCTGCAACTGCCCGCCCGAGAGCCGACCGATCGGACGTCGCACCAGGTCTGCCGCCTCGACCTCGGCGAGCGCCTTTCGAGCCGCCGCGCGGTCGGCACGGCTCGACCAGCCGAGCGACCAGCGCGACCCGAGTCCGATCCGCCCCATGGCCACGACCTCCTCGACGCAGATCGGGAAGTCGCGCGGAAAACTCGGAAACTGGGGCACATAACCGATGGCGCGCGCGGCCGCGCGCGGTGGGCGACCGAGCACGCGGATACGCCCGGACTGAGGTTCGAGCAGACCCAGGATCAGCTTGAGCAGTGTGCTCTTGCCACCGGCATTGGGGCCGACCAGTCCCACGAACTCGCCCGCGATGATGCGCAGATCGATTCGTTCGAGCACCAGGTTGTCGCCATAGGAGAAGCTGACAGACTCCAGGTCGATCACGGGCAAGTCAGGCGTTGTGCTCGGCATCGAATCTGGTCGAGGATGGATGGTTCAGTCTGTACAGTATAACAGCCGGTCATGACGGACGAGCCTTTCGAGTCCAGTGAGGAATCGCGTCGGTCTAGGCTTGCGGCTATACTCTGCGCCCCGTCTCTAGGAGCCGCTCAACGTGGAAACCATCCAGATCCTCGTCCTTGCCTTTGTCCAGGGACTCACCGAATTCCTACCCATCTCTAGCTCGGGCCATCTGGTGCTCACACCGCTCTTGTTCGGCTATGAGCTTCAGAGTTTGGCCTTCGACGTGGCCGTGCATCTGGGCACGCTCGCCGCCGTGGTCGTCTATTTTAGGCGCGAGATCGCGCGAATGCTGGTTGCAGTGCTGGACTCGCTGCGCACGCGCCGCTTCGACGATCGGGACGCACGACTCGGTTGGATGATCGTCTTGGCCACGCTTCCGGTGGTGGTACTGGGGCTGCCGCTCAAATCCGTGCTGGAGTGGCTGCGTGAGGACGATCAGCGCATCGCGCTGGTGATCGCGGGCACGACCATCGGCTTCGGCCTGCTGCTATGGTGGGCGGACTGGCACGGACGGCGTGAGCGCACTGAATACCGGCTTGACTGGGGCGACGCACTCATCATCGGTCTCGCGCAGACCGTCGCCATCATCCCCGGCACCTCGCGCTCAGGGATCACCATCACGGCGGGGCTCCTGCTCGGACTCACGCGCCAGGCCGCCTCGCGCTTTTCGTTTTTGCTGGCCATTCCGACTATCCTCATGGCCGGCGGGCTGGAGACGCTGGAGCTGGTTCAGACCGCCGAGCCGGTCGACTGGAGCGGACTGGTGCTTGGCGCCATGATGGCCTATCTGGTCGCCTATCTCACCATCCGCTTCTTCCTGAGCTTCATCGAGCGCGTCAGCATGTTGCCCTTCGTGCTCTATCGCCTCCTGCTCGGCGGGGTCATCCTGGCGCTACTTTTTATCTGAACCTCATCCGGATAGCGATTCCATGCGGATGCGCACCACGGCACCCTGGACCGAGTCCAGGGCCTCGATCCGGGCAATGGCTCGGTTCATCTGACCCTCGATCACACGGTGGGTGAGCATGACCAGGGTCACCTGGGTCTCGCCCGCGGCGGGCGCCTTCTGCTTGATGGCCTCGATGCTGATGCCCTCCTCGCCCAGGATACTGGCGATGCGCGCCATGACCCCGGGCCGGTCGAGCGCGGTGAGGCGCAGATAGTAGGAGGTCTGGATCGCGTCCATCGTCAACACCGGGGTATCGGCCAGTTCATCGGGCTGGAAGGCCAGATGTGGCACCCGATTGGTGGGGTCGGTGGTCAGGGCGCGCGTCACATCGACCAGGTCCGCCACCACGGACGAGGCCGTCGGCAGCGCCCCGGCCCCGGCCCCATAGTAGAGGGTCGGCCCGACCGCATCGCCCTTGATCAGCACCGCGTTCATCACCCCATCGACATTGGCCAGCAGCCGCCGCTCCGGGATCAGGGTCGGATGGACGCGCAGCTCGATCCCTCCGGGCGAGCGGCGCGCGATGCCCAGATGTTTGATGCGATACCCCAGTTCGGCGGCATTGGCCACATCCTGGGCCTCGATGCGCGAGATGCCCTCGGTGAAGCAGCGCTCGAACTGGAGCGGGATGCCGAAGGCGAGCGAACCCAGGATGGTGAGCTTGTGGGCGGCATCGATGCCCTCGATGTCGAAGGTCGGATCGGCCTCGGCGTAGCCGAGCGCCTGGGCCTCGGCGAGCGCGTCGGCGAAGGCACGCCCCTTGTCCCGCATCTCGGTGAGGATGAAGTTGCCGGTACCGTTGATGATTCCAGCGATCCATTCGATGTGATTGGCGGCCAGGCCCTCGCGCAGGGCCTTGATGATGGGGATACCGCCCGCGACCGCCGCCTCGAACCCGACCATGACCCCCCGGTCGCGCGCAGCGGCAAAGATCTCGTTGCCGTGCTTGGCGATCAGGGCCTTGTTGGCGGTGACGACATGCTTGCCGGTGTCGATGGCCCGCAACACCAGTTCGAGCGCCGGCGAGTAGCCGCCGATCAGCTCGACGATGATCTGGATGCTGGGATCCTCGACCACGGCGAAGGGGTCATCGCCGATCTGACCGATCTGATCGAGACCCTGGATCCGTTCCGGACGGTATTCGCGCGCCGCGGCGCGCGCAATCTCGATCCCGCGACCGGCGCGGCGGGCGATCTCGCGCGCATTGCGTGTCAGCACCGTCACCGTGCCGCCGCCGACGGTCCCCAGGCCCAGTAGACCGATCTTCACCGGTTCCATGCGTTTACCTCACAGCTGTGTCGATTCCAGGAGGCGTCTTAGGCCCCAGCCCGCGCATCGCGCCGGAACATCTCCTTGATGCCGCGAATCGCCTGGCGCGTGCGGTGCTCGTTCTCGATCAGGCCGAAGCGCACATGGGTGTCGCCGTATTCGCCAAAACCGATGCCGGGTGCAACGGCGACCTTGGCATCGCGCAAGAGCTTTTTGGAGAACTCCAGCGACCCCATCGCCCGATAGGGTTCGGGGATCGGCGCCCAGACGAACATGGTCGCCTTCGGCGGCTCGACCGACCAGCCGGCGGCGTTTAGACCTGCGCACAGCACATCGCGCCGGCTCTGGTACATGGCGCTGATCTCGCGCACGCAGTCCTGCGGCCCCTCCAGCGCCGCGATGGCCGCGACCTGGATCGGGGTGAAGGTGCCATAGTCGAGATAGGACTTGATTCGCGCCAGGGCTGCGACCAGGGTCTTGTTGCCGCACATGAAGCCCACGCGCCAGCCGGGCATGTTGTAGCTCTTCGACAGGGTGAAGAACTCGACCGCGATGTCCTTGGCGCCAGGGATCTGGAGGATCGAGGGCGGCTTGTAGCCGTCGAAGGCGATATCGACATAGGCTAAGTCGTGCACGACCCAGATGCCATGTTCGGTCGCGATGTCGATGACCTTCTGGAAGAAATCCAGCTCGACGCATTGGGTGGTCGGATTGCCGGGGAAGTTGAGCACCAGCATCTTGGGCTTGGGCCAGGACTCCTGGATCGCCTTCTGGAGCTCCTCGAAGAAATCGACATCTGGCGTCAGACGTACATGACGCACATCGGCCCCGGCGATGATGAACCCATAGGGATGGATCGGATAGGCCGGGTTGGGCACCAGCGCGGTATCGCCCGCACTCATGGTGGCCAGCGCCAGATGGGCCAGACCCTCCTTGGAGCCGATGGTCAGGATCGCCTCGGTCTCTGGGTCGAGATGGACATCGAAGCGGTCGCGATACCAGTTGCAGACGGCGCGACGCAGACGCGGGATACCGCGCGACATCGAATAGCGGTGGGTATCCGGGCGCCGCGCGGTCTCGATGAGCTTGTCGACGATATGCTGAGGCGTGCCTTGATCTGGGTTACCCATGCCGAAGTCGATGATGTCCTCACCCCGGGCGCGGGCCTCGGCCTTCAACTCATTGACGATATTGAAGACATAGGGCGGTAACCGCTTGATGCGGTGAAAATCTGACTCGGGGGCGACCACGGTGAAACCTCATGGGCTGATGACGGAGAAAGGGACAAAGTCTAACGCCGCAATCGGTAGAAATCATCCTTAGAAAAGATCGTCCATGACGCGCGGCGCCGATCCCTGAGGCACGCCCCTGTCAGGGCGTACATCGTCGGCGTTCGGACGCACGACCCTAACAGGTTTGGGCCCCTGCAGGGTGTCGCGATACTCTTCCTGCACCAGTTCCACGACACCGTCCTTGGCGTTCGTCTCTACACCCTGAGCCGGATCAACCCGCACCTCGATCAGCCCAGACGGTGGATCGAGTCTGGCGACGGGTCGTCCCGCGAGCGCCTGTTCCATGAAATCGATCCACATCTCGATCGCGGCGCGACCGCCCTCCTCGCCTCGACCGAGCTTGCCGAAGTCGTCGAAGCCCATCCAGGTAACGGTCACAAACTCGGCCTGATAGCCGGCAAACCAGGAGTCGCGGATGTCGTTGGTGGTGCCGGTCTTGCCGACGATGTCGGGTCGCTCGAGTCGCTTGGCGCGGGTGCCGGTGCCGCGCTCGATGACCTCGCGCAGGAGCGAGGTCATCTGATAGGCGGTGCGCGGATCGATGACGCGTTCGGCCAGACCCTGCCCCTGGGTGGTCAGTCCGCGGGTGGTGGCCGATGTCTCCCCGGTCTTGTACCAGCAATCGGCGCAGGCGCATGCTGGACGTGCCTCGAAGACGACCTGACCGTCGCCGTCTTCGATGCGCTGGATGAAATAGGGCGTGACGTGATAGCCGCCGTTGGCGAAGACGGCATAGCCCTCGGCGAGCTTGACCGGCGAGAGCTCACCGGTGCCGAGCACCATGGAGAGTCCAAGCGGCAGCGCCTGGGTGTCAAAGCCGAAGCGGCGGATATAGTCCTGAGCCTGTTTTAGGCCGATGCTCTGCAATAGATTGATGCTGGCCAGATTGCGCGAGAGCGCGAGCGCCCTACGCATCGAGATCGGGCCGAGTTCGCGGTGGTCGGCGTTCTTGGGATTCCAGTGCTGATGGCCCGTGAGCTTGACGGCCTCGTCGCGCAGCAGACTGGCTGGGGTCCAGCCGCGCTCGAGCGCGGCGGCATAGACGAAGGGTTTAAAGCTAGAGCCTGGCTGGCGTCGCATATCGACGGCGCGGTTGAACTTGGAGTCGCTGAAGGCATAGCCGCCGACCAGGGCCCGGACCGCACCGTCGCGCGGATCGAGACTGACCAGGGCGCCGGAGACGGACGGGATCGGCGTCAACTGCCAATCGCCCTTGGGGGAACGTCTGAGTCGCACCAGATCGCCGACCGCGACCGCGTCCGGACCGCGCCTCTGCGGGCCCTGCCAGCGCGTCAGGTTGCGCTGAGTGCGCGACCAGCTCAGGGCTTGACGCGTGAGTTCGACCCGTTCGCCGCGCCCGATGTAGACCTGGGCCCCGGACGATGAGACCTGGGTGACGAGTCCGGACGTCAGACCCGGAACGCGCGTGAACGCCTCCAGCCGGGCGTCTAGCTCGGACTCGGGTAGCCCGGCGATCTCTAGGGTTGCCTCCGGACCCCTATAGCCGTGACGGCGGTCGTACTGATGGAGCGCCGTGCGCACCGCCTCTTGCGCTGCCAGCTGCAAGCGTGACTCGATCGTGGTCGTGACCCGATAGCCGCGATGGATGGCGTCCTCGCCATAGAAGCGCAGGATCTCGGCGCGCGCCATCTCGGCGACATAGTCGGCCTCGATCTCCGGGCCGCGGCGGTGGGCCTGGGCGGTGTTGGGCGCGGCGACGGCGGCGGCATACTGGGCTGCGTCGATATAGCCGAGTTCGAGCATGCGCCCGAGGATGTAGTTACGCCGTTCCAGCGCGCGCTCAGGATTGGTGAGTGGGTTGTTGGTCGAGGGTGCCTTGGGGATACCGGCCAGCATGGCCGCCTCGGCGATCGTGAGCCGGTCGAGCGGCTTGCCGTAGTAAAAGGCCGCCGCCGCCGAGATACCGTAGGCGCGATGTCCGAAGAAGATCTGGTTCAGATAGAGCTCTAGGATCTCCTCCTTGGTCAGGGCCTGCTCGACATGCAGGGTCAGCAACACCTCGGCGAGCTTGCGCTGGAAGGTCTTTTGGGGCGAGAGAAAAAAGTTGCGCGTCAGCTGCATGCTGATGGTGCTGCCACCCTGGGCCTTTTCGCCTGTGGCCAGATAGCTCAGGAGCGCGCGTCCGAGACCCTGGGTGTCGATGCCATCATGCTCGAAAAAGCGGCTGTCCTCGGTGGCCAGGAAGGCCTGGATGACCAGGGGCGGGATCTGTCGGATCGACACCGGACGACGCCGCTCGATGCCGAACTCACCGATCAGGCGTCCATCGGCGCTATAGACGCGCAGCGGCTCCTGGAGCTGGACGTTGCGCAGTGTCTGGACATCCGGCAGCTCAGGCAAGGTCACACCGACGAAGACGCCCGCGCCCACCAGCCCCAGGGTCAGCACCTGGACGGGGAGCCCGAGTCCAGAGCCGACGAGTTGAAAGAACCAATGACTCACCGAACGCGACCTCGGGGCCGTGCAGCGCCAGGGTTTCGTGCGGGCCACAACAGATCTTTCGGTCTTGGCTGGAATGGCGTGGGTTCGCTTCATCAAGGTTCAGCCCGCTGTCGAAAAGCGTAAAACGGCCCAGGCGACATCGGCGGCCTGACGGTTGGCGGCCACGTCGTGCACACGAAAGATAGAGACCCCCTGCATCACACCGAGCGCCGTGGTCGCACAGGTGGCCGCCAGCCGTTGTTCAGGCGGGACATCCTTGCAGAGCGCACCGAGGAAGCGCTTGCGGCTGGCCCCGAGCACGATCGGAAACCCCAACTCGACTAAAGACCCCAGGTTTGCCATCAGGGCCAGATTGTGCTCAAGCGTCTTGCCGAAGCCAATGCCTGGATCAAGCAGGATCGCCTCGGGACGCACCCCAGCCGCCAAGGCGGCCTCGGCCCGTGCCGCCAAGTGATCGCGGACCTCCGCGACCACGTCACGATACTGAGGTGCATCCTGCATGGTCCGCGGCACCCCGCGTCTGTGCATGAGCACGATCGGCACCTGGAGCTCGGCGGCCAGGGGTAGCATGTCGGGGTCATCGAGACCGGCAGAGGTGTCGTTGATCCAATCGGCACCAGACGCTAGAGCGGCACGCGCCACGCTTGCCCAGGTGGTATCGATGCTGAGCGGAACGCTGGCTGGGAGTCGCTCACGCAGGCGGCGAATCACATCCAGGACCCGCCGCTGCTGCTCCTCGGGCGGGACCGGGTCCGAACCCGGACGGGTCGATTCGCCGCCGATGTCGAGGATATCGGCCCCCTCATCCAGCATCCTGAGCCCATGGGCAACGGCGGCGTCCGGGTCCAGGTGACGCCCGCCGTCGGAAAAGCTGTCCGGCGTGACATTGAGGATGCCCATGAGACGGGGTGGGCTGGAGGCGAGCGGCTTGGACATGGTGCCTGGGGATGCGACGACTGGATCTTAGGACCGTACCTGTCAAGAGTATACGTCCAGGGGCGGGTCAGGGGGCCTAGCGCAGAACCCGAGTTTAGTCGCGGCGGACCCGGGCCTCCCGCGCGTAGGCATAGAGCGCGAGATACTCCCGCGCCGGTCGGCGCCAAGAATAATCCCCCCGCATGCCGTTGAGGCGCAGCTGACTGAAATAGCTTGGATGATCGCGCCAGAGCGCGATGGCTCGATCCAGGGCTGAATTCAGCGCTTCACCGGTCGGCTCGTCGAAGAGATACCCATTGCGTTGCTCAAAGGGCGCGGCCGAATAGTTGGCGTCCTGGAGGGTGTCGGCCAGCCCCCCGACCCGGCGCGCGATCGGCACCGTGCCGTAGCGCATGGCGATCAGCTGGGTCAGGCCGCAGGGCTCATAGAGACTGGGGATGAGGATCATATCGGCCCCGGCATAGATCAGATGACTCAGCGACTCGTCATAGCCCAGTTCGAGGTGGGCATGCGGGTTGGGGTCTAGTGCCGACTTGAGGCGCTCAAAGCGCTCGGCGATGGCCGGCTCGATCGCATGGCCGAGGAGCACGACCTGGGCGCCGGCACTCAGTGCAGAGTGGATACCGTGCGCGATGAGTTCGACACCCTTCTGCCGATCCAGCCGGCTGACGATGGCGACGATCGGACGGTCGGCGGCGTCCTCCAACCCGAGGTGCCCACGCAAGGCGTGACGATCGATCGCCTTGTGCGGCAGGGTCTCGGGACCGAAGTGCGCCGGGATGAGCGGATCGGTCAGCGGGTTCCAGACCGCGTCATCGATGCCGTTGAGGATCCCGCCGAACTTGTAGTCATAGCGTTGGAGCCAGGATTGTAGTCCCATCCCCTGCTCGGTGTGGCGCAGCTCCCAGGCATGGCGCGGCGAGACGGTGTTGACGGCATCCGCCGCCGCAATGCCGCCCTTCATGAGGTTGGCACGGCGCGGATCGCTGGGATCGGCCAGCCGCTCGGGGGTCAGCAGACGCGCCGGATCCAGCCCGACGGCCGCCAGCAGCCCGGCCTCGACCCAGCCCTGATAGCCGACGTTGTGCAGGCTGTAGCAGACCGGGATCCGCCCAAGCGTTGCGCGGCGCTCGGCAAGCAGCACAGGCACCAGCCCCGTTTGCCAATCGTTGCAATGCAGCACATCCGGCCGCGACTCGGGGCGCGAGACATACTCGACCAGGGCGCGTGAGAAGAAGACAAAGCGCTCGGCATCGTCCGGTTCACCATAGATCCGTCCACGCTCGAAGAAACCATGCCCCGAGCGAGGTGCGATCAACCGGCATTCATACCCATCCAGACTCAGACCCAACACCCGGCACTGGATCACCTCGCCCGCGAAGGGAACCTGGAGCTCGATGCCGAGTGGACGCGGTCGATCCAGGCCGTCGAATCGCAGGACGTCGTAGGCCGGCAATATGACCTCGACGCGCTCGCCGATTCGCGTCAGCTCGCGCGCCAGCCCCTGAACGAAGTCACCGAGACCGCCGGCCTTGGCGATGGGCGCACACTCGGCGCTGACCATGGCAATGTGCATTGTTTCGAAGGTGTAGATCGGGACGAGGGTTATCGAGGATCATCCGACTCGAGCGGCGGATGCTGGGCCAGGGCGCGCCGGATGAGCTCGGGGTCGTCGACCCTGACACTCAACTGAAAGCGTCCACCCGCCCCCACGCGATAGCGATGGCCGAAGAGGTCGATCACGGTGTTGGGTGTGCTCCAGCCCTGGAGGTGCAGTTCGGCCGTGATGACGAGTCCAATCGTGGCGGGTGTGGGATCGGCATAGTTCAGACTCGGGATGGGATGCATGAGGGTGGTGACCGGCGGCGCGGCCCGCTCGGGGTCGGCCTGGGATGCGCCACTCGTCACGCCTGAGTCGTCCGGCGGACGATGGCATTCGCCGGCTCGCTCCCCAGGTTCGCCCTGCCCTTCGGGCCCCAGCCCGGCGACACAGTCCCAGTCCAGTCCGGGCGGTGGTGGCCGCAGTGACTCCAACCCCAGCCCAGGCACCTGCTGGAGCCTATTGGAACGCGCCAGCAACAGCCAGCCGCCCTCGGGATTGACCAGACCCAGCTCGGCCTCGAACAGGCCGGGACCCTTGCCAACCTGGAAGGCGACCTCGCCGCTCCCGCTCAAGCCGGACAGATGCAGCGTCTGCGTGCGGACTTGCTCGGAGCCACTGCCGGCGTTCACACGTCCAAGCCTTAGAACGGCCTGTGGGGCACCGTCGGACCGGGGGAAGCAGGCGCCATGACCAACGATCTCGTCGGCCCGCAACCGCCAGTGCACCCGGACCTCATCGTCCGCGCCCGGATAGAGTGTCAGTGGTCTGATCGGGCCGGCGAGCGGAAAGATGGGGACAAGTGGCGCGGCAGGCGGCACCAGATCGGGCGTGACACTGGGCATCGGATGATCGCGGTCGCTCACGCCCCAGACAGGGATGAATGGGCGCGCAGGGCGGCCTCGGCGGCGTCGAGCGCGGCGGCAGCGGGTCGAATGCGGGCCTGGAGATGTGGAATCCAGGCATCACCCCAGGACAGAAAGCAGCTCGTCTCGGCCTCGAGGATCTGTCGACGGGCGTGCGCGAGGGCCTCGGAGGCCACCTGATGGGCATCCGGGTGCGACCGGCACAGCGACCAGTAGCGCTCGCTCAAGCGATGGACCTCGTCAATGGCCCGACGCTGGCGTTCGGATCCGATCCAGGGCGAGAAATCGTCTTGACAGGCCATGCCGACGTTCCAGGAACCCCTTTGCACCTGGGCACGCGCGGTCGGACGCTGTTGCGCGAGATAGTCGCCAAGCAATACGGGCGTGATCGGATCGTCACCGTCGCGACACCGTTCCATGTAGGGCGCAAAGAAATAACCGAAGAAGCCGGACGCTTCGTGTGTCTGTCTAAACCAGCCGCCATTCTCTCCATCGGACCAGGTCGTGACGAGTCGCGCCTCGTCCGGACGTGGTGAGACCTTGGCGCGCCAAGACAGCTCATCGCGCAGCCAGTCTGGATTGAGACCCTGTCTCTGGGCATTGGAGAGGTCGCGATCGCAGGGCACGATGGTGATACAGACCCCGTTATGGCAGGCGACATAGGGCCGAAAGGTGTCGTTGACACCATCCGCGGGACGCACATGCACCCCATCGACGATGACGTACTCATAGCCGGCCCGGACCAGGGCCGGGATCATCTCCATCGAAAAGGCCAGCTCGGGCGGCCAGAAGCCGCGCGGGACGCGCCCGAAGACCTCGCCGATGATGGCGCGCCCGCGTTCGATCTGTTCGTCCCAGTCAAGACATGGGATCAGCGGGAAGATCGGGTGATAATAACCCAGTCCAAGCAGCTCGATGTTGTCGGCCGCACGGTAGCGTTCGAGCATCTCGGGGATATCGAGGACAGGACGATAGAGATCGACGATGGCCGGGTCGAGCAACTGCTCCAGCAGCACGCCCGAAAAACTCACATGCAGGCGCGCGACGTCCGCGTACCGTTCGGCGTAGCGCACAGCGCGCTCATAGCAGCGCAGGATCTGCTCGGCCTCCTGGGGATTGGCCTCAAACAGCAGGCGCAGGTTGCCCGGCGGCTGATGCATGTGTAGCCCGAGTGCGTGAAAGATCTGTGTCTGCGCCATAGGGTCTCCCAGCGACCAAGCGGCCATCTCACTCGCTTGGCCTCGTATCAAAACGACCGGGCCCAGACCAGCCCTCGAGCACCAGGATACTCCGGGCACGCACGAGGGGGCGTATCTCGCTGACCGGAGACTGATCGGCGGGCGACATCACATCGTTTGGCGCGGGGCGCGCCGTATCCAAGGCCAGATACCAGCGCGCCGGGGCGATCTCGGGCAGGGCGAAACGCAGGGCGCGATCGCTCATATTGATCATGACGTGCAATGGCGCCTCCTCGGCGCAGGTCGGGGCGAGGGTGAAGGCCAGGATCTGGCTCTCGGGGTCATCCCAGCGTGGGGCATTGAGCTCCAGACCATGCCAGGCCACGTCTGGCAGGGTGCCGCCCGGCAGCGGCTGGCCAACAAGAAAGTGACGATGACGCAGATTGGGGTGACGCTTGCGCAATGCGATCAGGCCGCGCGTGAAGCGCAACATGTCCGCGTTGCGATCCAGTAGCGACCAATCGAACCAGCCGATCTCGTTGTCCTGACACCAGGCGTTGTTGTTACCCTGCTGGGAGCGCAGCACCTCGTCGCCAGCGAGCAGCATCGGGATACCTTGGCTCAAGAACAACAATGTCAGGAAGTTTTTGGCCTGACGGCGGCGCAGGTTCAACACCTCGAGGTTCTGGGTCTCGCCCTCGATACCGCAGTTCCAGCTCAGATTGTTGTCGCTGCCGTCGCGGTTGCCCTCGTGATTGGCCAGATTGTGCTTGCGATTGTAGGAGACCAGATCCCAGAGCGTGAAGCCGTCGTGACAGGTCACGAAGTTGATGCTGTTGATCGGCTGGCGCAGATTGGCCTCGTACAGATCGCTGCTCCCTGAGATCCGGGTGGCGATCTCGGGGATTAGACCAAGATCGCCGCGCACGAAGCGTCGGATGCTGTCGCGATAACGCCCGTTCCATTCCATCCAGCGATAGCCGGGAAAGCTGCCGACCTGATAAAGCCCGGCGGCGTCCCAGGCCTCGGCGATGATCTCGGTCTCTGCTAGGGTATCGGAGAGCTCGATCCCCCAAAGCACCGGCGGGTTGGCCAGGGGGCGTCCGTCGGAGTCGCGCGCCAGGGCGCTGGCCAGGTCGAAGCGGAAGCCATCGACGTGCATCTCGCGCACCCAGTATTCGAGCGCATCGAGGATGAAGTGGGTCACCAGCGGATGATTGGCGTTGACCGTATTGCCGCAGCCGGTGAAATCGAGATAGATCCCCTTGTCGATGGTATCCAGACAGTAGAAGGTCTCATTGCCGAAGCCCTTGAAATTGAGTATGGGACCGCCCGCCCCGCCCTCACAGGTGTGGTTGAAGACCACATCCAGGATGACCCCGATCCCGGCACGGTGCAGCGCCTTGACCATGTCGCGGAACTCACGGCGGTGCGTGCCTCGTTCGGGTGTGACGCAAAAGCCCGGATGCGGCGAGAAGAACCCGAGAGTGCTATAGCCCCAGAAATTGCGTAGACCCGCCTTCCAGACCTCCTCGGGGACGTCCTGCTCATCGAAGGCCATGACCGGCATGAGCTCGACATGGGTGATGCCGAGTTCCTTGAGATAGGGGATCTTCTCGATCAGACCGAGAAAGGTGCCCGGATGCCGGACACCCGAGCTGGGATGGCGGGTAAAGCCACCGACATGGAGCTCATAGATGATCATCTGCTCGCTCGGCAGATGGAGGGGGGTATCGCCCTCCCAGTCGTATTCCTCGGCGAGTACGATGGCGCGCGGTGAGTCATGCGGCTGGACACCTCGGTGCTGGCGCCGCCAGCGGTCCCAGCCGGCAACATTGATGGCGCGCGCCCAGGGATCGACCAGCTCGATGTTCGGATCGAAGCGCCAACCATGACCGTGCGGATCGTTCGGTCCCTCGAGGCGCCAGGTGTAATGGGTGCCAGGCAGTAGACCCTGGACCAGTACATGCCAAGAGAAAAAGGTGTGATTGGTACGCGGGTCGAGCCGGATGATCTGAAACGGCTCCGGACTGGTCGCCGACTCATAGAGCAACAGCTCGGCCCCGGTGGCGTGCCGGCTGTAGACGGAGAAGTTGACGCCCGCGTCCTCGACGGTCGCGCCGGGCGGATAGCGTCGTCCCGGCAGGACAGGATAGGGGGCGTTTGAGGCTGGCATGGAGGCGGGCGCTTTGCAGGGATGTCTATCCGCCTCATCATAACATGCGGCCCGCCATTGCCGAGGAGCGGATGACCACGGCTCAATGTCGATACAGCTCACCGCGCATCCAGCGCCAGGCAACGAACCAACCCGAGACCGCCAAGATGGCAGCCATTCCAAAGGTGAAGGACGCTCCTGCATCGGTCCACAGCAGCCCTCCGATCAGATTTCCGACCGCCCCGCCGGCCCCGAAACTGACACTGTTGTAGAGTGCTTGGCCGCGCCCCTGGGTACGGCCAGGAAAGACATGATGGACCAGGTGGATCGCTGAGACATGAAAGGTACCGAAGGTCGCCGCATGCAGCCACTGCGCGGCAAACAGCACCGCCGGACGATCAACGCAGAACCCGATCAGGATCCAGCGTACCCCGCCCAGCGCCAGACTCCAGAGCAGGACGCGCCGCGCGCCGAAGCGCTCCAGTAGGCGATGCATGACCAAAAAGATCAGCACCTCGGCGATGACGCCTAGCGCCCACAGATGGCCGATGGCGACACTCAAATAACCGGCTGACTCCAGGTGGATGGAATAGAAGGCATAGTAGATACCGTGGCTCGCCTGCATCAGAAAACAGGCACCGAGAAAGGCCAGGACGCTCGGCTGACGCAGCCGCGCGCATAAGGATACCGGGGACAGCCCGTCATGCTCGGGCGCGCTATCCGGTACCAGGAAGGTCGTCACACAGATCCCGACCGTCAACAGCAGAACCCAGACCGGAACTTGGGAGAGCGTCCCCCGCTCCAGGGCCGCTCCCAGGGCCACCACCACCAGAATGAACCCCACCGATCCCCAGATCCGCACCCGGGCATACTGGGTCGAACGCCCGCGCAGATGGTTGAAGGTCAGGGCCTCCATCTGCGGCAGCGAGGCGTTCCAGAAGAAGCTGAACAGCAACAGGGTCAGGGCCATGCCCCAGAAGCCATCCGTAACATAGAGGGTTGCAAAGCCAAGCACCGCCAGCAGCGAACCAAGCCGGACCACCTGAAGGCGATGGCCTCTATGATCAACGATATGGCCCCAGATGAAGGGGGCGACGATCTTGGTACCGGTGAGGATCGCCATCAGCCCCCCGATGGCGAGTGGATCGAACCCGGCGTCCTGGAGATAGAGTCCCCAATAGGGCACGAGCGCCCCGAGCGAGGCGAAATAAAACAGGTAATAGCTCGACAAGCGCCAGTACGGCATGGGCGGCTCGCGCTGAGACCCCAGCCCCACCCTCAGGGCGGGATCGCCCGGAGTCAGAATGGATCAGGATCCAGGACGCCGTTCAGCCGGGATCGGTGGCAGCGGAGGTACGACCTCGGCGTTTTGCCCGCGATGACGCAGATAGTGATCCATGAGCACCAGCGCCAGCATGGCCTCGGCGATGGGCGTGGCGCGGATGCCGACACAGGGATCATGCCGCCCCTTGGTGACGACCTCGACCGGGGCACCACGGCGGTCGATGCTTTGCCCAGGCAGCCGGATACTGGAAGTCGGCTTGAGTGCGATCCGGGCGACGATGTCTTGCCCCGTGGAGATGCCGCCGAGGATGCCGCCGGCGTTGTTGGAGAGAAAGCCCTCGGGCGTCATGAGATCGCGGTGTTCGGTACCCCTTTGTTCGATAGAGGCAAAACCGGCGCCGATCTCCACGCCCTTGACGGCGTTGATGCCCATGAGCGCATGGGCGATCGCCGCATCCAGACGGTCGAAGACCGGCTCGCCGAGTCCGGTCGGTACGCCTGAGGCGACCAGGGTCACGGCCGCGCCGATCGAGTCGCCCGATTTGCGTAGCGCGTCCATGTAGGCCTCAAGCTCGGGCACCGTCTCGGCACAGGGCCAGAAGAAGGGATTCTGCTCGACCTGATCCCAGTCGAAGCCACGCGGACGCAGCGGACCGAGCTGCGAGAGATAACCGCGAATCCGGACGCCTAGGCGCTCGGCCAGATATTTCTTGGCGATGGCTCCGGCGGCGACCCGGATCGCGGTCTCGCGCGCCGAGGAGCGCCCGCCGCCGCGGTAGTCGCGCACGCCATATTTCTGCTCGTAGCTGTAATCGGCATGTCCCGGACGATAGCGTTCGGCAATCTCGGAATAGTCGTGCGAGCGCTGATCCTCGTTGTGGATCAGGAGCCCGATCGGCGTGCCCGTGGTGCGGCCCTCGAAGACGCCAGAGAGGATCTCCACCCGATCGGACTCGCGTCTTTGGGTGGTGTGACGTGACTGCCCCGGCTTACGCCGGTCGAGATCGTGCTGCAGGTCGGCGACCGAGAGCTCCAGACCGGGCGGGCAACCGTCGACGATGCCGCCGAGCGCCGGACCATGACTCTCGCCAAAGGTCGTGACGACGAAGTTTTTACCGAAGCTGTTACCGGACATGATTTAGTAAGCCGGCGGTGGGACTGTGTCGTTGGGGTTGAGCCAGGCATTGCCCTTGGCCAGCACCTCACGGGTCAGGGTACTGGTGGCCTGATGGAGTTTGATGCCGTTGAGGATGTAATCATAGCGTGCACTCATATAGTCAAACTCGGCCTGGAACAGGCTGCGCTGGGCGTTGAGCACATCGACCTGGGTGCGGGTGCCGACCTCGAGCCCGGCCTGGGTCGATTCGAGTGCCGAGCGCGCCGAGACGATGGCCGCCTGACGTGCCCTGACGTCCTCGATGCTGGAGAGGATGCCGCGGAAGGCATCCTTGGTCTGCTGGTCGACCTGACGGCGCACCTGGTCGAGCCGGTCCTGGGCGGCGCGGTACTTGTAGCCGGCCTCGCGGGTCTTGGAGGTGACGCTGCCACCCTCGAAGAGCGGGACGGTCAGCGACAGCCCGACAAATCCGGTCTCGGAGTCGGTTCCGTAGTATTGGGCATTCGAGCGCGAGATATCATAGCCCGCCTGCAACTCGAGCTTGGGCAAATGGCCCGAGCGCTCGATCTCGATGGCGGCCCTGGCGGCGTTGACGGACTCGATCGCCGCCAGGATGCTGTAGTTGGAGCTGAGGGCGGTGCTGGCCCAGGCCTGGAGGTCGTTCGGCTCGGGCGGCGACAGCGGCAGCTTCTCGCCGAGACGCGCCAGGGGCACGCTGATCGGTCCCACGATGGTGCGCAACGCCTCCCAGGCATTGTCGAGCTGATTCTTGGCGCTGATGAGATCGGCGCGCGACTTGTCGTAGGCGGCTTGACTCTCGTTGACGTCAGTGATGGCGACCAGACCGACCTCGAAACGCTGCTTGGCTTGCTCAAGCTGACGTTCGTCGGCGCGTACCAGGGCCTCGCGCACGGTCACGGCATCAGACGCGCGCAGCACGTCGAAATAGGCCTTGGTGGTCCTGACCATGAGGTCGATCTGGGCGCTGCGATACTCGGCCTCGGCCTGGGCGACGACCCTTTCGGCCTTCTGGAGCGTCATCCAGTTGGCGCGGTTAAAAAGGCTCTGGCTGACGACGGCCTGGATCTTCTGGGTGTCATAATGATCACGGCGATCGATACTCGATCCGCCACGCGAATCAAGATCATAGAGATCGGCCTCGCCCTTGAGGCTGAGGCTCGGCAGGAGCAATGAGCGCGCCTGGGGCTTGAACTCGCGCGTGGCAAACAGCGTCTGTTCGGCCTCACGCAGCTTGGGGTCGCTCACCACAGCCCTGTCGTAGATCTGGAGCAGATCCTCGGCTAATGACGGTAGCGGTGATCCGCCCAACGACAAGGCGATCAAGGCCGGAAGAATTCTCCTCATGCTAGGTTTCCTGGCGAACGGGCCGGATGGCCGCAAGATGGGATTTAAGATGGCAGTATAGGGGACAAGCTGCCTTGGTCTCAATTGAGCCGATCGTGGCCGCTGAAGGTTCGCTCAGCTTCCCCACAAGACATGGTCGACATACTGCTTGATCTTGCGGTGTCCAGGCGTATCGATGGTCGTGAACTGGAGGTTGGTCCGAAACCCATTCTTGTTTGGCGAGGAACGCAGCACGCGGGCATAGACCTCGAGTGGACCTTCCAGGCCAAATTCGGGCGCAAGCGACATCAAGACCTCCGAATACGGCGGCAGGGCGATGGGCAGATCCACGCACAACCCGAAATACCCCATGTCATTGATCTGACCGACGAAACGCTCGGGTAGGATCCGCTTGTCATCGACACGCTGGAAGACGGCCGGAAAATCGACCAGGATGCGCGGCGTCTTGCGGATCTCGATGGTGGGAACGCGCAGCAGGCGCGGCTCCCTCACGGCCTTGAGTTCGTAGAGCATCACAGGGGTGGAGCGCCCCTTGACCTGGACCTCATTGACGCTGCCGACCTGGATGGCATGGGCGGCGGCACGAAAGGTCGCTTCACTCAGCAGGATCTGGCCGCGCAGCGCATAGCCCTCGATGCGCGAGGCCAGATTCACCGGGTTGCCGATGACCGTATACTCGTTATGGACATCCGATCCGAAACACCCGGCCATGACATCGCCCGTGCTCAACGCAATGCCGGCATAGAGGCGCGGTTCGCCGTTGGCCTCGTTTTGACGGTTGAGATCGATCATGCCCAGCTGCATCTCGACGGCACAGTTCAGGGCCCGGATCAGATCGTCTGGGCGGCGTGTCGGTACGCCGAAGACCGCCATGATCGCGTCGCCCATGAGCTTGTCGATCAGACCTCCATGTCGATCCACAATCGAGGCCATGAGCCCGAAGAATCGATTGAGCAGATCGACCATGACCATCGGTGCAACCGAATCCATCAGGGTCGAGAAGCCGCGCAAATCGGCGATGAGGATGGTGGCCTGGGTGCCGACGACAGGATGGGATTTGTGCATATCGAGATCCATAATTGACGATTTTCATAGGTTTTGCAGTGTGCTGGTTCCATGCTGATAAATGGATTCCCGATCAACTCTGCCAAGAGCATACCCATCCATGGACCGTTTTACACGTAACTACAGCCTGCTGCTCGGTGCCGTCCTAATCGCCGCCCTCTTCTTCTGGGTCAAGTCGACCTGGAGGCCCGATGTCTGGAAACTCGACGAGGTTCTGACCTCGGACGCCAAGCTTGCCGAGTACCCTTATCAATTCCGCGTGCGTGACTTCCGGAATGGCGTGGCCGTGATCTCGACCCCGCGTTCACCCGACTTCCCCGCCTACAGCTTCCTCCAGGTCATCCATCCCAAACTGGCGGGCAAGGCACAAGACGACCCGGAGATGATCGCGGCCCAACAGGATCTCATCGATCATCAAAAGCGCGCCATGGGTCTGATACTCGCCCAACCGGGCGTAAAGGGCGTCGACTGGGAGCTCGACGTCAAATGGCTGGCCGAACATGGTATTCATCGCTGACAAATCCCACTACAGGGCTTGCCGAGCTAACGCCTAATCGAAACGGGCTCGAAGTGCGCCCTCAGGCCTCGAAGGACCATCATGACAACCAGCAATCAAGATCCAAGGCCACCCGCCAATCCGTCGGACCATGCGCACGATCCTGCTGGTTGACAATGGTTCGAGCCGCCCAGATTCGACGCTGAACCTGCGCCGGATCGCCGAGCGACTCGCCGAGCGCGTCGGTGAGCCGATCCGACCCGTCTCGCTGCTGCATGCCGATCGTGTGCCAGCCGGACGGCTCAATGGACGCCCGGCCGAGCTCCTAGCGCCCACACTCAAACGTCTGGTCGGCGCGGGCGTGCGCAATCTGCGTCTCGTACCGCTCTTTTTTGGCCCCAGTCGGGCGCTGACCCAGTTCGTTCCGGAACTGGCCGCCGAGGTCGCCGCCGAACTCGGGCCTTTCCGGCTGGAGGTTGCACCCGGACTCTGTCCACTACCCGAGGGAGAACCGCGTCTGGTCCAGATACTGGCCGACAACCTCAGCATCGCCGCAACGCGCGCCGCCATCGAACCAAGGCGCGTCGTGCTGGTGGATCATGGCTCGCCGATCCCCGAGGTCACGGCGGTGCGTCGCTGGCTGGCGCTCAAGCTCGTTGAGCGACTCGGTCCGGACGTGCGGCTGGAGGAGGCGGTGATGGAGCGCCGTCCCGGGTCTGAGTACGATTTCAACGGTCCATTGCTCGAGGACGTGCTGATCCATTTGGCCGAGACGGATCAGTCCACACCGATCCTGCTCTCGATGCTCTTCCTCTCCGCGGGCCGACACGCCGGACCAGATGGCGACATCGCCCGGATCCGGGCCGGCATCGAAGCGCGCTTTCCTCGTCTGCAAATCCAGGTTGCGCCACTGGTCGGCGAGCATCCCGGACTGATCGAGATCCTGGCCGACCGTCTCTGAGGACTAAAAGGCACGCAGACCGGAGACGGCGATGCGATCGCGCACCTCCAAGGCCACCTCGAGCGCCCTAAGCCCCGTCTGACCATCGACCAGTGGCCGCCCACCCTCGCGGACCACGCGCACGAACTCGGCCAGTTCGAGATCCAGCGGTTTGATGGGATCGATCTGAAGCCGCGCGCGCACGATCTCGGGGCGTGTGCTCCCCGAGACCGAACGCGGCTCGGCCAGGTCAAGGGTCTGCTTGACGAAATCCAGCGAAAGATAGCGTCCAGACTGGAAGACCCGGATACGTCGCGTCGTCTGATCCGAAACCCGGCTGGCGACCACATTGGCAACCGCGCCATTGTCGAACTCTAGACGAGCATTGGCGATGTCGACATGCTCGGTGAGGATCGAGGCGCCGACGGCCGAGATATGCCGGATCTCGGACTCGACCAGCGACAAGATGATGTCGAGATCGTGGATCATCAGATCTGAGACCACGTCCACATCGGTGGCACGCTCGACGAAGCCACCCATGCGTTGGGCCTCGATATAGCGCGGATCATGGATGCGACTGGCCAGGGCCATGACGCCAGCGTTGAAGCGTTCGACATGGCCGATCTGGAGGATGGCACCGTGCCGCTGGGCCAGACGCACGATCTCAACGCCCTCCGCGCGCGTGGCGGCAATGGGTTTTTCGAGCAGCACAGGGATACCACGCTCGAGAAAGGGCGCGGCGGCGGTCAGGTGCGCGGTTGTGGGGACCACAACACTGACGGCATCGACTCGGTCGAGCAGTGCGTCACTGTTCACATGGGCCGCGCAACCGACCTCGGCGGCGACCGAGACCGCGCGCTCGGCGTCGCTGTCGACGACGCCGACGAGCTCCACCTCGGGCAGACGCGAATAGATGAGTGCGTGGAAGCGGCCCAGATAGCCGACGCCGATCACGGCGACCTTCAATTTAGCGCCCTGGTGATCGCGTGACATTGAACTGATCCAAAAGACCTGGCCGTTCCGTCTGGAACAGACGCGCGCGTGGCGATCAGCCGCCGATGGCGAGGGTTTCTGAGGATTGAACCGCGACCTCACCGCGATCGTCCGGCACACAGACGATCAGCTGATAGCTGATGGTGGCGCACAGACCCACGATGACGAAGAACATCAACACAATGAGCGGATCAGGCCGGCGATGAAGCCGCTTCCTGTAGATCATCCAACTGCCCCTGAAGCGCAAGGTTTAAATTTTCGGCGATATTCTACAAGCATCTCAAAATGCGACAAGATTGCCGGTCGGATGGACTCCAGCATGCGCCGAACCGGTATATCATGCGTCGATCCAGCCCCTCATCCAGGAGACCACCTTGAGCGACTATCTCATTGCGATCTCGGCCCAGAGTCAGTATCAACCCGATCAATCCTCACCGGAAGAGCAGCGTTACGTTTTTGCTTACACCATCACGATCGAGAACCGCGGCACCCGATCGGCGCGACTGCTCGACCGGTATTGGTTGATTACGGATGCCAATGGCCGGGTGCAGGAGGTGCGTGGCCAGGGTGTGGTCGGCGAACAGCCCCATCTGCGTCCGGGCGAGGCGTTCCGCTATACCAGCGGCGCTGTGCTCAGCACGCCGCTCGGCAGCATGCGGGGATACTATGGAATGATCGGAGACGACGGTACGCGCTTCGAGGCAAGCATTCCGGTCTTTTCACTGATCTCGACCCGGCTGCACTGAGTGGGCATGACCACCTATGCCATCGGTGACATCCAGGGATGCCATGCCGAGTTGGAGCGCTTGCTCGAACGTCTCGCCTTCGATCCGGCCCAAGATCGGCTGTGGTTTGCCGGAGACCTTGTCAATCGCGGACCCAAGTCGCTGGCGGTGCTGCGCCTGGTGCGCGCGCTTGGCGACTCGGCCATCGTGGTGTTGGGCAATCACGACCTGCATCTGCTGGCCTTAGCCGTCGGCAACCCCAAACACTCCAAAAAAAGCACCCTGGGCGCCATCCTGCGTGCCCTGGATCGCGACGAGCTGCTCGACTGGCTGAGGCATCGTCCGCTCCTGCACCACGACCCGAGGTTGCGCCTGACGCTCGTCCATGCTGGAGTGCCGCCGCAATGGGACCTGGCCGAAGCCCAGGAGCGGGCGCGCGAACTCGAAGACACCTTGCGTTCCGATGACTATCCCGAGTTCATGCAGGCCGTCTACGGCAATGAGCCGGCACGCTGGTCGCCTGATCTCACTGGGATCGAACGGTTGCGCTTCATCACCAATGCCCTGACGCGGATCCGTTTTTGCGCCGCCGACGGCACCCTGGCGCTCGAGGAAAAGGGCGAGATCGGCAGCCAGTCACCGGGACTCTGGCCCTGGTTTGAGGTTCCGGGCCGGCGCACCCGCCATGACCGCCTCGTCTTCGGCCACTGGTCGACGCTCGGCTACTGGAGCCATGACAACGTCTGGGCGATCGATAGCGGGTGCGTCTGGGGCGGCGCGCTTACGGCGCTCCGCCTCGATCCCGAGCCATTGGAACCGATCCAGATCCCCTGCCCGGGCTATCTGAAGCCAGGTCTGGATTGACCCTCGAGCGGCGGACCAGATCGACGAAGGTCATGTCGAAGCGGTTGTATTCATCGGCTGGGCGCTGGAGGCGCGCGACCTCCTGCCACTCGCCCGGATCCCAGGCTGGGAACCTGGCATCGCCCGCGACCCGGGTCTGCACGATCGTCAGATGAAGTCGATCGGCCAGCGGTAGCGACTGCGCATAGATCGAGGCGCCCCCGATGATCATCAGCTCTGGTTCGGCGACCGCGGCGATGGCCGCCTCCAGTGAGCCGAAGACCTCGCACCCCGGGGCGCTGTAGCCTGGGTCGCGTGAGAGGATCAGATGCCGCCGACGCGGCAGCCGACCTGGCAGAGATTCCCAGGTCTTGCGCCCCATCAGGATGGGTTTATCCAACGTCAGCGCCTTGAAGTGTGCCAGATCCGCAGGTAGGTGCCAGGGCAGCGCATTGTCGCGCCCGATGGTGCACTCCAGGTCCATCGCCGCCACCAGGGCGATGAGCGGTGCAGTCGGCATGGATGACTGGACTCAGAACGAGGCGGCTGTCAGCTGCAGCCTGGGGGCGGACGGCGGGACCGACCAGAGACGCTCGAGGTTGTAGAAGTCGCGTACCTTGGGGAGCATGACATGGACCACGACCCCATTGAGATCGACCAGCGCCCATTCACCCTCGGCCAGGCCCTCGGTGCCGAGCGGGATCTCACCCGCGTCCTTGGCGCGGAAGGTGACGGTCTCGGCAATGGCCTTGACATGGCGGTCCGAAGTACCGGAGGCGATGATCATGAAATCGGTCACGACAGTCTTGCCACGCACGTCTAGCACCTGGATGTCGCGGGCCTTCATGTCGTCGAGTGTGTCGAGAATCAGTTGTTTGAGTTGATCGATCTGCATGGAGTCCTCTGTATTCGGGAATACGGGAAGTCTTACGGTGTCCTAAACGTTCGCAGGCCGTGGTTGGGATGGCGCATAGAGCCGTTGACGCTCAATGTAGTCGAGCACGGCATCGGGGAGTAGATAGCGCGCACTGCGCCCCTGGGCGATGAGTTCGCGGATCTGTGTCGATGAGATGTCAAGCTGGGTCAGGGTCAGGAACAGGATGCGTCCGCTCGGCTGGGCCGCCAGACAGCGCGGCTCTTTGCAGACCCGTTCCAAATAAAGCCGACGCAGGACGGGGCTGGCCACTGGATCATATCCAGGCCGACGCATGACCACCAGATGCGCCAGATCCAGGATCTCCAGCGGACGATGCCAGTCGAGGAACCCAGCATAGGCATCGGCGCCGATCAGTAGACACAGTGGGCGCGCGGGGCCAAACTCGTCCCGCAGCGAGCGCAGGGTGTCCAGTGTATAGGATGGCGCGTCGCGATGCAGCTCACGGCGATCGAGCACGAAGCCCGGTACATCGGCCAGTGCGGTCTCCAGCATCGCTAGCCGCTGCTCGACGCTCGCCAACGGCGGCGCCCGATGGACCGCGATCCGCAGTGGAATGAAGCGAACCTGATCGAGCGCGAGCACCTGGAGGCAGTCCAGGGCCGCGCGTAGATGTCCGAAATGGATGGGATCGAAGGTGCCGCCGAAGACGCCGATCACGCGCGCCCCCGGATCCTTGACGGCAGCGGCGTCGCCCGACCCGAACCGAGGTGCCTGACACCCCACCGATCGGCCATCAGTTGTGCGACTTCATCAACAGCTTGAAGATCTTGAAGTTGATGATCCAGAAGCGAATGAATTGCCACGGAATGGAACGGCGCATATAGCGCGTGAAACCAGTCGGGACCGGTGGGTAATAGGCTTGCTGATAGGGTTCTTTGTTCTTGGTCGGCATATCGTGGTCTCAAATTCGTACAGGGATATCGCCTTCAGTGGAAATCTCGGTGCTCTGCCCCTTCCACGCATCGGCGGCATAGAGCCGTCGTCGACCTCAGTCGGGCAACACCGACCAACCCGGACGCAGCTTGGCCTGATAGATAAAGACGTGATGCAGGATGTACTTCATCCAGTGTCCGGCCAGTCCGATCTCACCGAAGGTGAGACTCATGTCCCGCCCGTACTCGGGGTAAGTCTCGTAGTCGGGTACCACAGGGAAGACGGTCATGGTCGCCGCTGAACCCTTAAAGAGGTCCATACCGGTCGAGGCCACGCAGGCCGCGCCGATCTCAGCCATCGAGGCCGTGTGCGAGAACCTGGTCGCCCCCCGGAGCAGATCGCGGATGTTGGCGGCCACCGCCTTACCGATCGCGGCCGAGGGCATGCCGGTCCGCGGCGGGGTCGGGCTGATCTGGAGACCGCTCGGGCTCTTCATCACCTTGCTGATCGGATGCGGTGGGGCAAAGGCGATACCGATGGCAAAGATATTCTCGTAGTTTGGGGTCTGATAGGTCTTCGGCCAATCGGCCTTGCTCCAGTCCTCAAACGGCTTGGGCGTGTAGTCGGCGTCGACCTTCATGAAGCCGTTGGGTGCAAAGAGCTTTTCGGTGATATCGGTCCCGGACTTGTCATAGGCCTTGAGTCCGACACCCGAGAAAGGCGGGATGAGCATGGAGAAATCGAACTCCAGCTCGTGTTGACTGCCGTCGAGTAGCTCGTAATGAAGCTTGCCCGGCTCGACCTTGGTCACGGCCGCGCGCGTGATCCATTCGACCCCGCGTTCGACCATCAGCGACTCGGCAAAGACCTTGCCGCTGATGATATAACCGTTCCGGATGGTGTGCACGCCGCCCATGCCGAAATCGCCGAGCTCGTACTCGTTGCTGATCCAGATCAGACGGGCCTGGTTGCGGACGCCGGCCTTCCTCAAGGCGTGATCGACATTATAGATATACTCGAAGGCCGCACCCTGACAGGTGCACATCCCATGCCCGGTCCCGATGACGAAGGTCCGGGTGGCGCCGGCCTTCATGGCCGAGATGCACTCCTGCAAGAGCATATTGGCCTTGAGCGCATGCTCTGGGGTACAGACCGACATGGTGTACCCCTCTTCCGGCCCGAGCCCCGGTGTGGCGCCGAAATTGAGCTTGGGTCCGGTGGCATTGATCAGATAGTCATACTCGATCTCGGCCTTGTCGCCCTCGCGTCCAGGTAGGGTGTATTCGACCGTCACGAATGGCTTGTCGTGTCCGGAGCCGCCCTCGGGATGGATGGAGAGCGCGCGCGCCTGATGGAAGGCGACATTGACCTTCTTATAGACCGGGGCCAGCTCGAAGGTGACCTGTTGTTCGGTCATCTCGCCGACCCCGACCCAGATGTTCGAAGGGATCCAGTTCCACTTGGGCTTAGGCGAGACGACGATCACCTCGTGCTGCTTGCCAACCCATTTACCCAGATAACGGGCGGCCGTATGACCCGAGATGCCCGCACCGAGAATCACGATACGCGCCATTGGAGAGACTCCTCGATCCTAATTGATGGATTGAAAACTTCCGATCTGGTCACCGCAATGACCGAAGCAAACCTCGGCTTCAGCGTCTGGACTCAGACCGGGATCGGATGCTAGCGCCGGTTCATCGAACTGACAATTGTCAATCTATTAATGCCTGAGCCCGGGTCACACCCGGATCTCGCCATCCCCCAATACCACGAACTTTACTGAGGTCAATCCCTCGAGCCCGACCGGACCACGGGCGTGGAATTTGTCGGTGCTGATCCCGATCTCGGCGCCCAGACCGTATTCAAAACCGTCGGCGAAGCGGGTCGAGGCATTGACCATGACCGAACTCGAATCGACCTCGCGCAGGAAGCGTCGGGCGCGCGAATAGTCCTCGGTGACGATGGCGTCGGTGTGGGCCGAGCCGTGACGGGCGATGTGATCCATGGCCTCATCCAGACCCTCGACCACCCGGATCGACAGGATAGGTGCCAGATACTCGGTATCCCAATCGGCCTCGGTCGCCGGGATCGCCTCGGAGAGGATGGCGCAGGTCTGTGGGCAACCGCGCAGTTCTACCCCTTTCTCCCGATAGGCCGCCGCGAGTCGAGGCAGGATGGCCGCGGCTACGGGCGCATCGACCAGCAGGGTCTCCATGGTGTTGCAGGTGCCATAACGCTGTGTCTTGGCGTTCAGCGCGATCGCGAATGCCTTGTCGAGGTCGGCGTCCCGATCGATATAGACGTGACAGATGCCATCGAGATGCTTGATGACCGGCACCCGCGCCTCGCGGCTGATGCGTTCGATCAGCCCCTTGCCGCCGCGCGGGATGATGACGTCGATCGATTCGGGCATGGCGATCATGGCACCTACGGCCGCACGATCCGTGGTGGCGACGACCTGGACGGCGTCCTCGGGCAGTCCGGTGCTGTTCAGGGCGGATTGGATGCAGACTGCGATCGCCTGATTGGAGGCGAAGGACTCGGAACCGCCGCGCAACACCGCAGCATTGCCCGACTTGAGACAGAGCGCGGCGGCATCGGCGGTGACATTGGGGCGTGATTCATAGATGATGCCGACCACCCCGAGCGGTACCCGCATCCGCCCGACCTGGATACCGCTCGGTCGATAGTTGAGGTCGAAGATGGCACCGATCGGATCCGGGAGGGCAGCGACTTGACGCACGCCTTCGATCATGGCGTCGATGCGCCCCGGCGTCAGTTCGAGCCGATCGAGCAGGGCCGCATCTAAACCCTTGGACGCGCCGGACTCCAGATCGTGCCTGTTGGCTTCGACGATGACGGCGCGCTCGCGATCGAGCCGCTCAGCGATCGCAAGCAGTGCGGCGTTCTTGGCTGCCGTGCTCGCACGCGCCAGCACGCGCGCCGCCGCCCGCGCGCGCTGCCCGATGTCGGTCATGTACGCCTGGATATCCTGAATCTCTGGATCGCTCATGGGGCTAATACCGACCTCGATTGCGCCTTGAAGCCATGGGATAGATTCGGCGAGCATGATGCCATGATTCGCCTGGAGTTGACACAGGGTCTGGGAACGCTGGCCGTGGGTCGGGAGGCGCGATCCCAGACATGCCCGCTGGGGGCTCGGTGCGCGCCACATTGGATTTTTCGCCCCGGCGGTACATATTCGGCGTTCATCAATCAACGTTCGGCACTGGAGGTGCGCGTGACCACCAAAGCCTGGTTTCTCGAAGGTTACATCGGCGACTCCAAACACATACGTCGTATTCGACTGAGTGCATTTCCGTTCAGGACCGGGCGTCAGGAGGGCCTGCCGCTCAGACTCGATACCTCAGGCGTCTCGCGCAATCACGCCGAGTTCGATGAGAGGGGCGCGGAGGGGCTGATCCTACGCGACCTGGGCTCGACCAATGGTACCTATGTGAATCGCCAGCGGATCGAGGGCGAGTGTCTGGTCCGTGACGGCGACATCATCCACTTCGCCGACCAGGAGTTTCGTCTGATCGCGCTCGACCTCCAGCCTGGAGCCAATCTCGATCAGACCCAGATCGGCATCGGCACCCTGCCTGAGAAACTGCCTCAAGGGGCACGAGAGTTCCAGCAGATGCTGCTTACGGGCGCGATCGGAACGGCCTTTCAGCCAATCGTCGATGCCCAGGGTCAGGTCTTTGCCTATGAATTGCTCGGACGCGGCGACTTTCCCGGACTTCCGGTCGCGCCCTACCCCCTGTTCCAGATCGCCGAAAGCCTGGATCTGGAGGTACCCTTCAGCGATCTGATGCGCCGACGCGCCGTAGAGAACGCCGTGCGTCTGGATCCAAGGGGCTGCTATTTCTTCAACATCCATCCGCGCGAGATCGAACATCCCGATCAGCTGCTTGCGCGCATGAGTGAGATGCGCGCGAACTTTCCTGAACCCCGACTGGTGCTGGAGATCCACGAGGGGGCCGTCACCGATGGCCCAGTGATCCGCCGCATCCGCGATCATCTCAAGGCGCTGGACATCGGTCTGGCCTATGACGACTTTGGAGCAGGTCAGGCGCGCCTGATCGAGCTGATCGAGGTGCCTCCCGACTATGTCAAGTTCGACATGGCGCTGGTGCGCGACATCGACACCGCACCCGAGGCCAAGCGACGCATGCTTGAGCTGTTTCAGGGCCTGCTGCACGACATGGGCATCGCCTCGCTGGCCGAGGGGGTCGAGACGGTCGCCGAGGCCGAGGCCTTGCGTGCGATCGGCGTCGATCTCTATCAGGGCTATCTGTTTGGTAAGCCCAACGACACCCTCGCGATCAAGACGTAAACAACCCTCGACTGAAGTCGAAGGCTTTATTGTGAGACGCAGCAAACATGGTTGACCACATCCCCAACATTGGGCGTGTTTACAGCCGCCCTTGGCAGCGGGGCGCCGCTGCCAATCCGGGCCAGGTTTCGACTGGCGTTACAGTCGGCGTGCGCCCGGAGACCACACTTGCGGTGCATTATACACCACATGGCGCACTTCGTGCGCCCGCCATTCCTCCCGCGACTCAAGTCGCGGGTTTCCTTGCGGAGGGTCTATGAAAAAGCCCGCCGATCGGCGGGCTCTAAAAACGAATCTTATCTAAGTACTAAGTACTGGATTGCTTGACCTCGTCGGTGTCGAGCTGCTGCATCAGACCAAAGCTCTTGACGAAGGGGCCGGCCATGCGCGGATCCTTGAGGATCGCCTTGTAGTCACCCACCTTGAACTTGAGCTTGCCGGTGGCGAAGGCCGTGCCCATACCCATCATGCCGATGCCATTCTCGACCCACTTGAGCCAATCCTTGAGGTCAGCGCGCATGTCCCAGTTGGGGGCCGGGTCGCTTTCGGACCAGCTCCCGGCGCGCACACAGACGCCCTTTTCAACAACGAACACGCCGCGCGGATTCTCCTCATCCTTAAACCCACAGGTGATGACCGAGTTGAAGCCGATCTCGGCGAGCTTGTCCCGAACCTCAGGTTCGTTGTTCCAGGCATCCTTGAGCTGTTTCATCCATTCGTCGGAAAAGAGTGCAGGCATGGGTATAGATCCTCCAGTGTGAGCGGCTTGAGTTCTTTGTCAACGCAGGTTCGGACCTGCGCAAGTGCGGATTCTAACAGGATCACCATCAAGAATGGCCCCCAGGCGGTTTAAAATGCCGCCCTCCTTCGGACAGCATCGGACCCTTGAGACACCATGACCGAACAGCACCACAACGTCGATCACGCCGAGATCCGCAAGTTCGAGGCCTTGGCCTCGCGCTGGTGGGATCCACAAAGCGAATTCAAAACCCTCCATGATATCAACCCCTTGCGCCTGGACTATGTCGAACGGGGGGCCGGAGGACTAGCCGGCAAGCGCGTGCTCGACGTCGGCTGCGGTGGCGGGCTCCTCTCCGAAGGCATGGCCCTGCGCGGCGCCCAGGTCATGGGCATCGACATGGGCGACATGCCCCTGCGCGTAGCCGAGCTCCATACGCTCGAGAGCGGTGTGGAGGTCGAGTATCGGCGCGTGCCGGTCGAGACCCTGGCGCTGGAGCAGCCTGAGTCATTCGATGTCGTCACCTGCATGGAGATGCTCGAACATGTGCCCAATCCAGCCTCGGTGGTCGAGTCCTGCGCGTGCCTGGTGCGTCCAGGCGGACGGGTGTTCTTTTCCACGCTCAACCGCAATCCCAAGTCCTATCTGCTGGCCGTGGTTGGGGCCGAGTACATCCTGGGCATGCTGCCACGCGGCACCCATGATTACTCGCGTTTCATCCGCCCGTCGGAGCTGGATGCCTGGATCCGCCCGACCCGGCTTCGCACCATCGACATGACCGGCCTGATCTACAACCCACTCACCCAGGCCTACCGGCTCGACCCGCACGATCTGGACGTGAACTATCTCGTGACCTGCGCCTGCGACGCCCATGGCTGATCGGCGTCCGCCGCGCGACGGGCTCGTGCTCTTCGATCTCGACGGCACCTTCGCCGATACTGCGCCCGATATGGCCGCTGCGCTCGACCGGCTCTTGCGCCGTCACGGGCGCGCGCCCCTGCCCTTCGCGCGGGTGCGGCCTCATGCCTCGCACGGCGCGCCCGGCATCCTCCGGGTTGGCTTCGGGCTCAAACCCGGAGATCCGGAGTATGAGCCATTGCGCCTAGAGTATCTGCGCATCTACGAGAGCGCCCTGGTCGACCGGACCGCACCCTTTCCGGGCATGGTCGAGTTGGTCAATGAACTGGATTCACGCGGCCTACCCTGGGGCATCGTCACCAATAAGTCGACCGCGCTGGCCGAACCCCTGCTGGAACAGATCGGTTTTCTGGACCGCGTCGCCTGTCTGGTCTGCGGCGACACCACGCCGCGCCCCAAGCCGCATCCGGATCCGCTGCTCTATGCCTGCGATCTCCTGGGCATCGCCCCCGAACGCGGCTGGTACGTCGGGGATGCCGAGCGCGATATCCAGGCCGGGCTGGCCGCCGGCATGGGCACGCTCGCCGCGCTCTTCGGCTATCTAGGACCGGACGATGATCCCCGCGCCTGGGGTGCGCACGGGATGATCGAGCACCCGCTGCAGCTGCTCGACTGGCTCGATTCCGAAGCCAATCGCAACGACTGATCATCGATCACCGAACCCATGACTGAACGCTAAAAATCACGCATGTCCACAGATCCATCCTCGAACTCAAACGGCGGCCAACTCCAGGACCGCGTCATCCTCGTCACTGGCGCCTTGGAAGGACTGGGCCGCGCCGTGGCCCTGGCCTGTGCCGCTGCAGGTGCGACCGTCATCCTCTCGTCGTTCGAACAGGCCGACCTGGAGCCGGTCTACGACCGCATCCTCGACGCCGGTCATCCGGAACCTGCCATCCTGCCGCTGAATCTGGAAACGGCGACCGAGCGCGACTTCCTCGCGGCCGCCGATGTCATCCTTGACACCTTCGGACGGCTCGACGGCCTGGCCCATTGTGCCGCCTCCGCGCCCTTCCTGAGCCGGATCGATGACTATGACGCATCCGAATGGGAACGGGTGATCCGTATCAACCTCAATGCGCCCTTCATGCTGACCCAGGCCTGTCTGCCGTTGCTGCGCCTCTCCGCGGATGCCTCCATCGTCTTCACCTCCGATCGGGTCGGGCGGCGGGGGCTGGCCTACTGGGGGGCCTATGCCGCCGCCAAGTTCGGCATCGAGGGGTTGATGCAGGTGCTGGCCGAGGAGACGCGCGCATCGAGCCATATCCGCGTCAACAGTCTCGATCCAGGCGTCCTGCGGACGGCGCTGCGTGCCCATCTCTATCCGGGTGAGGACCCCAACCGCCATCCGGATCCGGAGACCGTGGCCGGCGCCTATGTGCAGCTGCTCGGCCCCGAAGGACGTGGACTGACTGGATGCGCGCTGCGCGTCGAGAATGGACGCGCCTGCTGAGGACCGCGCTGCCCCGACTCAATGGAGCTGACCAACCACATCATCTTGCTCGGCGCGTCCGTCGTCTTCGTCAGCGTGTTGGCAAGCGTGGTGACGGCGCGCGTCGGTGCACCCTTGTTGCTGGTGTTTTTGGTGATGGGGATGCTGTTCGGCGAGGAGGGTCCGGGCGGCATCGCCTTCGACGACGTGCAGCTTGCGCATCTGCTCGGCAACCTGGCGCTGGCCGTCATCCTGTTCGACGGAGGCATGGCCACCTGCTACAAGGATTTTCGCGTCGGTCTGCGCCCGGCGCTCGGGCTGGCGACCCTGGGTGTGCTCATCACCACGGCCATCACCGGGCTGTTTGCGGTCTGGTGGCTTAAGCTCGGTTGGCTGGAGGGACTGCTACTGGGGGCCATCGTCGGCTCGACCGACGCGGCGGCTGTGTTCTCGCTGTTGCGTTCCAACGGCATCGAGCTCAAGCAACGCGTCGGTGCCACACTGGAGATCGAGTCGGGCAGCAATGATCCCATGGCGATCTTCCTGACGACTGCCCTGATCAATCTGCTGCTGAACGATCAGTCCAATCCTGGACTGGTGCTCCTGACTGAGTTTGGGCGTCAGATGGGACTCGGTACCCTGTTCGGGCTGGCCGGCGGCCTTGTCCTGGTGTGGATCGTCAATCGGCTGCGGATGCCGTCCGGACTCTATCCGCTGGCGATCATGTCCGGCGGGCTTTGTCTGTTTGGTATCTCGGCCACACTGAGCGGCAGCGGCTTTCTGGCCATCTATCTGGCCGGTATCCTGATCGGCAACCGCCCGCTCGAGGCACGGCTGGAGATCAAACGCTTCCACGACGGTCTAGCGCGGCTGGCCCAGATCGGCATGTTCCTGATGCTGGGGCTGCTGGTTGTGCCCTCGGATCTACTGCCTGTGGCACCTGCCGCCCTGCTGTTTGCCCTCGTGCTGATCCTGGTCGCGCGTCCGCTGGCGGTCTGGCTGTGTCTGCTCCCCTTCCGTTTTCCCTGGCGCGAGCAGGTCTTCATCGGCTGGGTCGGACTGCGCGGGGCCGTGCCCATCATCCTGGCACTGTTTCCGCTGCTGGCCGGACTGCCACAGGCCAAGACGATCTTCAACATCGTCTTCTTCGTGGTGTTGGTCTCGCTGTTGATCCAGGGGTGGACGGTGATCGCACTGGCACGCCGCCTGGATCTGGAGGTCCCACCCAGGACCCATCTGGTGCAGCGGGTGGAGCTCGACATCCCGGGTCAGCAGGAACTGGAACTGGTCGGCTACCGGGTGGCGGCGAATGCCCCGATCGTCGTCGAGACCCCGGCGGCCCAGACACGCCTGCCCTCCAGCGCGCGTCTAGTCGCTGTGTTGCGCGATGGGCAGTTGCTCGATCCGTGCGACCCGGTGAGGGTACGCGCGGGTGATCATGTCTATCTGCTGGCCGATCCGGGTGACCTGGCCGAGCTAGATCGGCTTTTCGTCGCCGTGCCCGAGACCGAGCGTCTGTCGGAGCGCGCCTTCTTCGGCGAGTTCGTGCTCGACGGCTCGGCCCGGCTGTCCGATCTCTGTGCCTTCTATGGTCTGAAGGTGGCGCGCGAAGAGGGGTCGCTCACGCTTGACGCGCTCATCCGGCGCGAGCTCAATGCGCATCCGGTGATCGGCGATCGGCTCCCGATCGGCGCCGTGGAGCTGGTGGTGTGCGCCGTCGACGAGGACCGCGTCACCCAGGTCGGACTCAAGCTGCCGCGGACGGCGAGATAGCGCGAATGGTCTTTGCGCTCGTCTTGCTCCGCCGTCAAGCGTCCGGACGCGCCCACAGCAGGGCCACATGCCCGCGATGGTAGACCCGCCCCAGGTTTAGAGTGGGGTTCTCGCGCCTCAGGTGTTCGAGCTTGTCGACGCGCAGGAACACCAGTTCACCCGGTTGGGGCGCGCGATTAGGCGTGATCGCCGCGCGATAGACGCTGAAGCTCGGCATCGAGGTGCGATAGACCACGGTCGGCAACTCGGTCTGCTTGGCGATCAGCGCGGCCTCCTTCACCGGGGCCTGGAGGGTGTTGAGCAGGAGCGGCGCCACCTCGCCATAGACCACCAGCGTCTGTACCAACCCAACCAGCACCAACCGCTGCCACAGCGGCGGACTCGACCAGCGCAGCATCAGCACCGTCAGGAGCAGTCCGCCCAGGGCGGCGAGACCGTATTCGAATTTGATTGCGTATCGCGCCTCCTCAAACAGGATGGCCTCATAGGGCCGAGGAGCCACCACCATGGCGACATCCAGGATGAACGGCAAGATCAACAGCAGACCGAAAAAGAGCAGCGGCGGCACGAATGCCAGCCAGCGATGGGTCAGGGCCTCACGATGGCGCGCCATGAGGATAAACAGCGGTGTGGCACCATAGAGTAGATAGTGTGGAAGCTGGGTGCCAGAGAACGAGAAAAAGACCAGCACAGTCAAGAACCAGATCCAGAGAAAGCGATCGAGCGGATCCAGCCAGGCCGAGCGGTAGCACTTGAATAGACTCAGCATCCAGCCGGTGAACGGCAGCAGGATGACGAGCAGCATGACCAGGTAATAGCCGGGAAAACCGCCGTGATCATGCATGGCCCCCGCGAAGCGCCCGAGGTTGTGCTGTAAAAAGAAGCTCTTGAAGAAACCTGCACCATCGTCGAGATAGATGGCTAGATACCAGGGACCGGCCACCAGCAGAAAGATCAACCAGCCGAGCGGATCCAAGGCCGCACGCAGCCAGTACCAGAGCGCGAGCGCACTGGCTTTCGACCAGCGCAGGCTCGACAGCACGAACAGCAGGCTGACGACCACCGGGAAAAAGACCGCAACCGGCCCCTTGGTGAGAAATCCAAGTCCCATCCACAGATAGGCGCGCAGCACGAAGCGTCGGCCAGCCTTGAAATCCGCTGTCGCCCAGAAGCGATAGATCTCGAAGAACGTCAGCGCGATGAAGAGATTGAGCAGTGCATCGGCCACCGCCGCCTTGGCGATCAAGGACACCTGGAGACTGAGCGCCAACGTCAACCCAGCGAGGGTCGCCGTCGGTGTGTCCAGGCGTTCGCGCACGAACAGCCACAGCGCCAGCACCCAGAGAGTCGCGGCCAGGGCCGAGGGTAGCCGCAGCCCGAATTCATCGAAGCCGACCACCTGGGTCGAGGCGGCCTGGAGCCAGTAGATGAGCACCGGCTTGTCGTAGCGTGGCTCGCCGTCGCGGTGCGGCGTGATGTAGTTACCGCTCACCAACATCTCACGCGTGGCCTCGCTGAAGGCCCCCTCGTCGAGATCGTAGAGCGGCAGTGTACCGAGTTGCCAGAAGAAGCTCAGGGCCACCGCTAAAACCAGCAACGCGGGCGAGGTCATCACCCGTCGCATCGCACCACGCCAGCCATTGGGCGCGGCGTCCTTCATCGGGAGCGCATCTGTATTCATTCCAACCTCTTAAACCTGATCACTGGAAGACCGGCCATCTACAAGCAGCGACCGCGCGGACTCACCCCATCCGAGAATCCGTGCCCTTGGTCGGATTCGATGATCCTTTGGATCAAGAGCCGTATCCAGGATTGGACCAGGATCTGGATATAACAGACGGCCTCCTGCCTCGCCAGAGGCATCTGGTTCAGCCGGTCCGGACAGGCTGAAGGTCGCCACCTTCATTGACAGATCAAATCCTTGCTCCAGACAAGGCCAATGATGCAAACTCCTTTGATCCCCAGGTCAGCGCCTGGGAATACCGATGGCCCAAAACGATCCTCGGAGGACAGCACCATGAGTACCCACCAAGCCCAGATGCCGTTGTGTCAGCGGGCCTTTTCACAACTGCTCATCATCGACGCACAGGAGCGGCTGGCCGCCGCGATGCCGCCGGACGAACTCGACAGGGTCGTCGCCAACATCAACCGTCTGATCACGGCCGCCAAGATCCTGGGGATCCCGGTGATCGCAACCCAACACAACTCCAAGGGACTCGGCCCGATCATCGAGTCGATTCGCGCCAATATGCCGAGGGTGCACGAGCCGACCGAGAAGACGGCCTTTTCCTGCTGCACGGCGCCCGGATTCGAGCGCAATATCTCCTCGCATCCGGATCGACGTCAGCTGATCGTCGTCGGGATGGAGGCGCATATCTGTATCGTACAAACCGTCTCCGGTCTGCAACGCTGGGGGTATCAGGTCTTTGTGCCCGCCGATGCCATCATCTCGCGCAAGACCGCGGATAAAGAAAACGTACTCGAACGCATGCGTCATTGCGGCATCCAGGTCGTCTGCACCGAGTCGGTCGGTTTCGAGTGGCTGGGGGACTCGACCGATGCACAGTTCCGCGACGTCTGGTCGCTCTTCAAGAACTGAGCCAGGGTGCAAGCGCCACCCACAGCCGTTCCAGCGCCCCGCGATGGCGCGCGACGACTTCGCGTCCGCGCTCGCCCATGAGGACGCGACGCCCTGGCGCGTCGAACAGGTCGATCAGACAACGACTCAGGGTCTCGACATCCTCGACCTGTTCGGCGGCCCCCGCCTCATAGAGCATCCGCACAATAGCCGCGAAGTTGAAGGTATGGGGTCCGAGCAGGATCGGGATGCCTGAGACCGCCGCCTCCAGCGGATTGTGCCCGCCTCTCGGCACCAGGCTGCCGCCGATAAAGGCCAGATCAGCGGCGGCCAGAAAGTACGTCAGCTCGCCCAGGGTGTCGCCGAGATAGATGCTTTGGCCCGGCGTGACCTCTTGCCCCTGACTCCGGCGCGCGAATGCCAACCCCTGACGGGCGATGAGTGAGGCCACGGCATCGAACCGCTCGGGATGACGCGGGACGAGGACCAAGAGTGCCTCGGGGCGCTGGGCGAGCAGACGCCGGTGGGCCTGCAATACCTGGATCTCCTCGCCCTCATGGGTGCTGGCAGCGACCCAGACCGGACGTTCGGCCCCCCATAGATGGCGTATCTCGCCAGCGCGCGTCGCGAGATCCTCGGGTTGAACCGGATCGAACTTGAGGTTTCCCGTGACCTGAACACAGGGACGCGGTGCCCCCAGGGCGATGAGGCGTCTGGCATCGGCACGGGTCTGGGCAGCGATCAGGCTAAACCGCGCCAATGCGGGGCGTATCAGACAAGGGAGACGCGCATAGCCGCGTGCCGAGCGCTCCGACAATCGTGCATTGACCAAGGCCGCCGGAATACCATGCCGTTCGAGTACGGCGAGCATGTTGGGCCAGATCTCGGTCTCCATGACGATGACGAGCTGGGGCCTAACCCGGGCGATGAAGCACTCCATCACGCCCGGTAGATCGAAGGGGGTATAGCGATGCGCGACCTGGTCGCCGAAGAGCGCCCGCAGTCGTTCGGCCCCCGTCGGTGTGGTGGTGGTCACCAGGATCCGGCGCCCTGGCTCGGACTCCAGCAGACGCCGGATCAGGGCGGCGGCGGCCTGGACCTCGCCCACAGAGACGGCATGGATCCAGAGATCGACCGGCGACGCGCCAATCCCGTCTCGCCCCTGCCCCCAGGCCAACCGCTCGCCGAGGCGGCGGCGAGCGTCCGGATGCGTGCGACCGCGCCAATAGAGACGCGCCAGCACCAGCGGCAGCGCCAGACGCCAGAGCGCGGTATACAACCCAAGCGCCATACCGCCGCTCATCCTGTCCCCATCAAACTGGAGGGCGAGCGGCGGCGGCGCGTTCCATGAGGGACTTCATGTCGCGCACCGCCCGGTCGAGTCCGGAAAAGAGCGCACGCGCGATGATCGCGTGCCCGATGTTGAGTTCGCGCACGCCCGGAATCGCGGCGATCGCCACGACATTGTGATAGTCGAGCCCATGCCCGGCGTTGACCTGAAGCCCGAGCGACAGCCCCAGTTCGACGGCTGAGCGGATGCGTTCCAGCTGGGCTGCACGCTCGGTTGGATCACGCGCGTCGGCATAGTGTCCGGTATGGATCTCGATTACCGGGGCACCGACCGCATGTGCGGCCTCGACCTGGAGCGGATCGGCGTCGATGAAGAGCGAGACCCGAATGCCGGACTCAGCCAGCCGGGTGCAGAAGGCGCGCAGCTCGTCCTGACGGCTCGCCACGTCCAGCCCGCCCTCGGTGGTCAGTTCCTCGCGCCGCTCGGGCACCAGACAGCAATCGGACGGACGGATCCGGTCGGCGACGGCGGCCATCTCGGGGGTGACGGCCATCTCCAGGTTCATGCGCGTTTGCAGGATGTCGCGCAACATCGCGACGTCGCGGTCCTGGATATGACGCCGGTCTTCGCGCAGATGGAGCGTGATGGCGTCGGCCCCGGCCTGTTCGGCCACGAGTGCGGCCTGGATGGGTTCGGGGTAGCGGGTGCCACGCGCCTGACGCAGAGTGGCTACATGATCGATATTGACACCGAGCAGGATCTCGGTTGGGGTCTGCGAAGGTGATGACATGAGCTATTTCTCGTGAATGGATTTAGCGGCGAGCCAATGTCGATAGAGTTCGCGGCTCTTGAGCGGTCGAGCGCCGAGATGGGGTTCGAGCACATGGCGCAACAGGGTCCGCGCCTCGCGTCGCGACTCGCCGGCGAGCGGTTGGTCGTGGGCGAGCGCGAGCAGGGTCGCGCCCGAGACCCGAGGGCCATGCCCACATTCACTCGGATGGCATGGACCTCGCTCGCGTTCATAGACATAGACGGCCTCGGCGACCACGGGTGTGTTATTGCCAAAGACCCGATCGAGTATCAGCCCATAGCCGAGTTCGGCGAGCAGTCGGCACTCGAAATGGCGTAGCGGCGTCTCCAGATCCGAGCCCTCGGTCAGATCGGCCAGGGTCTTCTGGTAGAAGACGAACAGCGCATCATGGGGATCGTGACGCACCAGCATCCGCAACAGCAGTTCGTTGAGATAGAAGCCGGCGAACAGCGCCGCCCCCTGGAGCGCAAGCGGCGCCCCGGCCGCCTCGACGGTGGTCAGGGTTCGCACCTCGCCGCGCCCGGTCATCGCCAGCCACAGCGGCTGGAAGGGCTGCAAGAGCGCACTCGCCATCCGGCGCGGACGCCGTGCACCCTTGGCGATGGCGGCCAAACGCCCCTGCCCCACGGCCAGGATCTCCAGCAACAGACTGGTATCGCCATAGTCGCGCCGATGGAGTACGAAGGCTGGAAACAGTTCGCGGGTCAATTCAGATGAGGACAGTTTACGAACATCTTTATCGTCCAGGCCGTTGCCGTTCGGTTTCGACCTTCAGGTCGTCCAGGTGACGCTGGATGCTGCCTTGCTCGCGCAGATCGCTCTGGAGCGCCTGATAGCGCGTGATCGGCGCGCCCTTTGTCGGAGAAGGCTTGCAGTGTGCTCATGGCGTCGGTGTGCATCCGGGTCGGCAGGGCCGCAGGGTCGGGTCGCTCGCCCTTGGTTAGGACGGGCCGGGTCTTGACCGAAAATCGCTTCAGTCGCGATAGCCGAGCGTGGCGAGCGCCGACTCGTCGCTCGACCAGCTCTTCTTGACCTTGACCCAGACCTTCAGATACACAGGACGGTCGAAGAGCCTCTGCATCTCCAGCCGTGCCTGGGTGGCCACGACTTTGAGCGCCTCGCCGTGCTTGCCGATGAGGATGGCCTTCTGCCCCGGACGCTCGACCCAGATCAACGCATAGATCAGATACCGGCCCTCGGCGACCTCAAAACGCTCGATCTCGACCGTGGTGCAATAGGGAAGCTCCTGGCCGTAGCGCCGTACCAACTGCTCGCGTACCAATTCAGCAGCAAAGAACCGCTCCGAGCGGTCGGTGATCTGATCCTCGGGGAAGAGCGGCTCAGCCTCGGGCAGCGACTCCAGGATCAGGCGTTCCAAGAGCTCGATTTGATCACCCTTGATCGCCGAGACCGGGACGAGTTGGTGGAAGACATGGCGCGCCCCGAGCGTCTGGAGATAGGGCAACAGACTCGGTTTCTCGCGAATCCGGTCGATCTTGTTGACGACCGCGATCACAGGCACGCCGGCTACCGCGATCGCCTCCAGCGCCTTGGCGTCCTCCTGGGTCCAGCGCCCGGCCTCGACCACCAGGAGCGCCAGATCGGTCTCAGCGATGGCCGTCCGCGCGGCACGGTTGAGATAGCGATTCAGCGCGCTGTTGCCGCGCTCGTGGATGCCGGGCGTATCGACGAACAGGATCTGGCCCTCGGCGCGGGTCTTGATCCCCAGGATCGCGTGTCGGGTCGTCTGCGCCTTGTGCGAGGTGATGACGAGCTTCTGACCCAGGATCCGGTTCAACAGGGTCGACTTGCCGACATTAGGCCGGCCGACGATGGCCACGGTGCCGCAGCGGGTTGCAACCGCAGGCGCTGAGCCATTGGGGTGTGATTCAGCCATGCCGGATCCGCTCCAACATGGATTGGGCCGCCGCCTGCTCGGCGCGGCGCCGACTGGTCCCGATTCCGCATGTCGCCATATCGGCATCCTGGAGCTGACAGCTCACGATAAAGGTCTGATCGTGCTGGTCGCCATCGATCGACAGCACCAGATATTGAGGCAGCGGGCGCTTGTAGGACTGGAGCCACTCTTGCAAGCGCGTCTTGGGATCCTTGTCGGCACGATCGGCATCGGTCTGCTCAAGCCGGTCGGCGAAGAGTCTGAGCACCACCGAGCGGGCGCGTTCGAACCCGGCATCCAGATAGACCGCGCCGAGTACGGCCTCCAGGGCATCGGCCAGGATCGAGTCGCGGGTCTGCCCACCGCTGCGAAGCTCGCCGGCCCCGAGCCGCAAGGCATCGCCGAGCCTGAGCTCACGCGCCAGGGCCGCCAGGGACTCGCGTTTGACCAGCGAGGCACGCATCCGGCTCAGTGTCCCCTCGTCGGCCTTGGGAAAGCGTTCGCAGAGCGCCTCGGCGATGACGAGGCCGATCAGGGCGTCGCCGAGAAACTCGAGACGTTCGTTGTTGAGGGATCCTGCACTGCGATGGGTGAGTGCCTGGATCAACAGCTCTGGACGGGCGAAGTCATGCCCCAGCCGCTTGGCGAATCGATGTGGATCGGCATTCACGTTGAACCGAGTTCGACTTTATGACTGAAAGAAACGACCACGTCGATGTTGAAGAACAGATGCGTGCGTTGCTCGTAATTCAGCTTGAGATTGAAGCGACGCTCACCAGTCCGTTCGACATCGAAATCACTGAGCTTGACATGGGTCACGCTATTGACGTCGAGTCGTTTTTCGAGCGCCGTTAGGATCGCCCGCGAGTTATTTTCCCTCGAATTACCATAATCTGCGGCCATATCCTCCATGATGGAGCGCACCGTCCAGAATCCCATATAGAGCGGGCCGACCTTGAAGAGGATGGTGATGAAAAATGACGCCAGGGCGATGATCGCGATCACGGACGGAAAGCCAAGACCGCGTTGATACCGGACCGATTGAGTGAGACTGGACATGGATAGACCTCAGGGTCAGTGTATGCCGTTCCCAAGACGCGACCAGGCGATGGGGAAGCCATCGCGCGCGCCATCCCAGTGCATCCAGATTGCAAACGCCTTACCGACGAGATTGTCCTCGGGTACGAAGCCCCAACAGCGGCTATCGTTGCTGTTGTCACGGTTGTCGCCCATGACGAAATACTGTTTCTTGGGAACCTCGATCGGGCCGAATGCCAGCACCTGACAGCCGAGTGGCAGATCAGGTGCGTTCGGACGGATCAGGATCGCGTGCTCGACTGCGTCGAGATGTTCCAGCGACTTGCGCGCCCCGGTCATCTCCCGTCCGGAACCGACGCCTGTATAGGTGCCGAGCGGCAACTGGGCGACAGGTTTGCCATTGATGAAGAGTGTCTTGTTGCGATAGCCGATCACGTCGCCTGGGACGCCGATGATACGCTTGATGTAGTCGGTGCTGGGGTCGAGCGGAAACTTGAACACCACCACATCGCCGCGCTGGGGCGCCCCGAGATCGAGGAACTTGAGGTTAAGGACCGGCAGGCGCAATCCATAGGCGAACTTATTGACCAGGATGAAGTCGCCGGTCAACAAGGTTGGCATCATCGAGTTCGAGGGGATGCGAAATGGCTCGACCACGAAGGAGCGCAACACCAGCACCGCAAAGATCACCGGAAAGAAAGAGCGCGCATACTCGACCAACACCGGTTCCTTGATGAGTGGACGCCCATCCTCGGTCAGGGTCCTGCCGCCAGCGGCGGCGATTGCGGCCCGACGGCGCGGTGCAAACACCAGAGCGTCGAACAGCCAGATCCCACCGGTCAGAAACGAGGCCAGGACGAGAAAGGCCGGGAAGTCGAATGTCATGGTCAGAGTCTCTCCTCAAGCTTTGAATGCGATCCTATCGATCCTGGACCCGGACTAGTCCTTGCCGCTCTGGAGCACGGCCAGGAAGGCCTCCTGGGGGATGTCGACCTTGCCGACCTGCTTCATGCGCTTCTTGCCTTCTTTTTGTTTCTCCAAGAGCTTGCGCTTGCGTGTGACGTCGCCGCCGTAGCACTTGGCGGTCACATTCTTGCGCAGCGCCTTGACCGTCGAGCGCGCGATGATCTTGGAGCCGATCGCGGCCTGGATCGCAACCTCGAACATCTGGCGCGGGATCAGCTCCTTGAGGCGCTCGGTGAGCTCACGTCCACGGGTCTGGGACAGCGAGCGATGGACGATGGACGACAGCGAATCGACCTTGTCGCCATTGATGAGCACATCGAGCTTGACCAGGTCGGACGCCTGAAAACGCTTGAGCTCATAATCGAACGAGGCAAAACCCCGGCTGCACGACTTGAGCCGATCGAAGAAGTCGAGGACGACCTCGCTCAGCGGTAACTCATAGGTGAGCTGCACCTGACCGCCCAGATACTGGATGTTCTTCTGCACACCGCGCTTCTCGATGCAAAGATTGATGATCGCGCCCAGAAAGTCCGGCGGGGTGAGGATATGGGCCTCGATGATCGGCTCGCGGATCTCGCGGATCTGAGACGGATCGGGCAGCTCGGCGGGGTTGTTGATGCGCAGCGTCTCGCCGTCGGCGCGCAGGACTTCATAGACCACGGTCGGCGCGGTGGTGATGAGATCCAGGTCGTATTCGCGCTCCAGACGCTCTTGCACGATCTCCATGTGCAGCATCCCGAGGAAACCGCAACGAAACCCGAAGCCGAGCGCCTGGGAGACCTCAGGCTCATAGTGCAGAGCGGCATCGTTCAGACGAAGCTTGCCGAGCGCCTCGCGCAGGTCCTCGTAGTCGTCCGAGACCACGGTATAGAGCCCGGCGAAGACGCGCGGGCGCATCTCCTTAAAGCCAGGGAGCTTCTCGCCCGGACGATCCGGCCATGTGATGGTATCTCCGACCGGTGCACCGTCGATCTCTTTGATGCCGGCGATCATATAACCGACCTCGCCAGCGCGCAGTGTATCGCGCTCGGTCTTCTTGGGTGTGAAGACGCCGACGTTGTCGACCTGATGGATGCGCCCGGTCGACATGATCAGCACCTTGTCGCGCGGCCTGATCTCACCGTTCATGACCCGGACCAATGACACCACTCCGACATAGGGGTCGAACCAAGAGTCGATGATGAGCGCCTGAAGGGGCGCGGCGACATCGCCCTGGGGCGGCGGGATGCGTGCCACCAGCGCCTCGAGCAGTTCCGGGATGCCCTCGCCGGTCTTGGCGCTCACCCGCAGTGCATCCTGGGCCTCCAGACCGATGATCTCCTCGATCTCCTTGATGACACGCTCCGGCTCGGCCGAGGGCAGGTCGATCTTGTTGAGGACCGGCAGCACCTCCAGACCCTGCTCGATGGCGGTATAGCAGTTGGCGACACTCTGGGCCTCGACCCCTTGAGCGGCATCGACCACGAGCAGCGCACCCTCACAGGCTGCCAACGAGCGCGAGACCTCATAAGAGAAATCAACATGCCCAGGGGTGTCGATGAAATTGAGCTGATAGGTCTCACCGTTGCGTGCCTGATAGTTCAGCGTCACGCTCTGGGCCTTGATGGTGATGCCGCGCTCGCGTTCGATCTCCATCGAGTCCAGCACCTGGCTGGACATCTCGCGCTCGCTCAGGGCGCCGCTGATCTGGATGAAGCGATCGGCGAGGGTCGATTTGCCGTGATCGATGTGCGCGATGATCGAGAAGTTGCGGATATGACTAAGATCGGGCATCGATAAGCCAAGGAGGTATTTTTAAGGAGACGGGATGCAAGACCTCGTGGCTTCGAATCCGGCACCACGTGGAAAACGGCGCGCCATGATACCAGAGGGCAGCGTCCTGGCGTATCCGGTAACGCGCCGACCGGCTTAGCGTCCGGCGGCGCGTGTGTTCAGATCAGGGCTTAGTCAGCCTGAGCGCGTAGAACATCCGGGTATCGCCGCGCTGCACCAGTACCGCTGTGACCCGTCCGGGTTCGATGGCAGCGAGGATGCGTTCGAAGTCGGCGAGACCCATGATCGGCTGGTTGTCGAGCATCAAGATCACATCGCCCGCACTCAGACCGGCGGAGGCAGCGGGTCCTTGATCAACGGACTCGACCAGCACACCGCCGTGTTCGATCTTGAGTTGTTGGCGCATCTCGGGTGTCAGATCACGCACTAACAGACCGAGACGGTTAACCGTGGGCTTGTCGAACGGCTCTGGATGATCGGCCAACTGATTGTCTTCGGGTAGCTCCTGGATCCTGATCTTCAACTCAATCCGCTCGCCGCGCCGCAACACCACCAGGCTGGCGTGCTCACCCACAGGTGTGGCCCCGACCAGCGGCGGCAGACTGCTTGAGGTCGGTATGTCGCGCCCGTTATAAGAGAGGATCACGTCACCTGGTTGCAGGCCAGCCGCCGCGGCCGGACTGTCGGGCAGCACCTGGGCCACCAGGGCGCCGAGCGGCTGGGGCATCCCAAAGGATTCAGCCAACTCGCGCGTGACGTCCTGGATCAGCACCCCCAGCCAGCCGCGGCTCACACGCCCCTTGGTCTTGAGTTGCTCGACCACATCCATGGCGACCTCGATCGGGATGGCGAACGACAGCCCCATGAAGCCGCCGGTGCGACTGTAGATCTGGCTATTGACCCCGACCACCTTGCCGTCGAGATTGAACAGCGGCCCGCCCGAATTGCCGGGATTGATGGCCACATCGGTCTGGATGAAGGGCACATAGTTCTCGCTCGGCAGGCTGCGTCCGGTGGCGCTGACGATACCGGCGGTGGCCGAGGACTCAAAGCCGAAGGGCGAGCCGATTGCCAACACCCACTCGCCGACCTTCAGATCCTTGCCCGAGCCGATACGCACCGCAGGGAGGCCCTCGGCCTCGATCTTAAGCAAGGCGATGTCGCTGCGTTTGTCGGTACCGACCAGCTTGGCGACGAACTCGCGCCGATCGCTAGTGCGCACGACGATCTCCTCGGCGCCCTCGACCACATGCGCGTTGGTGACCACATAACCATCACCCGAGATGACGAAGCCCGAACCGAGCGAGCGCGATTGCAGTCGATCATCGGGGCTTGGCCCCTCATCGTCAAAAAAGTGCCGGAACAGGTCCTCGAGCGGACTGCCATCGGGAAGACCCGGGATCGAATGCTGGTAGAGGCGTTGGGCGATCGAGGACGATTGCTTGGTGCTGATGTTGACCACCGTTGGGCCATTCTCTGCGACCAGCCGGGTAAAGTCGGGGAGATCCCGCCCAAATACCGGGCCAACGGACGACAGACAGATCAGCACAAGGGCCAGGGCGAGCGACAGTTTGGATGTGGGGCGCATGAATACTCCGAATCGAAGATGTCTGTGCAGATCTTGTTCCTAGTGCGTCTCGGATCGAGTCACGGGGACTTGTTCATAGACCCTCCGCAAGGAAACCCGCGACTTGAGTCGCGGGAGGAATGGCGGGCGCGCGAAGTGCGCCATGTGGTGTATAATGCACCGCAAGCGTGGTCTCCGGGCGCACGCCGATTGCAACGCCAGTCGAAACCTGGCCCGGATTGGCAGTGGAGCCCCGCTGCCAAGGGCGGCTGTAAACACGCCCAATGTTGGGGATGCGGTCAACCATGTTTGCTGCGTCTCACAATAAAGCCTTCGACTTCAGTCGAGGGTTGTTTACCCAGGCGTCTCAGGATCACGGGTTGACGTTCAGGGCGTCGGGCAAGCTTCCTACTGTAGACGCGCAACCACCAGAACGCCAGTGCCAGTCCGACCAGGGCACCCAGGAGGCTGGCGACCTCGTGAAAGGTTCCACCGAGCATGGCGCCGATGATCAGCGCCAGGATCGGTGCCAGATAGGCCGCGACGGCCAGGCGCAGCAATTCCTGTTCGGCAAACCCGACGACTACCTTGTCGCCGATCCGCGCCCCGATCGGATTGCGCACCAGCAGTTCAACCGGGCGATGCGCCAAGAACTGATCCAAGAGCGAGGTGCCACAGACCAGGTTGGCACCACAGTGACCACAGGCACTGCGCCGCTCGGACGTAATACGGGCCTGATCGCCAATGAGGGCGATGACGCGACCCTGTTCTTCGATCATGGTGATGGTACTCTCATTGAGTGGTCAGGGGGCGCGATGGACGCTGGCGATGGCCACCTGGACCGTGACCAGGGGCACCTCGCCGACGGCGGTGATCTGATAGCCGTCGAGACGACGACCGGCAGCATGGACCGTGCCGATGTTGGTGCTGCCCTCCAGTCCGTCGTCGCTTGCCGGTTCGATATAGATCGAATAGGACGAGAGACGATCCGTAAAAAGGAAGTGCTCGACGTGCGTGCCATTGGACTGATCAATCTGATGCTGCATGACCAGGTTGAATCCATCTGGTATCGGCTCGAAGCGCCACTGACTGCTCGACGTGGTCGCCGGCGCGCCGCGCAAGGATGGTGCGGCCTGGACAGGTGACGCGGACTGGGGCGGGCTGGATAGATGCACATTGATCGATGTGAACATGAGCTGTTCGAGCGGTTCATGCCGATGATCGATCAGATCAGACTTGAGCGGCAGCGCGGTCTCACGGTCGATGTGGAAGCGGTAACCATAGCGCAGATCATCCTTCGGCAGGATGCCAACGACCTCGGTCTCGCGTCCGGCGACGCGCGCCCGCCCCAGGTATTCGACACTATAGTGCGCGTGCAGCGCCTGTGGGTCGATGCCGTCGGTATCGAGGAAACGCGACCCGCCCTTATACTCGAACGAGATCGGACGACCATCGGTCAGGACGCAGTTGACACGATCCTTGTCGCGCGCGACCGCCCAGATCGGACCGCTGAGCGCGATCAGACGCTCCTCGACCTGCCCATCCTCGACGCGGTGATCGATGCTCAGGGTTTCGAGCCGATTCTGGTGCAGATAGACCAGGGTCCCATCATAGCTCAGCGAGCGCACGGCCTCGGTCATGCGCGTGAGCAACACACTGGGTGAGAGGCTGTCGGGGGCCGAATCCGATGCGTCTCTCCCCTCGGCGCCCAGCCCCTGGAATGGCAGCAGACAACACAGACCCAGTAGCAACCAATACGAGGCCAGGCGTCGATCAACGCCCAGGTTCATAGCCGACGAGCATTGCATAGGGCAGCAATCCCTTGGCCCCGGTCGCCGGGGCCGTTGCTTGATGGGTAAGGAGATAAAGATCGAGCTTACTGGCCCGCCCGGGATGCCCCAGCCAGCGTTGGACCTGGGGGGGGCGACGTTCGGTCAGACGGATCGCCACAGGGGCAAAGGCTGTCGGGCCCACGGAGTCGCCCACGAAGATGGAGGTCGTCAGGATAGCGACCAGCAGCACCGAGGCGGCAAGGGCGATACCGATATAACGGCTATGACGGCCCGTCCAGCGGCGCAGCCCAGGCGCCAGACGTCGTGGACAGCGGATGGCTGGTTCGTTGGCCAGGGCGGCCTGCACGCGGTCGGCCAACACGCGAGCATTCGGGTCGATCGCCTCGCCACGAATGGCCTGGCCGATGAGCGTGTAGCGTTCCCAGCACGCACGCAGATCGCGATCGGCCTCCAGGGCATCGAGCAGGGCCACCACCTGGTCCGGCGCGAGCTCGCCATCCTGTAAGGCGGAGAGTCGTTGTCTAGGCTCGTCGGTCATCGTCGTTTATCCCTAGGCTGAAGGTTCTGACTTAGGGGACTCGCCGGCGGCGAGTCCCGTCCGGACTCAGTCATCGAGCAATGGTCTGAGTCGCTTGTCGATGGCCTCGCGCGCACGGAAGATCCTCGACCTGACGGTCCCGATGGGACAATGCATGGCCGTCGCGATCTCCTCGTAGCTCAGCCCCTCCAGCTCCCGGAGCACAATGGCTGTACGCAGATCGTCCGGCAGATCGTCGAGCGCACGCTGGACCGTGGCAGCGATCTCGTCGCTCAATAGATGACGCTCCGGAGTCGCGTGCTCACGCAGACGCCCGCTCATATCCATCTGCTCGGCCATCTCGGCCTCGATGTCGTCGCCCGGTGGACGCCGACCCTGGGTCACCAGATGGTTTTTGACGGTATTGACTGCGATCCGGTAAAGCCAGGTATAGAAGGCGCTCTCGCCGCGAAAGCTGGGTAGCGCACGATAGGCCTTGATAAAGGCATCCTGGGTCACGTCCAAAACCTCGACTGGATCGCGCACATAGCGCGAGATCAGATTCGATACCTTCTGCTGATATCTGAGCACCAGGAGATCGAAGGCGCGCTTGTCGCCCGACTGGGCGCGACCGACCAACTCATGATCGGCATGTCGTTCAGTCATCGCGACACACCACCCGTTGGTCCACCATCGGTTCCGATGGGATGGACAATCCAGCGCCTGGGAAGTTCGTGACCATCTGCATCGATGACAGGTATTTTTCTAGGGTATGACACAGCGACTTGATCCAGATCACCAAATCGACGAGCTTACAAGGAATCGATCGCCATCACGAGTTCAACCCATGCCAGAGACCTGTCACCGTCATGATGTCCTGATCCTCGGCAGCGGCGCCGCCGGACTGAGCCTTGCCCTGCGGCTTCCCGACACACTGTCGGTCGCAGTCGTCTCTAAGCGAGAGCTGCGCGAGGGCAGTACGCTCTATGCCCAGGGCGGTATCTCGGCGGTGCTCGACGCGGCGGACTCGATCGAATCGCATGTCCAGGATACGCTCAAGGCCGGTGCCGGCCTCTGCGATCCCGCCGTGGTGCGCCATGTCGTCGAGCGCGGTCCGGACAATATCCGCTGGCTGCTCGATCAAGGGGTCGAGTTCACCCGCGACCCCGAACGGGGGTCCGCGGGCTTCTATCATCTCACACGCGAGGGTGGACACACCCACAGGCGCGTGATCCATGCCGCCGATGCCACCGGGCGCGCCGTGGCCACCACACTCGAGGCGCGGGTACGCAGCTGTCCCAATGTGGCGATCTACGAACAGCATATCGCCGTTGACCTCATCACGACCCAGCACCTGCCCGGATATCGCGATCATCGCTGTCTGGGCGCCTACATCCTCAACCGCAGCAGCGGGCGGGTCGAGACCTTTTTGGCGCGCTTCGTCGTGCTGGCGACCGGAGGCGCCAACAAGGTCTATCTCTACACCAGCAATCCGGATGTCTCCACCGGCGACGGCATCGCCATGGCCTGGCGCGCCGGCTGTCGGGTCGCCAACATGGAGTTCATGCAGTTCCACCCGACCTGTCTCTATCATCCGCAGGCGCGTTCCTTCCTCATCACCGAGGCACTGCGCGGCGAGGGCGCACGCCTGTTGCTGCCCGACGGCGAGCGTTTCATGCCGCGCTTCGATCCGCGCGCTGAGCTGGCGCCGCGCGATATCGTCGCACGCGCCATCGACCATGAGATGAAACGGTTGGGGGCCGAGTGCGTCTATCTCGACATCTCACATCGACCGGCCGAGTTCATCGTCGAGCACTTCCCGACCATCCACAGCCGCTGCCTGGAGCTCGGGATCGACATCACCCGCGAACCCATCCCAGTGGTGCCGGCGGCCCACTATACCTGTGGAGGCGTCATGGTCGATCGCCGGGCACGCACCGACCTGCCTGGGCTCTATGCCAGCGGTGAGACCGCCTATACCGGCTTGCATGGGGCCAATCGCATGGCCAGCAACTCGCTCCTGGAATGTCTGGTTTACTCAGAGGCTGCCGCTGCCGACATCGTCCGCTTGTCGTCTGAGGTCGCACCGCCGCCTGAGGTACCGCACTGGGACGAGAGTCGGGTCACCGAGCCCGACGAGGAAGTGGTCGTTACCCACAACTGGGAGGAACTGCGGCGCTTCATGTGGGACTATGTCGGTATCGTGCGCACCAACAAGCGTCTGCGCCGCGCCAAGCGCCGGGCCGATCTGCTGGCTCAGGAGGTGATCGAGTACTACAGCCACTTCCGGGTCAACAATGATCTGATCGAACTCAGAAATCTGCTGGAGGTCGCGGATCTCATCATCCAATCGGCCCTGCGTCGGCGTGAGAGTCGAGGTTTACACTACACCCTCGACCATCCGTTCAAGGACGCCAGTCAGCGCACGCCGACGATCCTGATCCCAGATACCTATCATCCGCGCCGACACGATTGAACCTGCCCCCTCGCCGAGGGCTGATAAACAGTTACAAATACCTGAATCCGTGTTCGTTTGTCATAGATCAAGCATAACTTTTTGATTATTTGCGAGAATACTGCATCGCAACTCTTCACCCAACTGAACATGCCGAAATTTGGGGTGTGTCAGACCAGCAAGCTGAACCTGACCTCTTACTCCGGCTTGGCGCTCATCGGCCAGTGCTGCGAAGCGGCACAAGTCGATAGTGTGATCGATCCTCGGCTGCCCGTCTCGCAAGGCATGAAGACCTCGGACCTGGTCAAGGCGATGGTGGGGCTGTTGAGTCTTGGCAAGAGCGACTTCGAAGCCATCGAGCCGTTTCGGACGGATCGCTTCTTCAAGGAAGTATTGGGGCTGTCGAAAGTGCCCTCCAGCGCCTGGATGCGGCAGCGGTGTGACGCCAAGGCCAGCGAGTTGCGGGCGCTGACGGATGAATTGTCGGTGCGGCTGCTGGAGCGCACCGAAGCCCCGATCACCCCGTATAAAGGCTATGTGCGCTTCGAGATCGACACCTTCGTCATGGACAATAGCGATACGAAGAAAGAAGACGTGGGCCGCACTTATCAAGGTGTCGATGGCTACTGTCCGATCGCCGGCTATCTGGGTAACGAAGGCTGGAACGTCGGACTGGAATTGCGGGCCGGCACTTGGCATTGTGCCCGCCAGACCGAGTATTTCTACGAGCGCGCCTTTCCTCGGGTCAAGCGTCTGGTCAAGCCGGAACAGGCTGTCCTGATGGTCGAAGACAGCGGCTTTGACAGCGCGCGGCTGTTGTTTGCCAAGGCCGCAGAACGGGATGCCTGGGCCGCTGAAGGGCGAGGGCTGGAATTCATCACGAAGTGGAATCCGCGCAAGCAGGACAAGTCGGCCTGGGTGGCTCAGGCCGAGGCGGCCGGTGTCTTTCAGGAAACCCGGCCGGGCAAGCGCGTTGGGCGGCTCGAGATCACGGTCGAACGGGCGTGGGGCAAAGAGAAGCGCAGCTTCCGTCTGATCGTCGAAGTGACCGAACGCACCATCGACAGGAATGGCCAGCATCTCTTGGCGCCGGAGATCGAACTCGAAGGCTGGTGGATAAGCCTCGACCTGCCGGCCAAAGAGGTGATCGAGCATTACCAGTATCACGGCACGCACGAGCAGTTCCATGCGGAGATCAAGTCTGATCTCGATCTGGAGCGGCTGCCCTCGGGCAAGTTCGACACCAACGATTGCGTGCTGCGCCTGGGGGCGTTTGCCTACAACTGCCTGCGTCTGCTGGGGCAGTTGGGCCTGACGGGTGAGATTGCGCCGATCCGTCATCCGGCCAAGAGAAGACGGCTGAAGACGGTGTTGCAGGAGATCATGTATCGCGCGGCGAAGTTTGTGGCGCATGCGAGGAAACGGGTGCTCGACTTTGGCCGCAACGTTGCTGAACACGTCAAGGTGTTCGTTGCGCTGCAAGACCGATTGTGGCGAGCAGCGTCGCCATGAGCGCGGCGCAGCGGTTGTTCATCCCCGAAACACCCGGTTCCGCGCCAGTGGAAGGCGGGAAGTCGTCCCGGAGCAGGAAAATGACGTCACGCCGTTCTACCAGCGCCGACTTTCGAAGCCCAAAGGCCGTGCGCCGGCCCGGGAAAGACCATCGGCAGACAGAAATTCCGGGCGGTCAGCCAGAGAAGTCATGCCAGACCTCTCACAGGAGGGGTTTCGGCTTTGATGACCACGGATTCAGGAAATAAGCCAACACACGCTCACTGAACCAAGGTCGGGTGGTGGCGCTCGATCCGGGCATCCGGACCTTCCTGACCGGCTTTGCCGAGGATCGGGCGTTTAAGCTCGGCGAGGGCGATTTCGCGCGCATCGCCAGGCTTTGTCATCACCTCGATCGGCTGATCTCTCGGATCGCCAAGGCCCGATGTCGTCAGAAGGCCCGGCTCAAGAAGGCCGCGCACCGGCTGCGCTGGAGGATTCGCGATCTGGTGGACGAGCTGCACTTCCAGGCGATTTGCTTCCTGCTGGACCGCTTCGACCTGATCCTGCTGCCGACCTTTGAGACCAAGGAGCTGTCAGCGAAATCAAGGTGCAAGATCCGGGCAAAGTCGGTCAGGGCGATACTCGGTTACGCCTTCTTCCGCTTCGGTCAACGCCTGGAGGCAGTGGCCAAGCGCGTCGGTAAGGTCGTGTTACGGGTCAACGAGGCCTATACCTCGAAAACGGCCAGTTGGACCGACGAGATCAAGTCGATCGGTGGCGCGAAAACCATCACGAGCAACGGTCTCACCGTCGATCGTGACATCAATGGCGCACGTGGGATCTTCCTGCGTGCTTTGGTAGATGTCCCGTCCCGGATGATCATATAGCCCCGAGCCGCTTTCCGTTATTCTTTGCGCGCGATGTTTTGCACACACTCACCGCAGAGATGGAATCAGAGAACAAGTCTCGGCTGGCTGCGGCTTCTCCGGGCGCCCGTAGGGCGGCTGGAGAAGCCGCAGCCAGCATCCAGTCGAGGCCCAACGAAGGAGAGTCGTCATCATGTTGATCGCCCTGCACAAGCAAGCGCGTACCACCCCTGCGGTGCGCGCCGAGATCGCGGCCAGCGATGAGCCGGTATCGGTGCTGGCGCAGCGCTACAACATCACCGAGTCGACGGTTCGCAAGTGGCAAGCTCGAGCCGACTTCAACGACCGATCGCACACGCCGCACCGTCTGCAAACGACGCTCACACCCGCCCAAGAGGCGGTGGTGGTGGAGCTGCGTCGACTGCTGCTTTTGCCGCTCGATGACCTCGTCGCCGTGGTCAAGGAATTCATCGAACCCAAAGCCTCGCGTTCTGCCATCCACCGTTGCTTGAGTCGGCATCGCCTCAACAAGCTGCTCGCGCTGCGCCCCGAGGCTCGACAAGTGGCGCACAAGCCGTTCCAGGCCTACGAGCCGGGCTTTGTGCACTTCGACGTGAAATATCTGCCCCAAATGCCCGACGAGACCGCTCGCCGCTACCTGTTCGTGGCCATCGACCGGGCCACACGCTGGGTATTCGTCCAAATCAAACCCCACAAGACCGCGCGCTCGGCAGCGGCCTTCCTCAAGGCGCTCTCGAAGTCCTGCCCCATCAAGATTCGCAAGATTCTGACCGACAACGGCAAGGAGTTCACCGTTCGGCTCTTTGGTCGCGCCGCCCGCCGCGAAAGCGGCCGGCATGAATTTGTTCAGCTGTGCCAGGCCCTCGCCATCGAGCATCGCCTCACCCGCCCTCAGCGTCCTCAGACCAACGGCATGGTCGAGCGCTTCAACGGCCGCCTCGAAGAGGTGCTGCGAAGTCACCACTTCACCAGCGGCGAAGACCTCGAGCGCACCATTGCCCGTTACGTCTGGCTGTATAACCATCAACTGCCCCAGGCCGCACTCAAAGGACAAACACCCCTGGCCGCCATGCGACAGTGGTACCAAAGCCACCCTCACCTGTTTGACAAACAGCCACATGATCTTCCGGGACTTGACAGGTAGATACGCCCTCGCTCAGACATGGGCGTGTATGTGTTGGTGCTTGTGGACAAGCGTGAGCATATAAAGTATCGGCGGGTAGAAGGCATAAGGAGTTTATCGATGTCCGCCACGACCGAAAGGTCCATGTCGGCAATCGAACGGGCCAGACGGCGGCCCACCATCATCCCCTGCACGTTTAAATCCTCGATCACGATGGTGTAAAACCGCCGCCTGAGGTCCGACGTAAGCGGATGCAGGGCATCCGAGCGGATGTTGGCGATGCGGGCATGAAGCCGTGCCAGTTTTGCTGTGGACGCCTTTCTTGCGAGACCTCGGGTAACTTGGCACGACCATCGAAGATGCCGAGGCTTGCTGGTACAAGCTTTGAGTTCAAGCCCTTTTGTTGACGCTATTGCCCTCCATTCCAATCCATTTTCGGAGTCATTTGAGCATGTCACAGCCCCACTTTCAGGAGATCGCCGAGGGCATCCACTGCCTCGACACTGGACTCTATCGCCAGGGTCTGGCTGCGGCCTATCTGGTGCGCTCGGGTGAGCGTCTGGCCTTCATCGATACCGGACCGGCCAATGCCGCCCCAACCCTGCTGGCGGCCATCGCCGCGCTGGGTCTGACACCTGAACAGGTCGATTATGTCATGCCGACCCATGTCCATCTGGATCATGCCGGCGCCGCGGGTCATCTGATGGCCGCCTGCCCGAACGCCCGCCTCGTGGTCCATCCCAGGGGCGCGCCGCATCTCATTGACCCAGGAAAACTGATCGCCGGTGCCTGTGTCGTCTATGGTGAGGAGAACTTCGAGCGCGACTTTGGCATTCCCCTGCCGATCCCGTCCGAGCGCGTTATCCTCGCCGAGGACGGACAGACCTTCGACCTGAATGGTCGCAGCCTGACCTTCATCGACACACCAGGCCACGCCAATCATCATGGCTGCATCCTCGATCGCCGGACGCAGGGCTTCTTCACCGGCGATACCTTCGGCATCGCCTATCGCGAGTTCGCGACGACGCACGGCCCCTGGCTGTTTGCGCCCACCACGCCAGTCGCCTTCGATCCGGACGCCTGGCTTACCAGTCTCGACCGGCTGATGGCATATGAGCCGCAGACCATGTATCTGACCCACTATGGCCGTGTCGATCGCCCGGAGGCGTGCGTCGAGACAGTGCGCCGTAGCATCCGCGATCTGGCCGAGCTGGCGCTGCGCGAGGAAGGACGGCCCGAGGACGGGCGACGGGATCGGATCAAGGCGGCGGTCGGGGCGCACCTGATCCAGTGCGCACGCGAGCAGGGCGTGACCCTGGACGATCACCAAATCCAGAGGGTCCTGGCAGTGGATACTGAACTCAACGCCCAGGGGTTGGAGGTCTGGCTCAGGCGGCGCGAGAAACGCACGGCAGGCTGAGCAAGTCGATCAGCGCCCCAGCTGCACGCCTTTGAGTGCATTGAACAACACGCCCAGCGTCGTGCCGTTGTGCAGCAGGGCGCTGCCCAGGGGTGGCAGGCGACCGCTCACCGCGCCGGCGAGGATGGCGGTATTCAGCCCGACCGCCGCGCGGAAATTGGTCCGGATCAGTGCTATGGTCTTGGCCGCGATCTCGCGTGCATCGGCCACGGCATCCAGCCGATCGTCCATCAGCAGGATATCCGCCGTCGCGCGCGCAATATCTGCACCGCGCGGCAGGGCGATGCCGACATCGGCCACGGTCAGCGCCGGTCCATCGTTCACCCCGTCGCCGACGAAGGCCACCCTCGCCCCCTCAGCCTGTAGCTGCTGCACCAGCGCGGCCTTGTCTTCGGGCACGACCTCGGCATGGATGGTGTCGAAACCGAGTTCACGTCCCAGCGCCTCGGCCATGACGCGCCGATCACCCGAGATCATCACCAGCCGCTTGATCCCCAGCCGCCGTAAACGCGCCAGCGTCGCCGGGGTCTCGGCACGCAGGGTGTCGCGAAGCGCGATCAGACCCACAGGACCGCGCTCATTGGCGACATAGAGCAGCGTCTTGCCCTCGGACTGGAGCCGTTCGATCCGATCATCGAAGGACGAGAAATCGAAGCCCTCGTACGACTGGAGATACCGAGCAAACGAGTTTTGGCTGACGAAGGCGCCGCTTCGTCAGCTGAGTATGAGGCGATAGCCCCGGATATCTGGAGCGGAAATCCGCTGGCCGCCCCGAGGTGTCCGGATTTTTTATTAGTCGATGAGCCGATATCTAGCCCCACAATAGGGACAGACAGCCTCATGCGGCGGGTCGTCTGCGATCGGCAGATAGACCCGGGGGTGCATGTTCCAGAGCGGGGCATCCGGGCGAGGACAACACACTGGAAGCTCCCGGCGGCTGATTGCGATCGGCGGCGATTCCTGTGGCCTTGCCGTGGCTGGGTTCGACATCGTCGTCTGGTCCTCCTGTTGTAAAACTGGGCTCATATCCCGGTTGCCACTGCGATACCCAGGGCCCCACCCGGTTGACCGGGACTCCTGGCCACTTATCCTCTATCCATCGCAGGTGTGTGCCACAGTCACCTGACCTCGATGCGCACCGACTTCGGCTGGCTGGGCTCGGCCTTGGGTAGTTCCACCCGCAGGACGCCGTTCTTGTAGGTGGCCCGCGCCTCGTCTGGCTTCACGCTCAGCGGTAATGGCACCACGCGCCGGAAGCTGCCATAGGCACACTGCATCACCCGCCAACGGCCCTTGGTGCCTTCCTGTTCGAAGCGCTTCTCGCCGGAGACGACGAGGGTATCCGCGCCGATCTCGACATTCAGATCCGTCTTGTCGAGACCTGGGATCTCTAGTCGCACCACCAGCTTATGTTCGTCTTCAAAGAGGTCACCACCCAGCATGGCCCAACCGCGACTCGGCAGCCAGCTTGCGTCATCGACCTCAGTCTTGTCCGGTAGCTGGGTGTGTTCGCTCGGTCGGAAACGGGTGAGCGCCCCGGAGGCGCTTTGTACCAGGTGACGCCAACCCTCGGCCACCTGCCCCAAGAAGCCGAATACATCTTGCTTAAGTTGACCAAGTTTCATGCTCACCTCCAATCGCGCCGCCGGACGCCAGGCGTCCGGCAAGTCTAGGCTTAAGAGAAGCGCTGATCAGAGCACCTGCACCTGGATACGGCGTGGCTGCGCGTGTTCGACCTTCGGGATGCGCAACCTGAGCACGCCGTGATTGAACTCGGCACTCACCTTCTCGGTATCCAGTTCCTTGGAGAGGGTGAATGCACGGCGATAACGCGGTAGCTCCACCTCGGCATGGATGGCCTCCATGCCCTCAGGCATGTCCAGGGCCAGCTCGCCCTCGATGGAGAGGGTCTCGCCCTCCACCTGGAGCCTAAGCTTGTCCTTGGACACGCCGGGGAGGTCGGCATAGAGTGTGATGCCATTGGCGTCTTCGATGACATCCACCGGCGGCAACAGGGTGGCTTCATCGCGGCGTGGTTCGGCAACCTGGGTCTTGTCGGTCATGGCCTTTCTCCTTTACTGAACTGTGATGCGACGGGCCTGGGCCGCTTCCTTGCGCGCCACGCTGACATGCAGCACGCCATCGCGGCAGCGCGCCGTCACGGCGTTGGGATCGATGTCGTCAGGTAGGGTCAGCACGCGCCGGAAGCGCCCGGCAAAACGCTCGTCGATATGCACGGCGGCGTTCTCTGGTACCGCCTCTGCCTTGCGTTCGCCGGCGATGGTGAGCACACCCTTCTCGATCTGCACTTCGAGGCTCGCCGGATCCACACCTGGTACGAAGGCATAGACCTCTACCGAGCGGGGCGTGTTGCCCACGTTCATGGCCGGGAAGCCACGGGCAAGACCGCGGATGCTGGGTGACCAGTCGAGGCCCCGGGTCAGCTCGCGTTGCAGGCGGTCGAGTTCGGCAAACAGATCGCGCGGGAAAAGCGATCGATACAACATGCTTCAATCCTCCTTATTGCGTAATCACGTCGGGGATGAGCGCCTTGGCGCCTACAGACCCTAAAATGACCGTCCATCACCGGGATTCCAAGCGCTTGCAAACGCTGGCTGAGACGCCAAAATCGCAGCCATCCAAGTCATAAGAATACCTGCCATGGAATACAAGGACTATTATGCCGTACTCGGCGTGCCCCGCGATGCCAGTGCCGAAGACATCAAAAAGGCCTTCCGTCGGCTGGCGCGCAAGTATCACCCCGATGTCTCGAAGGAGAAGGACGCCGAGCAGCGCATGAGGGAGGTCAACGAGGCCTATGCCGTGCTCTCCGATCCGGAGAAGCGCGCCGCCTATGACCAGCTCGGGCGGGGTTACCGTCCAGGCCAGGAGTTTCACCCACCGCCGGGTTGGGACGCCGGCTTTGAGTTTTCTGGCCATGGTTTCTCGCCTCATGAGGCGGCGGGCTTCTCCGAGTTCTTTGCCGAGCTTTTCGGCGGCCTGGGTGGGCGCGGCTTCCAAACCAGAGGCGACGCGGGCCAGGACCATCACGCGCGCATCTATCTCGACATCGAGGACAGCTTCACCGGCGCCACTCGCTCGATCTCACTGCGCGCCCCCAGGCTGGATGAGCACGGGCGACTGGTCCTGGATACCCGCACCCTGAACGTGAAGATCCCCAAGGGCGTGAGTGAGGGCCAGGTCATCCGTCTGGCTGGACAGGGGGCGCCGGGTACCGGCGGCGGTCGCGCTGGCGATCTGTTGCTTGAGGTGCGTTTCAATCCCCACCCGCGTTTCCGTCCTGCGGGGCGCGATCTGCACCTACGCTTACCCGTGACCCCTTGGGAGGCGGCGCTGGGCGGTATCGTCAGCGTCGATCTGCCCAGCGGGCCGGTGAAGGTGCGCATCCCACCGGGGACCGACAGCGGTCGGATCTTGCGGGTGCGTGGTCGCGGCATCCCTAGCCAGCCGCCAGGAGACCTGTTGCTAGAGGTACGGGTGGTCTTGCCACCGGCGGATACGCCGCAGGCACGGGCCCTGTATGAACAGATGGCCAGGGAGCTGGCCTTCAACCCACGCAACGGGGACTGATGCCATGAACCATAACGACATCCTGCTGGGTAGCCTGCTGGAAGAGAGTTGGCTGACGCTCGAACAAGCGGCGGCCGCCTGTGCCGTGGAGCCGGCCTGGCTTCTGGCACGTCTGACGGAAGGGCTCATCCCGCACGCCGAAAGTGTGGCGGGCGTCTGGCGTCTGTCCGGTGCCGCCTTGCTCCATGCTCGGCGCATGTATGGGATCGAGCGCGACTTTGAGGCCGTACCAGAGTTGGCGGCCCTGGTGGCCGACATGCTGGAAGAGATGGATAGGCTGCGCGCCCGGCTGCGTTGCTTGGAGCCCGGCTGACCTGATCGGCTTACCAAGCTTTGGAGCCAGGCCCGGGACGGGAGAGGCTGGAAAACGCCATCCTAATGGATCTCCAGCCCTCCCGGTACCGGCCCTGGATGGGTCTGAAGGCTTGCAGCGCCTTCAGACCAGCGCCAGCCACTCGGGATGTGACTCGCGCCGTCCATGGACCTGGTCGAAATAGAGCGCCTGCAACCGCTCGGTGATGGGGCCGCGCGTGCCCGAACCGATGCTGCGCGCATCGACCTCACGGATCGGGGTCACCTCGGCAGCAGTACCGGTGAAGAAGGCCTCATCGGCGATATAGACCTCATCGCGGGTGAGGCGCTTCTCGACCACCTTGAGTCCGATCTCTTGGCACAGGGTCATCACGGTGCGGCGCGTGATGCCATCGAGCGCCGAGGTCAGGTCCGGGGTATAGAGCACGCCATCGCGCACGATGAAGACATTCTCACCACTACCCTCCATCACAAAGCCCGCGGCATCGAGCAGCAATGCCTCGTCATAGCCGTCGCGCAGGGCCTCCTGGAGCGCCAGCATCGAGTTCATGTAGTTGCCATTGGCCTTGGCCCGGCACATGGTGGCGTTGACGTGATGACGGGTGAAGGACGACACCTTGATGCGGATGCCGTTCTTCATGTTGTCCTCGCCCAGATAGGCGCCCCAGGACCAGGCGGCGACCATACAGTGGACCTGCAGATTATCGGCACGCAGCCCCATGCCCTCTGGGCCGTAGAAGCACATCGGGCGGATGTAGGCCGCCTCCAACCCGTTCTCGCGCACCACGGCACGCTGGGCCTGATTGAGCGTCTCCTGATCCCAGGGCATGGGCATCCCCAGGATGTGGGCCGAGTTGAACAGCCGGCGGGTGTGGTCCTCCAGACGAAAGATGGCCGTCCCCCGAGCGGTCGGATAGGCTCGGACGCCCTCGAAGACCCCCATGCCATAGTGCAATGTGTGGGTCAGTACATGGGTCTTGGCCTCGCGCCAGGGTATGAGCTCACCATCCAGCCAAATCAGACCGTCACGGTCTGCCATCGTTGCCATCTGTCTTCACTCCACTAGGCTCGGGATGCCGCATCCCAAGTTCGATCTTTGAGAGGGTCCAGGGCCGACCGGTGCGGCCCGCGTCAGTCGTCCATCCATTCCTGCCACAACGCCCGCACGCGCTCACGCTCGGGCCTTAGCTCATCGTCGGACAAGGTCTTGGGCTGCTCGCGCAAGGCGCTGCGATGATAGGCTGCGCGCAGCGCCTTGTAGGCCTCGGTGAGATCCTTGACACAACGCCCCGGAAGCAGATCGAGCCGCGCCAGGGTGTCGAGCAGCCGCACGTTGTCGGTCCAGTCCGTAAGCGCCGGGTAGTCCGCCGCCCAGCGCAGGACAGCGTATTGAACCATAAACTCGATATCGGCAATACCGCCTGCGCCCTGCTTGAGATCGAACCGGCCCGCGCCGCTCGTGTCGAGGTTCTCGCGCATCCGGGCGCGCATCTCGCGCACCTCGCGCCTGAGCTGATCGGGATCGCGCTTGCGACACAGGATGGCACGGCGGATGTCTTGAAAGCGCGCCGCCAGCACCGGATCGCCGGCGACTGGACGGGCGCGCACCAGGGCCTGATGCTCCCAGGTCCAGGCGCTCTCGTTCTGATACTGCTCGAATGAGGTCAGCGAGCGCACCAGCATCCCCTTGGCGCCATCCGGACGCAATCGCAGATCGACCTCATAGAGCCGACCCGAGGGGGTGAGCGTGGTCATCATATGGATGAGGCGCTGGCCGAGTCGGGCATAGAACTGCTCGTTGCTGATGGGCTTGGGGCCATCGGTCAGGGCGCTGACCGAGTCGCTTCCGTGCAGAAACACCAGGTCCAGGTCCGAGCCATAGCCGAGCTCGATGCCGCCGAGCTTGCCGTAGCCAATGACCAAAAAGCCCGTCTCCTCGCCCTGGATCTGGGTGGGACGGCCATGACGGGCAACCAGATGGGCATAGGCGAGGTTCAACACGCGCCGTAGTGCGACCTCGGCGATCTCGGTCAGATAGTCGCTCACCACCATCAGCGGGATGGTTTCGGTCAGGTCGGCGGCGGCCACCCGCAGCTGATTACCCTGGGCGAATTGATGTAGCCGCTCCATCTGCTGTTCCAGATCCTCGGCGTCAACCTGGTCGAGCAGGGCGTCGAGTTCGGCCTCCAGACTCTCGCGACGCAACGGCGCATAGAGCCGGCGCGGATCGAGTAGCTCGTCGAGCAAGAGCGGATGCCGGGCGATCTGGTCGGCGAACCAGGGGCTGAGATCGGAGAGCCGGATCAGCTGGGTGAGGATCAGCGGATGCTCGGCGAGCATCGCCAGATAGGCACTGCGGCGCACGATGGACTCCAGCACCCGCAACACCCGCTCCAAGGCCAGCTCAGGCTGGGCACAACCAGCGGCGACGCACAGGATATGGGGCATGATCAGGCCGAGACGCTCCTGTCCGCGTGCACTCAGCCCCCTGCGCATACAGGTGTCACGGAACTGGTGGAGGCGAGTACGCACCGCTTCGGGGGCAGCGAAACCGGCGCGTTCAAGGAGCTCCAGTTCGTGCGTGGGGTCGCGGTCGCCGTGCCAGACGGCGCTCAGCGGGGTGTCCTCGACCTCGGTCTCGGTCGCCGGCAGGGCGAAGACGGCGTCGAATTGCTCCTGGACCCGCCGGCGATGGGCGTTCAGCTCGACCGCGAATGAGGCCCAATCCCCATAGCCCATCGCGCGGGCGAGCCTTAACCGCCCAGGCCCATCCTCGGGCAGACAATGGATTTGTTGGTCGCGATAGGCCTGGAGCCGATTTTCGACCCGGCGCAGAAACACATAGGCCGCGTCGAGCTGGGTGACAACCGTGGCGGGCATCAGCTGGCGTTGCCCCAATAGGGCCAGCACGGTTCGGATCGGACGCACCTGGAGCGCGGGATCGCGCCCGCCGCGCACCAGCTGGAACGCCTGTCCGATGAACTCAATCTCACGGATGCCGCCCGGGCCGAGCTTGATGTTGGCGTCCATGCCGTGCCGGTAGAGTTCCTTGGCAATCAGACGCTTGAGCTCGCGCAGTGACTCGAAGGCGCCGAAGTCCAGATAGCGCCGATAGACGAAAGGGCGCAGCATGGCCATCAGTTGTTCGATGTCGTCCGGGTCGCCGGCGACCGGACGCGCCTTGATCATGGCGTAGCGCTCCCACTCGCGCGCCTGAGACTGATAATAGTCCTCCATCGCTGGGAGGCTCATCGCCAGGGGGCCGGCCTCGCCAAAGGGGCGCAATCGGGTGTCGACCCGGAACACAAAGCCATCGGCGGTCTTATTGGCCAGTGTCTGTACCAGGCGCTGGCCGAGACGGATGAAGAACTGCTCGTGGCTGAGCGGGCGCCGTCCACCCTCGATCGTCCCAGGCTGGGCGAAGGCTAGGATCAGGTCGATGTCGGAGCTGAGATTGAGCTCACGCGCCCCGAGCTTGCCCATGGCCAGCACCAGGAGCCGCAGCGGACGACCGGACGCATCGCGCGGCGTGCCCCACTCGGCGCAGGCCCAGGGATAGAGGCGATCGAGCGCGCCCCGGATGCAGACGTCGGCCAGCTCAGACAGGTCTTCCAGTGTCTCTTCCAGCGGGGCCAGATTGGCGAGGTCGCGCCAGATGATCCGCATCATCTCGCGCCGGCGGAACCGACGCAGGGCCGCCTGGAGTGCGCCCTCGTCGGCGACGCCCTCGAGTCGCGCGCTGAGCCGGGTCGCCAGATCACTGGCCCCATAGGTCCGAGCGAGGTCGCCGCTCGCGATCAGCTCGGCTAGAACGTCCGGATGGCGCGCGGCCGAGATCGCGACATACTCGCTTGCCTCCCATACCCGCCGCCGCGCCTGCTCGAACTCGGGATCGTCCGGCAGGGCGAGACCCTGTTCGCTCGCCCAGGCGAGCCAGTCGTGCCAATGAGATTCGGTCAGGGAGTCGCAAGGCGCGTCGGACATGGCTCGCTTCATAGGGGTTCGATCCGATACTCGGCCTAGATCCAGACCCTCTGCTGGGGACGACCCGGATCAACTCGGAGGCGGCGTTGAGGGTCTCGACACAGACGAGGCCTCGGTCATCTGCGTCGTCGAGATCCGGCATCGCCTGCGCACCAGCAACCCAGGGATCGCCGCGCCAAGCCGGTGTCGATCTCGATCCGCGTCAGACCGCCCTGCCCTGCGACGAAACGCAGGATGCCCAGGGGTGCGAAGGCCGCATTCGGCGTATCGAGATCCAAGGGTCGCCCTCAAGCGTTCGGTGTTGCCACCGCCTTCAAGGCCGCGTGCGCCGCTGCCAGGCGCGCGATCGGGACGCGCGGGGCCGAGCAGCTCACATAGTCGAGTCCGATCTGATGACAGAAGGCGATCGACCCCGGATGCCCGCCATGCTCGCCGCAGATCCCGATATGCAGATCGGGCTTGACCGCGCGCCCCCAGTCGACCGCCAACTGCATCAGCTTGCCCACACCCTTGACATCGAGCACATCGAACGGATTGTCCTGGAGCAGACCAGACTGATTGTAGAGCGGCAGGAACTTGTTTTCGGCATCCTCGCGCGAGAAGGAAAACACCGCCTGGGTCAGGTCATTGGTGCCGAAGGAGAAGAACTCGGCCTCCTCGGCCAGCGAGTCGGCACGCAGGCAGGCGCGTACCACCTCGATCATGGTGCCGAACTTGAACTTGACCGGCTTGCCGTAGCGTTCGGTCACCTCCGCATGGATGGTCTCGACATACTCCTTGACCTTACGCAACTCCTGTACCGTGCACACCTGCGGTACCTTGATCTGCGGCTGGACCTCGATGCCGGATTTAGCACACTCGGCAGCGGCCTCCAGGATGGCGCGCACCTGCATCTGGTAGATCTCAGGGAAGGTCATGCCGAGCCGCACGCCGCGATGTCCGAGCATGGGGTTCGTCTCGTAGAGGGCGCGCACCTTTTTGAGCATTGCCTCCTTCTTGGCGATCGCCTCCTCCACTAAGGCCGGATCGATCATGTGGCGCGCCGTCTCGACCTCGCGACGCAGACCCTCGGAGGCATGCAGCAGACCCATGGCCCCGGCCAGCACCGCCACCCCGCGCGCGTTTTGCGCCAGCACCCGTAGCTCGGACAACTCGCGCTCGAGCACATACTCTTTGGGCAAGAACTCATGGATCGGCGGATCGAGCAGCCGGATCGTGACCGGGTAGGGCGACATCACCTCGAACAGCTCGCGGAAGTCCTGGCGTTGCAGGGGCAACAGCCGATTGAGCGCCTCCTGACGTGCCGCGGGCGTCTCCGCGACGATCATCTCGATCACGATCGGCAGCCGCTCGACGTCGTTGAACATGCGCTCGGTGCGCGCCAGACCGATGCCGACCGCCCCATAGCGCCGTGCCCGCCGGGCATCGTCTGGGGTGTCGGCGTTGGCCATGACCTTCAGCTTGGCCACCTCGTCGGCCCAGCCGAGCAGGGTGTGGAGCTCGGGCGTGAAATCCGGCTCCACGGTCGGGATCGCGCCCAGATAGACCTTGCCCGAGGTGCCATCGATGGTGATGACATCCCCCTCTTTGAAGCTGGTGAGTCCGACGCGCGCCTCGCGCCGGTCGACGTCGATACTGATCCCCTCGGCGCCGGCGACACAGGGCTTGCCCATGCCGCGCGCGACCACAGCCGCGTGCGAAGTCTTGCCCCCACGCGAGGTCAGGATGGCTTCGGAGGCGAAGAAACCGTGGATGTCCTCCGGCTTGGTCTCCTCGCGTACCAGGATCACCTTCAGCCCCTGGCCCTTGCCGAGCTGCTCGGCGCGGTCGGCGTCGAACACCGCGATGCCGGAGGCCGCACCCGGCGAGGCCGGCAGACCCTGAGCGACAGGTTCGGCCTTGACGTTGGGATCCAGACGCGGGAACAGCATCTGTTCCAGCGACTCGGGCGGGATGCGCAACAGGGCCTGCTCCTTGGTGATGAGCCCCTCGCGTTCCATCTCGACCGAGGTGCGCACCAGGGCGATGGTATTCATCTTGCCGTTGCGGGTCTGGAGACAGTAAAGCCGCCCCTTCTCGATGGTGAACTCGAAGTCCTGGACCTCGCGATAGTGGGACTCGAGCTTGGTCCGCAGCTCCTCGAGTTGGTCGGCCAGATCCGGCATCTCGACCCTGAGCCGTTCAAGCGGCTTGGGGGTGCGGATCCCGGCCACCACGTCCTCGCCCTGGGCGTTGACCAGATACTCGCCATAGAGCTTGTTCTCGCCGGTGGCCGGGTTGCGGGTGAAGGCCACCCCAGTGGCCGAATCCTCGCCCCGGTTGCCGAACACCATGGTCACGACATTGACCGCGGTGCCGTTGGCCATGTCGGGCGTGATGTTGAACTGCTTGCGGTAATCGACCGCGCGCTTACCCATCCAGGAATTGAAGACCGCCTTGATCGCGATCTCGAGCTGTTCATAGGGGTCGCTCGGGAAGGGTCGGCCCGTGTTCTGTTCGACCACCTTGAGGAAACGCTCGCAGATCTCACGCAGGTCATTGGCCGAGAGATCGACATCCTGCTTGGCGTGCGCGGCCTCTTTGATGGCGTCGAATTCCTTGTCGAAGGACTCGTCCGGTACGCCGAGCGCGACCTTGCCGAAGAGCTGGATGAAGCGCCGATAGGAGTCGTACCCGAAGCGCGGGTCATCGGTGGCGCGGATCACGCCCTGGAGTGTCTCGCTGTTGAGGCCAAGGTTGAGGATGGTGTCCATCATGCCCGGCATCGACAGCGCCGAGCCCGAGCGCACCGAGACCAAGAGTGGGTTGTCCGGGTCGCCGAACCCCTTGCCGGTCTTCTGTTCCAGGGCACGCATCTGCTCACGGACCTGTTCGATCAGACCGGGCGGCAGGGCGCGCTTGGGATCATTGAGATATTCCAGACAGGCCACCGTGGAGATGACGAAGCCAGGTGGGACGTTGAGCCCGATTTGGGTCATTTCGCACAGGTTGGCGCCCTTGCCGCCGAGCAACTTCTTGTCCTTACCATCGCCTTCCTCGAACGCAAAGACATACTTGGTCGTGGTGTTCATCGATGGAGTCCGCCTCTTTCTCTGGTTGATGGAATGGGCTCAAGCTCTGGACAACATGCTGCCATATTCCGGGGCGTCTGAGATATCTCAAAATTGAGATCGAACACCTCAAATCCGACCGGTGACAGGCCGAATGCCGACTTCGGGCCCTTGGCCCTACACCAAGGCACATCGGTTCTAGGGTAAACTGAACCCTTTTCGCACCGTTCGATCACGAGCCTGACCCTATGCTGGACAAAACCTATGATCCCCGGACCCTGGAAACCCGCTGGTATCGCTACTGGGAGGAACAGGGCTATTTCGCCCCGTCCGAGCAGACAGGCGACCCTGCGACCCAGGGTGCCGCCTATTGCATCATGATCCCGCCACCGAACGTCACCGGCAGTCTGCACATGGGTCATGCCTTCCAGGACACCCTCATGGATGCCCTGATCCGCTACCACCGCATGCAGGGCAAACAGACCCTGTGGCAGGCCGGTACCGACCATGCCGGGATCGCGACCCAGATGGTGGTCGAGCGTCTGATCGAGGCCGAGGGCAAGACCCGCCACGACTATGGACGCGAGGCCTTCATCCAGCGCATCTGGGCGTGGAAGGCCGAGTCTGGCGGTACCATCACCCGCCAGTTACGGCGTCTGGGCGCCTCACTCGATTGGGCGCACGAACGCTTCACCCTGGATGAGGGGCTGTCGGAGGCGGTGTGCGAGGTCTTCGTGCGTCTCTACGAGGAGGGCCTGATCTATCGCGGCAAGCGGCTAGTGAACTGGGATCCGGTGCTGCGCACCGCCGTCTCCGACCTCGAGGTCTTATCCGAGGAAGAGAGCGGCTTCATGTGGGAGATCCGCTATCCCCTCGTCCAGCCCCCGGGGGCGTCCGGTCCGGCGTCTCTGATCGTCTCCACGACCCGCCCCGAGACCCTGCTCGGCGACTGCGCGGTCGCCGTGAACCCGGAAGATGAGCGGTACAAACATCTGATCGGCGCCTTCGTCGAGTTGCCGCTGACCGGGCGGCGCATCCCGATCATCGCCGACGCGCACGCCGACCCCGCGTTCGGTACCGGCTGTGTCAAGATCACCCCGGCGCACGACTTCAACGACCACCAGGTCTGGCTGCGCCATCGCGACGAGGCGGCGATCGCCGAACAGCCACACGGCGGACTGATCAACATCTTCACCCCAGACGCCGCCATCCGCGCCAATGCACCCGAGGAAGGTCAATTGCTGCCGGCGGCCTATATCGGACTCGACCGCTACGAGGCCCGCAAGCGCATCGTCGCCGATCTCGAGTCCGCCGGATTGCTCGTCGCCGTCAAGGAACACCGTCTCCAGCAGCCGCGTGGGGATCGTTCGGGCGCGGTCATCGAGCCCTATCTGACCGACCAGTGGTATGTGCGCGTCGCCCCGCTCGCCGAGCCGGCGATCAGGGCGGTCGAGCGGGGCGACATCCGCTTCGTCCCCGACAACTGGAAGAACACCTATTTTGAGTGGATGCGCAACATCCAGGACTGGTGCATCAGTCGTCAGATCTGGTGGGGTCATCGTATCCCGGCCTGGTACGACAGCGCAGGCAATGTCTATGTCGGGCGCTCAGAGGCTGAGGTCCGCGCCAAACACGGCTTCGGCCCCGAGGTCGAACTGCGCCAGGACGAGGACGTGCTCGACACCTGGTTCAGCTCCGCACTCTGGCCCTTCAGCACACTCGGCTGGCCGCAAGAGACCGACCGGCTCAAGACCTTTTATCCGACCTCGGTGCTGGTCACGGGCTTCGACATCATCTTCTTCTGGGTGGCGCGGATGATCATGATGGGGCTCAAGTTCATGGGTGAGGTACCCTTCCGCGAGGTCTACATCCACGGGCTGGTGCGCGACAAGAACGGCGACAAGATGTCCAAGTCCAAGGGCAATGTGCTCGATCCACTCGATCTGATCGACGGCATCGACCTCGAGTCACTGATCGAAAAGCGGACCAAGGGCCTGATGCAACCGCATCTTGCGACAAAGATCGCCCGGGATACGCGCAATGAGTTCCCCCACGGCATCCCGGCCTTCGGTACCGATGCCTTGCGTTTCACCTTCGCTGCGCTCGCCACCACTGGACGCGACATCAAGTTCGATCTTGGACGCACCGAGGGCTATCGCAACTTCTGCAACAAGCTCTGGAACGCCGCGCGCTATGTCCTGATGAACACCCAGGGTCAGGACTGTGGTCTGGGGCCGGATGCGGATCAGGCGACGATCGAACTCAGCGCAGCGGATCGCTGGATCCGTGCCGAACTCAATCGCACCATCGGCACCGTCCGCGATGCCATCGACGCCTACCGCTTCGATCTGGCCGCCCAGGCGCTCTACGACTTCACCTGGAACGAATTCTGCGACTGGTATCTGGAGCTGTCCAAGCCTGTGCTGACCAGTAGCCAAGCCAGTGAGGCTGCCAAACGCGGCACCCGTCGCACCCTGGTCCAGACGCTTGAGACCCTGTTGCGTCTGGCGCATCCGATCATCCCCTTCATCACCGAGGAGATCTGGCAGAAGGTGCGCCCACTCGCCGGGGTCGAGGGCGACACCCTGATGCTGGCGCCCTACCCCAGGCGCGATCCGTCCGTCGAGGACGCCCAGGCGGTCAGCGAGATCGATTGGGTCAAACAGTGCATCCTCGGCATTCGGCGCATCAAGGGCGAGATGAACATCGCCCCTGGCAGACCGCTGCCGATCCTAGTCCTGGACGCGACCGAGCAGGAACGCCACTGGCTTAAAACGGCACGGCCCTATCTGGACTTCCTGGCCCGAACCGAATCGATCACCGTGCTCGACGCTGAATCCCAAGCCCCGGAGTCAGCGATGGCGCTGGTCGGGTCGATGAAGATCCTGATCCCGATCGCTGGACTGATCGATAAGGAGGCTGAGTTGAAGCGTCTGGACAAGGAGATCGCACGTCTGACCGAGGATGTCGCGCGCACTCAGGCCAAGCTTGCCAACTCGGCCTTCGTCGACAAGGCCCCGTCGTCTGTGGTCGACAAGGAGCGGGCCAAGCTCGCTGAGCACGCGGCAGCGATCGCTCACCTGCACGCCCAGCGCGTCAAGATCGCAGCGCTTTGAGCGGTCTTGGGGCTTGGAATGGAGACGCGCCCCACCAAGGGGCGCCGAACCTGGTTTGAGAAGCGGAACATCTGGCGAATCGAGCGAAGATCAGGCCGTAATCCACCGCTCGAAGTTGTCGGTATTCTTTTCCTCGCCGTCGCTGTAACCGGCCTCATAGGCCTCGGTCAGACGTTGCACCTCACGCTTGGGGTTCTGCAGGAAGCCGCACTGCCATCCTTGGATGTAATCGTCGTCGACGCCCATCTGTTCCATCTTGGTCACGGCATCGTAGTAGAACTGATTCATTTCCGGTCTCCGAGCAATGTCATTTTGGGTGAGGGCTCAGTCGTCGGGGGACTTCGCCGACTCGATGTCATGATGCAGGCAAGCCGATCGTCGCTGATTGCGGCCGCCCTGTCCTCTCTCGCTACAACTCTCGGACGGAACGCCGCCCGGGCACGGACGCGATCGTGGGGACGAGAAGGGCGATAAGAATACAGCGTTTTTCTAATAGGGGACAAGTACGCTTGGGTAAACAACCCTCGACTGAAGTCGAAGGCTTTATTGTAAGACGCAGCAAACATGGTTGACCGCATCCCCAACATTGGGCGTGTTTACAGCCACCCTTGGCAGCGGGGCCCCGCTGCCAATCCGGGCCAGGTTTCGACTGGCGTTACAGTCGGCGTGCGCCCGGAGACCACACTGTATTATACACCACATGGTGCGCTTCACGCACCCGCCATTCCTCCCGCGACTCAAGTCGCGGGTTTCCTTGCGGAGGGTCTATGAATGGACGGGGATCTCCAGGTCTGGCCTCATGGACCTCGAAGAACCTCGAACTTGCGAAACGCCGGCGTCACACGCATCTTGATTGACCCAATCCAACGGCTGGAGAACTTGGCCCCATCATGCGCCCTGCCCAACTGCTCCGCGTCCTCGATCGCGAATTCCTCGGCACCGCCGAGGGCCATCATACACCCGTGATGCTCTGGGGACCGCCCGGCGTGGGCAAGTCGCAGATGGTGGCCCAGATCGCCGCGCGCCATGCCGTGCCCATGATCGACATCCGGCTGTCGCAGATGGAACCGAGCGATCTGCGCGGCATCCCCTTCCGTCAGGGTGAGCGGGTCGAATGGGCCGTGCCTGCTATGCTGCCCGACGCCGAGCGCCATGGGCCGAGCGGCGTGCTCTTTCTCGACGAGATCACCTCGGCCCCGCCCATGGTCTCGGCGGCGGCCTATCAGCTCATCCTCGACCGGCGGCTCGGCGACTATCGCCTCCCGGACGGCTGGGCGATCTTCGCCGCTGGCAACCGCCAGGGCGATCGCGGGCTGACCTACAGCATGCCGGCACCGCTTGCCAATCGTTTCTCGCACTTCGAGGTCGAGACCCATCTCGACGACTGGGTCGACTGGGCCTATGCCAGCGGCATCGACGAGCGGATCATCGCCTTCCTGCGCTTTCGGCCTGAGCTCCTGTTCGACTTCGATCCGGCGCACAATCCGGTCGCCTTCCCCTCGCCGCGCTCCTGGGAGTTTGCCCATCGCGCACTCAAGAAGTTCGAGGCGGCGCCCGACCTATTACCGGGTGCGCTCCAGGCCTGCGTGGGCCCGGCCGCTGGGATCGAGCTGAGCGCCTTCATCACCAACCTCGACCAGATGCCGGATCTCGACGCCATCACGCGCGGCGAGCCGGTCGCCGTCCCGCGCGAGATCGATCTCCAGTATGCCGTCGCCGCCGCACTGGTCGGGCGGGCGATCCGCGCGCTCGACGGCCCGGACGGACGGGAGGTCATAGGCCACATCCTCGACTATGCCGGACGCCTCCCCGAGCGCGAGATGGGGGTGATGTTGGTCTCGGATCTGCATCGGGCGATCGGCGGACGGCTATTCGAGGTGCCGGCCTTCGCCAACTGGGCGCGGTCGGTCGCAGAGGTGATGCTCCATGCCTGAGAGGACGTCTGCGACCCTGCCCGACCCATCCGCCATCGAGACCAAGCTCGCGGCGGCACGCACCCGGTTGATTCTGGACAAACCCTTTCTCGGCGCCCTGGTGCTGCGTCTGCCGCTGCGCGCGGCCACCGGTGACTGGTGCCGTACCACGGCCACGGACGCGCGCGCCTTCTATTACAATCCGGCCTATATCGAGGCCCTGAGTCTGGAGCAGACCCAGTTCGTGCTCGCCCACGAGGCCCTACACTGCGCCCTGTCGCACTTTGCACGGCGCGGCCATCGTCAACGCCGGCGTTGGGACCTGGCCTGTGACTATGCGATCAATCCGTTGCTGATCGAGGACGGTCTGATACCGCCGCCGCATGCCCTGGTGATGCCGCTCTACCGCGGGCTGACCGCCGAGGAGATCTATCCGCTCATCGACGAACGCGACGACTCAGAGACGCTGGACACCCACGCCTATGACCTCGACGAGCGCCACGGCAGCAGTCAGTCTGGGCGGAACGAACAGGATCTCGAACAGCGCCAGCACCACACGCCCAAGGGCCAGGACGCAAACGAGCGGCACACCCCGACAACCGCATCGGGCCTGGAGCCTCGCACGGCACCGCCCACCCCCTTGACCCCAGACGAACGTGAAGCCCTCTCCATCCAATGGCGCCAACGCCTGGCCGGCGCCGCCCAGCAGGCGTTACAAGCCGGCAAGCTGGCCGGCGAGCTGGCGCGTCAGATCGACCATCTACTCCAGCCCAGCCTGCCTTGGCGGATGCTGCTGGCGCGTCATCTGATGGCGATCGCGCGCGAGGACTACAGCTATCAGCGTCCATCGCGGCGCGAGGGGGCGTTCATCCTGCCCGGACTGCGCAGCCATCAGGCCGATCTGGTGGTGGCGATCGACACCTCGGGGTCGATCCAGGACGGCGAGCTGAGCGCATTCATCGGCGAGATCGACGCGCTCAAGGGCCAGATCCGGGCGCGTATCACCCTGCTGCCCTGCGATCGCGCGCTGGCGCCGGGTGCCCCCTTTCAGTTCGAGCCTTGGGAAACCTTCGTGCGTCCCGAGCGTCTACAGGGGGGCGGCGGAACCAGCTTCAAACCCGTATTCGACTGGGTCGAGCGCCAGGACGGACGCCCAGATCTACTGGTCTATTTCACCGATGCTCAGGGCGAGTTCCCCAAACGCGAGCCGTGCTATCCAGTGATCTGGCTGGTCAAGGGCAGCGCCTCCGTGCCTTGGGGACAACGCATCCAGCTCAACTGAACATCCATGACGAAACGGACAGCGCCCCGACCTCTCTCGATACGGCCAGTGATCGCCTTGGGTAGCCTGCTCCTGGTCGGCTCGCCTCAACTCCAGGCCCAGGACTATCATCTCCCCGACATGGGCAATTCGTCCGACGCTATCCTGACCACAGGCGCCGAGGCGCGTCTGGGTCAGGCCTTCATGCGTCATGTGCGCGAGTCGCTGCCTGTCCTCGACGACCCGCTGTTGACCGATTACATCGAATCGCTCGGCAACACCCTGGTCGCCGCCGATCCAAGCGCCACTGGACGTTTTAACTTTTTCATCATCGACCAGTCGGTGGTCAATGCCTTCGCTGGACCAGGCGGCAACATCGGCGTCTATGCCGGACTCATCCTCGCTGCCGAGACCGAGAGCGAGCTCGCTGCCGTCCTTGCCCATGAGATCGCGCACCTCACCCAGCGTCATCTGCTGCGCACGCTGGAGGATCAAAACAAGACACTCATCCCGACCATGGCCCTGATGGTGGCCGCCGCCATCCTCGGCGCCCAGGTCTCGAGCGACGCCGGGGCGGCCGCCATCGTTGGGATCCAGGCCGCTTCCCTGCAACGCCAGATCAACTTCACGCGCGAGAACGAGTACGAGGCCGATCGGCTCGGCATCATGACCCTGGCCAAGGCGGGCTTCGACCCCTATGCCATGGCCGGTTTCTTCGAGCGGCTATCCAAGTCCAGTCGCGCCTACGAGAACAATGCACCCGAGTTCCTGCGTACCCATCCGGTCAACGCCGACCGCATCGCCGAGGCACTCGGTCGGGCCGACGTCTTTGGGGCCCGCCAGCGCCCCGACAGCCTGCGTTTCCACCTGGTGCGTGCGGCCCTGCGCGAACGCTCCTACAAGCGCCCGGAGCAGGCGGTGGCCTATTTCCGCGACACCCTGCGCGAGGGGCGTTACCGTAATGTCACCGCCGAGCACTACGGTCATGCCCTGGCCCTAATGCGCACGGGTCAGTTCGACGCCGCCCGCGCCGCACTGGCCGAGGCGATGAAATCGAATGCCGGCCTTGCCGAGTTCATCATCCTCGACGCCCGGCTCGATCTCGAACAGGGCCAGGTCGAACGCGCCGTGCGGACACTGAAACAGGCGGTCGCCCTCTCACCCGGAAGCTGGCCATTGCGCATGGCCTACGCCGAGGCACTGATGAAGGCCAACCGCCCTGCATCGGCCATCGACGAACTAACCACGGTCGCACGGCTGCGCCCCGGCAACCCCATGTTGTACGATTGGCTGGAGCAGGCAGCCCTTCGCGCCGGACATCAGGCGGCGACCCATCGCTTCCGTGCCGAGAAGCTCTATGCCGAGGGCGAGCGCGAGCCGGCCATCCGTCAGCTTGAGATCGCACTGCGTCAACGCGATCTGCCCTATCACGAGGCCGCCCGGATCCAGGCGCGGCTTGAAAGCTGGAAAGAAGAAGAACGCGAATCCAAACGCCAAAACAAGCGAGGAGTTAAACCATGATCGATCACAAACGCCGGAGATTCATCAAGGGCTCACTGGCCGCCGTCGGCGCCGGGCTGATCGTACCCAGCGCCCTTGCCGACTGGAATGCGGACGCCTTCCATGCCAAGGAGGTCTCCACGGCCATGACCGGTCTGTTTGGCAGCGATGCTGCCGAGGTCAGCGACCGGATCAGGATCAAGGCCCCGGACATCGCCGAGAACGGCGCCTCGGTGCGGGTCATGGTCGAGACCGATCTGGATGGCGTCACCTCCATCAATCTCATTGCCTCCAAGAATCAGCACCCTCTTGTCGCCTCCTTCGAGTTCGTCGATCCATCCCTGATCCCATTCATCGAGACCAACATCAAGATGGCCGAGACCGCCGATGTCATCGCCGTGGTCAAGGCCGGCGACAAGCTCTATAAAAACGCCAAGACGGTGACTGTCACCCTCGGTGGCTGCGGCAGTTGATCGACCCCTGACGCTTTCAAAGACCATCCCAGGCCGAAACAAATCCTTGTGAATACCAGGAGTCGAGACGATGTCTGACATCAAGATCCGCGCCAAGCTCGAAGGTGAGGAGACCAGGGTCAAGTGTCTGATCACCCACCCGATGGAAAATGGTCTGCGCAGGGACAGCCAGACCAATGAGCTCATCCCGGCGCACTTCATCCAGGAGGTGGTGTGTAAGGTTAAGGGTGCCGTGGTGATGAGGGCCTCCTGGAGCGGGGCCGTCTCCAAGAATCCCTATCTGTCGTTCAGGTTCAAGGGCGGCGCCCTCGGCGATCCGATCGAGATCGCCTGGACCGACAACAAAGGCGAGAGCGGCAGCGCCACTGCCCAGATCGTCTGAAAGGCGAGCCTCAGAATTCGAACTCAGCCGGCTCGGGCGCGTTGCGCAGGGGCGCGACCTCGACCTCGAACAGCGACTCGCGTCGATAGTCGTTGCGACCGACGCGGGTGATGCGTACGCACTCCATCGCCGGCGCCCTTCCCAGGATGCAGAACAGCCGTCCGCCGACGGTCAGCTGTTCGCGCAGCATCGGCAGGGCGTCCTCAGTCGGCAGGGATCCATTGACGGCAATCCCGTCGAACGGCGCCCCGCTCACCGGACCGGCCAATCCATCCCCTTCGCGCACCTCGACCCAGTGGAAATTGAGCGCCTTGAGCCGCGCGTCTGCCTCAGCCGCCCGCAACGGGTCGATCTCCAGACTGATCACGCGCGCGCCGAGCCGGCTCAAACAGGCAGCGACATAGCCCGAGCCCGTGCCGATCTCCAGTACCCCATCACCCGGCTGAATGGACAGCGCCTGCAATAGATGACCGACCACCTTGGGCGCGAGCATAAAGGTGCCGTCACCATTGGGGATCTCGATGTCGGCATAGGCCAGCGACCGATAGGCGTCCGGCACAAAACGCTCGCGCTCAACCGTGCCCATCACCTCCAGCACGCGGTCGTCGAGCACGCCCCAGGGGCGGATCTGCTGCTGGATCATATTGAAGCGGGCTAACTCACTGCTGGTGTCCATGGATATGGATGTCCCCGTCTGAACCTATGTGTTTGAGAAAGCGCGTCCGGAGAGACGCCAGAAGGATTATATAATGGGAATTTGATCGGCCGGCCGAGTCGAGGAGCCGGCTCGCTTGGTCCATCCTTGTCAGCGGAGAGGTCCTTCATGCCCAGCGCCCCGAGCCAGTCGCTCGAAACCTTCCCCAATCCCCAGCCCGAGCGCGACTATACGATCCGCATCCGGGTGCCCGAATTCACCTGCCTCTGCCCCAAGACCGGTCAGCCGGATTTCGCCGAGCTGACGCTCGAATACGTCCCCGAGCAAAGGTGCGTCGAGCTAAAGTCCCTCAAGCTCTATATCTGGTCTTATCGCGACCAGGGTGTCTTCCACGAGGCCGTCACCAATCGCATCCTCGATGACCTGGTCGAGGCGCTCGCACCGCGCTTCATGCGTCTGACCGCCAAGTTCAATGTGCGCGGCGGGATCTATACCACGGTGGTGGCCGAGCATCGTGCCGCCGGCTGGCAACCGCCGGTCCAGGTCTCACTGCCGTGAGGGGGCCAAATCCTCGTCCGTGTCCCAGCCGCCAGCTCGGTTGACCCCTTGACCAGGCGACGACTCTCCGCGCGCCAGATCGAGCGCATCCGGGCCATCCAGGAGCGCCGCCGCGAGCGACTCGCCACGCGGCCCGAACGGGCGCTGGCCGAACTCGATGCCGAGCAGGAGCCGGAGGAAGGACGGGTCGTCGTCCGGCATGGTGCCAATCTGGCGGTCGAGGACGCGCGCGGCCATCTGGTGCACTGTCTGGCGCGCCAGCACATCGGCCAGGTGGTGTGCGGGGATCGCGTCGTCTGGCAGCGCCTGCCCGATGGTCAGGGTGTGGTCACGGCCATCCTGCCGCGTACCACCACCCTGAGTCGTTTGGATGCAACTGGGCAAGAAAAGCCGCTTGCGGCCAACCTCACACAGCTGGTCATCCTCATCGCCCCGCAACCTGAGCCCAGCGGCTATCTGATCGATCAATATCTGGTCGCCGCCGAGCTCATCGGCGTCGAGGCCATCCTGGTCGGCAACAAGATGGATCTGCTACCGAACGCGGAGGAACGGGCCGCCTTCCAGTCAGGCTTCGCCCATTATGGCGCCATTGGCTACCGGACCTTCTGGATCAGTCTGCTCGAACCCAAATCGGTCGAGGGATTCATCGCCGAGTTGGCCGGACAGACCAGCGTGCTGGTCGGGCAGTCGGGTGTGGGCAAGTCGTCGCTGGTCAAGCTGTTGCTGCCCGACCGGGAGATCCAGATCGGGCGCCTGTCGCAGGCGACCGGACTCGGGCGTCACACAACCTCGGCGACGACCTGTTATCGTCTGAGCGGTAATGGGTTTTTGATCGACTCGCCCGGCGTGCGTGGCTTTCGCCTGGGAAAGATCGATCGTGATCGGCTGCAGCAGGGATTTCGCGAGTTCCGGCCCTATCTAGGGCGCTGCCGCTTCGGCGATTGTCGGCACGCCCGCGAGCCGGGTTGCGTGATTCGTCAGGCGGTCGAGGATGGGTTGATCGCACCCGAGCGACTGGCCAACTTCCATCATCTACTGGCTGACTGACGGGGAGGGGCCAATGCGCCATTGGTTGATGAAATCCGAGCCAGAAATTTTCAGTCTCGATGATCTTGCAGCGCGTCCCGGCCAAATCGAGCCCTGGGATGGTGTGCGCAACTACCAGGCGCGCAACATGCTACGTGACGAGATGCGGCCAGGTGACCAGGTCTTTTTCTATCACTCCAACTGCACGGTCCCGGGGATCGTCGGGATTGCCGAGATCGCCAGCGAGCCGCGTCCAGACCCCACGGCCTTCGATCCCGAGTCCAGGTATTACGACCCCAAGAGCGACCCTGCCTCGCCGCGGTGGTATCTGGTCGATGTGCGCTATATCCGGCACCTGAGGCGTGTCATCTCGCTCGCCGAACTCAAGACCTATGCCACCGGAGCCCTGGAGGGGCTGCCGCTGCTGCGCCGGGGCAACCGGCTCTCCATCCTGCCGGTGACGCCCGAACAGTGGGCCTTCATAGGCGCATTGGAATAGCCGCTCACATCAGCCGCACGATACCGGACTCGGGCAATCCGAGCATTTGGATGCCGACCCTGAGCGCCTGTTCGGCGAAGCGGTCGAGATCGCCCCAGTCGTCGTCGGTGTCGAGCGTCTCGGTCATGACCTCGCTCACGACCCGCAGCCGATAGGCACCTTCGGCCCGCTCCGAAGGCGGTGTCGGCTCGGAGCAGACATAGAGTGCGGGTTCGACCTGTCCCTGGGCCACGAAGCCGAGGATATAGCGATAGCTTCGACCATCGCCGCTCTCGATCTCAGCGAGCAGCGAGGCGGTATAACGTCCGGCCTGATAGCGACGCTTGGGGATGGCGGTCTTGATGATGGGACGTTCCTGCATGTCGGTGGCCTCGGTGTTATGGGGCGCTACGACTCACGACGGTGAGCCGGCGCCATAGTCGATGGTGATCTCGCTCCCGACCGCGATCGCCCGCCGCGCATAGAGCTCGAACCCATCGAACTCGGCGTTCGGGTCATCGCTGTGGTTGAGCCAGCGCAGCACATTGGTTCCGCGCCGGCCGGTCAGGCGACCGCGCTCGGGATCATAGACCCAGAGTACATGAGGGCCATCCTCGGTGACCTCCAGCCCCTCGAAGGTACCGATATGGTCGCCCGGCTCGAAGGCGATCCGGGCGAAACAGCCTTGGCCGTGGATGGGCGAGGGCGCGACCCGGAGGCGGTGCTCGAGCGTCTCGGCCCCGAAGCGACGTCTCATCCCTTGCGCGCCTTGGCGAAGGCATCGGCCAGCGCGCCACCCCTCCCAGACGCCGGCGCATTGCTCGGGCGACTCGGCCCCTTGCCGCCGCCACGCACCCTGTCCGAAGGTGTGTTTGGGGCCTGGGGCTGACGAGCGCCCCGCTCCGCCATCTCCGAGCGCCCAGGGCGCGCGCGTTCGGCTGGCTCGTCCAGACGCCGGCTCAAGGCGATCCGCTTGCGCTCCAGATCCACCTCCAGCACCTGGACCCTGACCAGGTCGCCCGATTTGACGACGGGATCCTTGCCCTCCCCCGCCAGCATCTCCAGCTTGAGCACGCCCTGATTACGACCGCGAAACAGCGCCAGGGCCCGATGCGAGGGCGCCCTGGCGATCGGCTCGCGATAGTTGAAGTAATCGGAGAACTTGTTGCCCTCTTGTCCCTTGCCCGCAATCAGGGTCGAGACCAGGATCCCCTGCCCCCAGAGCAGATCGCGCAGAGGCCCGACCAGCTCGGCATCCTCAGCGAAGCGCTCCATCAGGATCTGACGTGTCCCTTCCACTGCAGCGGTGCGATCGGGCACATCCTGGCCGAGATCAGATAGAGGTCTTCGAGCCGCTGCTTGGTGTCGGCGGTCTCGATCGCGGCCTTGAGCTCAGGCATCAGCTTACCCTGTTCCCGATGCCCTTGAGCACCGCCGCCCGGCGTTCGGCCAGCTCGCGCAGATAGCCGAGCCGCTCTTTGCGGTGACGCAACTGGGTGTCGTCGAGACCGCCGGTGGCTTCCTTGCGATAGCGCGCGATGAAGGGCACGGTGGAGCCCGCGTCGAGCAGCCGCACGGCCGCCTCGACCTGGGCCGGACGCGCGGCGAGTTCCTGACTGAGGGTCACGATGATCGGGTTCATGATGGATACATCAGAGTTGGCGAGGATTAGAGATGGACGGCTGGGCAAACGAGCCTCGGCGGCTTAAGGCGCCGCCCAGCCGGCTATCGACCGGCGAGAGGCGCGATTATAGAGCAGAACAGTTTTTTGACGTCTTTCTTGTTCTTGCGTATTGGTGTATCTTCAGATCATGTCTCGTAAGATGGTCAGTATCCACAAAGCCGCTGAGTTTCTCGGCGTCTCACCCCAGACGCTGCGGCGCTGGGAGCGCGAGGGGCGGCTTTTACCAACCGAACGTACACCAGGTGGGCGGCGACGTTATGACCTGGCGCAGCTTCGGCCAGAGCAGTTCCATGCGCCAGAGACGGCGCGTCGCACCATCGCCTATGCCCGTGTCTCTAGCCACGACCAGAAAGACGACCTGGAGCGGCAAAAGCAGGTGCTCGAACTCTATTGTGCCAGGCAAGGCTGGACGTTTGAGGTGATCGCCGATCTTGGCTCGGGCATGAACGACCACAAGAAGGGCCTGAAGCGCCTGCTGGATGTGATCATCGAAGGCCAGGTCGGTCGTCTGGTCATCACCCACAAGGACCGGCTGCTGCGCTTTGGCGCGGAACTCGTCTTTGCCATCTGTGAAGCGAAGAACGTCGAGGTGGTCATCCTCAACCAAGGCGAGGACACCACTTTTGAAGAGGATTTGGCCAAGGACGTGCTGGAGATCATCACCCTGTTCTCTGCCCGTCTGTACGGCGTGCGCAGCCGCAAGAACCAGAAGCTCATCGATGGCGTGAAGAAGGCTGTCGAAGAGGCGCAGGCGTGATCGTCACCCACAAGGCAGTTGGGTGTGGCGTTTAAGAACTTTGCTGGACGCGCCCGGTATCCGAACCTTCGCTTGCCCGCGCGCAGCGGGCAAGCGGGCAAGAAGGGCGTCCACGATTGCTTCATGCCCCCCTGCGCCGCAGGGTATGGATGCGATGCCTGTGGAGAGAAAGGCTTGGGCGGGGCTTCACCCAGGTGAGCCATGATCGGCCCCGACATGCTACAAACCGCCGATCGGTGTGAATCACTCAAGGACCATGCCCTCCTTCCCCCTCGTCCCCTGGCAGGCGACATCCGTTCAACCGGGCCCGGAACTCGCTGCGACACTCAAGCCTGGCGGCCTGCATCTATGGCGTATCGACACGGGTGAGGGTGGCGCGCCTCTGGACAGGTGTCGCGGGCTATTGAGCGAGGCACAGCGTGCACGTATCGATGCCCTGGGACAGGACGTCCAACGGGCACGCTATGCACGCGCCTGTGCCGGTCTCAACCGCATCCTCTCCGCCTACCTGGATCGGCAGCCCGAACAGATTCGGATCGAACGTGGCCCCACCGGCAAACCCTATCTGGATGGTGCAGACGGTTGGTTGTCCTTTAGTTTCAGTCACAGTGGCGATCTGGCCCTGGTGGCCCTGAGCTGCGGAACGAACGCCACCGTTGGTGTCGATTGCGAATGGATCCGCCCACGCGCCAATCTGGCGGCGATCGCCCGGCGTCTGTTCGACCCCGAGACTGTCGCAGAACTGGAGACAGTGCCCGAGTCAGGGCGACTGGAACGCTTTTATCTCGCCTGGACAGCCCTAGAGGCCGACGTCAAGTGCGATGGGCGTGGGCTCTTGCGCCCGCGTCCGCCCAGGGCCGTCGCCCCCCAGATCGCCCATTTCATCCCGGCGTGCGGTTATAGCGCCGCCGTCGCCCGTGCCCAGCTGCCACCCGTCGAGACCTGGCGGATGCTAGAGATCGAGTCGGTGATGGGCGCGAGCGCCTAGTGGGCGGGGTCGCCCCGTCACCCTCTCACACCAAGGGCATACCCCGATCGATCGGCAGCCCGAAGACACCACCGGTTTTACGTTCGCACCAGGTATTTGCAGACCTGTCCCTCCCGACGGTATTTATCGAGTCGCTAACGATCGGCGACTTGCGCTCGATGCCGCGCAACCGATCGCTCCAGGCGTGGATCCGCGTTTGCCTTTCCGTGCGCGAAAGGCCCCGAGGAGGACGTCTAACTCCCAGTGAGTGCGCCCTGCCGGGCGCACCAAAAAAAAAAAAGCGCGACGGGTTGTGTCGCGCTAGAAAAATTACCACCAAAGGAGGATGGAGGAGTGCACTGGAGCAATCGCTTCAGTACATGAAAATTTTCTTATTTAGCGAGGCACTTGTCAACCACTCAAGTCAAATTTATTGACCCGGATGTGCATCGCGCTCAAAGGCGCCCTTGCCACTCTTGCTCGTGCCGTAGAGCGGCTTGAGCCGCGATCTTGGCGATTGATGCGGGGGTGGGCACCGCGATCGCGCCTTACGGCGCTCCTTAAAAACCCGAATAATTAGGCCGCCCGAATCGGACGACTGCCGGCCTCTGTGCGAAAATCCAGCACGCTGCGTCCGTTTTTAGCGAATCACTTGAGGTCATGTGCCACACGATGTCGTCGTCCTCAACCCGCCCCTTGCACTCTCCGCTCGACCCACCGCTGCCGCGTCGCCCGGGTGAACGTCAGCTCTGGGGCCGGCTCTATGGTGCCGGCACCTCGCTGGCGATCGCCAGGGTCGCCGCACGCCACTCCGGATTGGTCCTGGTGGTGGTCGATAGCATCCAGGCCGCTGCGACCCGACGCGCTGAACTGGGCTTCTTCCTGGACGGAGGCGAGCCTCCGCTCCTCGACTTTCCCGATTGGGAGACCCTCGCCTACGACATCTTCTCGCCCTTGCCCGAGCTGGTCTCGGAGCGACTGCTTACCCTGTATCGTCTGCCGACCCTGGAGTCGGGTCTGTTGATCGTCCCGGTCGCCACCCTGATGCAGCGTCTGCCGCCGCGTGACTATGTCGATGGCCATTCGCTGGTACTGGCCGTCGGCCAGCGGTTTGATCGCGACACCATGCGCCGCCGCCTGGAGCAGGCAGGCTATACCTGTGTCTCGCAGGTTCTCGGACACGGCGAATATGCGGTGCGGGGCTCGCTCTTGGATGTCTTCCCCATGGGGAGTCGGGTGCCGTTGCGGATCGATCTGTTCGACGACGAGATCGAGGGGATCCGGGTGTTCGATCCCGAGACCCAGCGCTCCAAGGATACACTCGACCAGATCCGGCTGCTGCCGGCGCGCGAGTTTCCGTTCGACGAGGACGCCATCTCGGGTTTCCGCCGCCGCTATCGCGCCGCCATCGCCGGCGATCCGCAACGCAGCCTCATCTATCGCGAGGTCTCCCGAGGTCAGGCGCCAGGCGGGCTCGAATACTATCTGCCGCTCTTCTTCGAGCAGACGGCCACGCTCTTCGACTATCTGCCCGCAGACACCCTGGTCATCGAGGCGGTCGAGTGTCGTGATACGGCGCGTGCCTTTTTCGCGGAGATCGAGCAGCGTTATGCGCAGCGTCGCCATGACAGCGAACGCCCACCCTTGCCACCCGCCCAGCTCTATCTGACTCCCGAGGAACTGGCCGGGCGGCTCAATCGGCTCTCGGGCGTCATCCATCAGTCAGACCCCATCGACCAGAGGCGCAAGGGCTATGCCGAGGTCTATCACTTCTCGACCCAGCCCCTGCCGCCACTGACCATCCAGGCGCGCAGCGCGCACCCAGACCAGGCCCTGCGCGCCTTTCTCGCCAGCGCGCAGCGGCGCCTGCTCTTCGTCGCCGAAAGCAACGGACGGCGCGAACTGCTGGCCGAGCAGCTCAAGGGCTTCGGCATCCAGACCCGTCCGGTCGCGGGTTGGCACAAATTCCTTGCCGGCGAGGCTGATCTCGCCCTGACGGTCGCCCCCATCGAGCAGGGTCTGCTGCTCGAAGACGCCGGGCTCGCCGTCATCACCGAAAGCCAGCTCTATGGCGAGCGGGTGCGTCAAGAACGGCGCCGACGTGCCCGCGAGCGCGACAGCGACGCCATCATCCGCAACCTCACCGAGCTGAGCGAGGGTGCACCCGTGGTCCATGAGGAGCACGGCGTCGGACGCTATCTAGGTCTCCAGACGCTCACAGTCGGTGGAGTGACCACCGAGTTCCTGATGCTCGAATATGCCAATGGCGACCGGCTCTATGTGCCGGTCAGCTCACTGCACCTGATCTCGCGCTACACCGGGGCCTCGCCAGAAAACGCCCCCTTGCACAAACTCGGGGGTGATCAGTGGCAGCGGATCAAGCGGCGTGCCGCGCAGGAGGCGCACGACGTGGCCGCCGAGCTGCTCGATATCCAGGCGCGGCGTGCCGCACGTCAGGGTATCGCCTTCCCGACGGGCGGTGAGGACTATGCCGCCTTCGCCGCCGCCTTTCCGTTCGAGGAGACACCGGATCAGCAACGCGCCATCGAGTCGGTGCTGGCCGACATGGCCAGTCCCAGGCCGATGGATCGCGTGGTCTGCGGTGACGTGGGGTTTGGCAAGACCGAGGTCGCCATGCGCGCCGCCTTCATCGCGGTCCAGGGCGGGCGGCAGGTCGTGGTCCTGGTGCCGACCACCCTGCTTGCGCACCAGCATTTCGAGAACTTCTCCGACCGTTTCGCCGATTGGGCGGTACGTATCGAGAGTCTGTCGCGCTTCCGCACCGCCAGGGAACAGAAGGCGGTGCTCAATGGGCTCGCCGATGGCAGCATCGACATCGTGATCGGGACCCACAAGCTGCTTCAGCCACAGATCCGATTCAAGCGACTCGGTCTGGTCATCATCGACGAGGAACATCGCTTCGGGGTGCGTCACAAAGAACGGCTGAAGGCGCTGCGCACTGAGGTCGATGTCTTGACGTTGACTGCCACCCCCATCCCGCGCACCCTCAACCTGGCCCTGTCCGGTCTGCGCGATCTTTCGATCATCGCCACCCCACCAGTGGAGCGCCATCCGATCAAGACCTGCGTTACCCCCTGGGACGACGCACTGATCCGAGAGGCGGTGTTGCGCGAGCTCAAGCGCGGCGGCCAGGTCTATTTCCTGCACAACGAAGTCGAGACCATCGAGAACCTGGCCCAGAGGCTCGCCACCCTGATCCCGGAGGCACGGCTAGCGGTCGCCCATGGTCAGCTGCCCGAGCGCGCGCTCGAACGCATCATGCGCGACTTCTACCACCAACGTTTCAACCTGCTGGTCTGTACCACCATCATCGAGAGCGGGATCGACATCCCCTCGGCCAACACCATCCTCATCAACCGCGCCGACAAACTGGGTCTGGCCCAGCTCCATCAATTGCGCGGTCGGGTCGGGCGCTCACACCATCGCGCCTATGCCTATCTCCTCACCCCCCCGACCCAGGCCATGACGGCGGATGCCAAGAAACGGCTGGAGGCGATCGAAGCGATGGAGGATCTGGGTGCCGGATTCACGCTCGCCACCCATGACCTGGAGATCCGCGGTGCGGGCGAGTTGCTGGGCGAGGAACAATCAGGCCAGATTACCGAGGTCGGTTTCACGCTCTATATGGAGTTTTTAGAGCGCGCGGTCGCGGCGCTGAAGTCAGGGCGCGTCCCTGAGCTCGATCGACCGCTCGATCACGGTCCCGAGATCGATCTCGGAATCCCGGCGCTCCTGCCGAGTGACTATCTACCCGATGTCCAGGCACGGTTGGTGTTTTACAAACGCATCGCCAGCGCACGCGATCGCGAGGAATTGCACGAATTGCAGGTCGAGATGATCGACCGCTTCGGAGACCTGCCCGAGCCGGCGAGGAATCTGCTCGAGATCACCGCACTCAAGCTCCTGATCCAACCCTGGGGCATCCGCAAGATCGAGGCCGGCCCGGCAGGCGGGCGCCTACTCTTCACCGAATCGCCCAAGATCGACCCGGCCCGACTCATCGCCCTGATCCAAAGCCGGCCCAAAGAATACAAGCTGGAAGGCGGCAACAAGCTGAAATTCTTTTGCGACATGGCCGAACCCGGAGTCCGGATCCACGAGGTTCGGCGCATCCTAAAACCTCTGCTGGACTGAATCGATATGGCTAGGCGTGGCACGGCTACGTGCCGCGCGCAGGGGTCAGCATTCCAAAGGCCGTCCAATCGATATCAAGCCGGCTTGACATAACAGGTACGGTGTGAAACCGAGACGCAACAATCAGAGGGTGACGAATCTCCGACACGCCACTGATTCGAGCAACGTGGATCCGACGCTGCTGTTGCGGAAAAACCCGCTATCTAAAACGCGCCGCGGTGATCAAGACAAGACCATCCATCCAGATTTCGTGAACTAGGCAACGTTTCACAGAGGGTTCTCGGCCTATGCTTACCGCGCTGCATGCCGATAAAGACGGCACAGCCCTGACAGGGGTGTTTCAGAGTCGAACGGAACGTATTTCCAAATCAGCGAGGACCCCTCAAGATGACCACTGAGAACAGACGCCTGCTCATCGCGATCGATGCCGAGATCCGCGAGATCAACCGCCAGACCATCAACCCCTTGTTCAAGGAACTCAAACTCGCTGATCTGACCCCGGTGATCGAGATGGTGGCCAAGGCGCGCGCCAACTACCTGAGGACACTCTACGACATCGCCCACCAGGCCCCAGACGGCCAGCCGAGTGAGTCCGACATCAAACGGCTCACCGGCCTGCGCCTCGTCTACGAAGAACTGGTCAAAGGCTCCCAGGCGTTGGAGACCGCCATCGAGCGCGAATACCTGGACGTCAGCCGTTAGACTCAGCGCTTGCCTTGACACTCCGGACAGATACCGTAGACCACGAGTGAGTGGTCTTTGATCTTGAAGTGATGCTCGGCGGCGATCCGTTTTTGGCGTGACTCGATCGTGGGGTCGAGGAACTCGACGATCGCGCCGCACTTGATGCAGACCAGATGATCGTGGTGCTCGCCGCTGTTGAGCTCGAAGACCGACTGACCACCCTCGAAGTGACGGCGACAGACGAGACCGGCGTCCTCGAACTGGGTCAGCACGCGATAGACGGTGGCTAGACCAATATCCTCATCCTGACTCAGGAGCTCCTTGTAGACATCCTCAGCGCTCAGATGGCGCTTGTCGCTGCGCTCGAGAATGCCCAGGATCTTGACGCGCGGCGCCGTCACCTTGAGTCCGGCCTGTTTGATCTGCTCGTTTTTCAATTCGATTCTCCAGCTCGCGGACCAATACGACCGACCTAGACGATCACGCTCGGCCACTTGGATCAGCGCCCCCTGTGATCCAGAAAGGGCGCTACGGTATGATGCGCTGATTTAGCGCAAAGTCGTGATCAGGACAAGATGCGAAAGATTTTCAGTTTTCCAATACTGGGTTCCATGATGGTCTCGATCGCCGTCACGGGATGCGCACGTGACACCAAGCCGGACGAGACGCGGACCTCGTTGCTGGAGAATCTGCCCTTCGTTTACAAGATGACGGTCCAGCAGGGCAACATCCTGACCGAGGAGATGGTCGATGCACTCGAGCTCGGCATGACCAAGCGTCAGGTTAGCTTGGTGCTGGGCACGCCGCCGCTGGTCAGTTTCTTCCATAACAATCGCTGGGACTACACCTATACCCTCAAGCATGGCCATCAGCCGATGGAACAGCGCCATCTGACCCTCTATTTCGAGGGCGATCAACTGGTGCGTATCGAGGGCGATCTGCGGCCCGACCCGACCCGCGCCGCCGCGCGCAAACCCGAGCAGATCCTGATCGAGGTGCCCGACTATGAGGCACGCGAAGGTATCGTCCGCAAGGGTCTGAGAACCCTTGGGCTGGAACCCAAGGACTGAAATCTGCGCGTTGTCATGGCTGGCTGCCAGTTGACAGGCTCGAACTCAGCTCTTAATCTTTAACGAGAATGATTGTTATTTGATAGCCATCTGGCCGTCCCTGAGTTCGATCACCGCCAACCTTAGTTGAGAGTTTGACGATGCCTAGGACCACATCCACCGCCAATCGCCGTCCTGAACACCTCGACAAGAGCGCCCTGTCTCCAATGCCGCGCACGATCGACGTCCGATCATTGCTCGGCAATGATCCGTTCGTGATGATCGAGCACGGTGATTGTCGTTACGTCCTGCGGATGACGCGCAACAACAAGCTCATCCTGACCAAATAGTAGGCGCTCGTGTCCGCCGCGAATCCCAACTTGAACTGCTCTCTGAGTAAATGATGCGGATGCACCTTCTATCGTTCATCGTTCTGGCCTGCCTACCCACCATCCTGCTGGGTGCAGACCGGATCCAGGTCTTTGTCACCGTGCCGCCACAGCAGACCTTCGTCGAACAGATCGGCGGACCTCAGGTCCAGGTCGAGGCACTGGTCGGCGCCGGCTCCAACCCACATACCTATGAGCCGTCCCCCGGTCAGATCGCACGGCTGGCCGAGTCAGAGGTCTATTTTGGGGTCGGACTACCGATGGAGGGGGCCTGGATAAAACGGATTCTGGCTGTGAACCCGAAGCTTCGTGTTGTGGATCTCAGCGAAGGCATCGCCCGGCGCCGTCTCGAGGCGCATGAACATGATGGACAAGGAGCCAAGCCTGATCATCACCATGAAGCCGACGGCGAGCAGGATCCACACATCTGGACCAGCCCGCTGCTCGTGATCAGAATGGCAGAACGGATTGCCAAAACGCTCGATGAAATCGATCCGGATCGGTCCACCGACTATGAGTCACGGCTCGCAGATTTCGTCGCTGCGCTGAAGGATCTGGATGCCGAGGTTCGCGCCGATCTCGGACGGCTTAAGTACCGCCGCTTCATGGTCTATCACCCATCCTGGGGCTATTTTGCCGATACCTATGGACTCACTCAGATCCCCATCGAGGCCGAAGGCAAGGAACCTGGCCCGCGACAGCTGGCGGCCCTGATCGATCAGGCGCGACGTGAGAACATCCGGGTCATCCTGGCCCAGCCTCAGATGTCGACCAAGTCCGCCGAGCAGGTCGCCCGGGAGATCGGCGGACGGGTGGAGGTCGTGGATCCACTATCCGCCGACTATATCGGCACCATCCGCCACCTCACCCGCGTCCTGACCAGCGCCGAAGAGTGAAGGCCAACCTTAGGTCACGCGCCGCTTGCGCGCCGTCTTGGGATCAGCGATCAGGGGGCGATAGATCTCGATCCGATCGCCCTCCTCGACCGGCTGATCCAATTTGACCAGCCGTCCGAAGATACCGACCTTGTTGACGTCGAGATCGATCTCAGGAAACCGCCTCAGGAGACCGCTCTGCTCGATGGCCTCACCGACGCTGGTACCGGCGCGCACCTCCAGTGCGCGCAGCGCCTGACCGTCTGCGCCGACATAGGCGACCGAGACGCGCAGATACTCAGTCACGGCCATAGACCTCCTCGGCACGCTTGCAGAAGGCATCCACGAGGGTATTGGCGATCTGGTTGAAGACGCCGCCGAACGCCTTGTCGATCAGGCGCCCCGAGAACTCGAACTCAAGTTCCAGCTCGACCTTGGACGCATCCTCGCGCAGCGGGGTGAAGCGCCAGGCCCCCACCAGCTTGCGGAACGGCCCGTCGAGCAGATCGATGTGCATCAGCCGATCACGTTCGAAGCGATTGCAGGTACTGAAGGTCTGGCGAATCCCCAGCCGATGCACCCCGATCTGACCGCAGATCCTATCCTCGGTCTCGGAAAGCACGCTAGCACTGTCGCACCAGGGCAAAAATTGCGGATAGGAACCAACGTCATAGACGAGATCAAACATGCGCGAGGCCGAATAGGGTACCAGGGCGCTTTTTCTGATGATGGGCACGATGACTCCGAAAACTCCATCAAGCGGTGATCTGAGCGCGCACAACCTCGGCGAGCCGCTCGGCGAGTCGTTCGACCTGCGGGCGGTCGCGACCCTCGACCATGATGCGCACCAGGGGTTCGGTGCCGGATGGACGGAGCAGCACCCTGCCGCCCCCGTTCATCAGCTCGTTCTCGGCCGTGGCGACGGCGTCCCGGACCTCAGGCAGGCTCAGCACATCGCGCGGTTGGTCGAGACGCACATTGATGAGTACCTGTGGGTAGAGTTCGACCTCGCGGCTGAGGTCTTCGAGCCTGGTGTTGAGCTGCTCGAGTGCCGCCAACACCTGGAGTGCCGAGACGATGCCGTCGCCTGTGGTGGTACGGTCGCGACAGATGATGTGACCCGAGGGTTCGCCACCGAGGATACCGTCGCCGGCCTTGAGCCGCTCTAGGATGTAGCGGTCGCCGACCTTAGTACGCGCAAAACCGATGCCGAGCCGCTTGAGCGCGTGCTCGAGACCGAGATTGCTCATCAGGGTACCGACCACCTCGCCGCGCATGGCACCTGTGCGCAGACGCGATTTGGCGATCAGATAAAGCAACAGGTCGCCGTTGATCAGGGTGCCGCGCGAATCCACCATCACGACCCGGTCGCCATCGCCATCGAAGGCGATGCCGAGGTCTGCGCCCTCGCGCACCACCGCCTCGCAGAGCGCACCCGGCTGGGTCGAGCCGAGGCCCCGGTTGATGTTGAAGCCATCGGGTTCAGTGCCGAGCCGGATGACGTTGGCACCGAGCTCTTCGAAGACGCAGGGCGCGGTGTTGTAGGTCGCGCCATTGGCGCAGTCGACCACTAGCTTGAGACCCCGGAAGTTCATGCTTGTCGGGATGGTGCTCTTGCAGAACTCGATATAACGCCCGTTGGCGTCGTCGATGCGCTTGACCTTGCCGAGTGCGCTCGATTCGACCGTGCGCAGCGGTTGCTCGAGCTCAGACTCGATGGCCAGTTCTACCTCGTCGGGCAGCTTGTCGCCCTCGGCGGAGAAGAACTTGATACCGTTGTCGTCGAATGGATTGTGCGAGGCGGTGATGACGATACCAGCGCTGGCGCGGAAGGTGCGCGTCAGATAGGCCACGCCCGGCGTAGTCATGGGACCAAGCAGCCGAATATCGACCCCGGCGGCGACCAGTCCAGCCTCCAAGGCCGACTCGAACATATAGCCCGAGATGCGCGTGTCCTTGCCGATCAGGATCTTGCCGCGCCCGTTGGTCAGCACACGCCCGGCCGCCCAGCCGAGCTTGAGCACGAAGTCGGGCGTGATATGCCCTTCGCCGACCCGGCCGCGGATACCGTCGGTGCCAAAATAGCGTCGCATGGCTCAGTGCTCTCCCGCCGGACGACCAACCCCGGCCTCGAAGCCATCGTCGGCGCCATCCTTGTGCCGCCCCGGTGCAGCCGCCGGACGCGACGGCTCGTCGTCCTCCCAGTCGTGCGGCGGACGCGGCGCGCGCCCGGCCATGATGTCGTCGATCTGGGCCGAGTCGAGGGTCTCGTACTTCATGAGCGCAGCGGCCATGGCATGCAGCTTGTCGAGATGCTCCCGAAGCAGCTCGCGCGCCCGCTCGTAGTTGCGATCGATGATGCGCCTGATCTCCTCGTCGATCAGGTGCGAGGTCTCGTCCGAGACGCTCTTGTGCTGGGTAACCGAGTGGCCAAGGAAGACCTCCTGCTCTTCTTCGCTATAGGTCAGCGGACCCAGACGATCGGATAGGCCCCATTTGGTGACCATGTTGCGCGCGATCTCGGTGGCACGATGGATGTCGTTCTGCGCCCCCGTGGTCACGCTGTCCGGACCAAAGATGAGCTCCTCGGCGCAGCGCCCCCCAAACAGACTGGAGATCTGACTCTCAAGACGCTGCTTGCTGTAGCTGAAGCGGTCGTCCTCGGGTAGGAAGAGTGTGACGCCCAGCGCACGACCGCGCGGGATGATGCTGACCTTGTGCACCGGGTCGTGATCTGGCACCAGACGCCCGACGATGGCGTGCCCCGACTCGTGATAGGCGGTGAGCCTCTTTTCGTTCTCGGTCATGACCAGTGACCGGCGCTCGGTGCCCATCAGGATCTTGTCCTTGGCCTTCTCCATGTCGCTCATCTCGACCAGCTTCTTGTTGGCACGTGCGGCAAAGAGCGCCGCCTCGTTGACCAGATTGGCGAGATCGGCACCCGAGAAACCAGGCGTACCCCGCGCCAGGATGGAGGCCTTGACATCCTCAGCGACAGGCACCTTGCGCATGTGGACCTTCAGGATCTGCTCACGCCCGCGCACGTCCGGCAACGGCACCACCACTTGACGGTCAAAGCGTCCGGGACGCAGCAGCGCTGGATCGAGCACATCGGGTCTATTGGTGGCGGCGATCACGATCACGCCCTCGTTGCCCTCGAAGCCGTCCATCTCGACCAGGAGCTGATTGAGCGTCTGTTCGCGCTCGTCATGACCGCCGCCGAGACCGGCACCGCGATGCCGGCCCACGGCGTCGATCTCATCGATGAAGATGATGCAGGGTGCATGCTTCTTGGCCTGGTCGAACATGTCACGCACGCGCGAGGCCCCGACACCGACAAACATCTCGACGAAGTCCGAACCCGAGATGGTAAAGAACGGCACCTTGGCCTCGCCGGCGATGGCGCGCGCCAGGAGCGTCTTGCCCGTTCCAGGCGGGCCGACCATGAGCACACCCTTGGGGATCTTACCGCCAAGCTTCTGGAACTTGGCCGGGTCCCTGAGAAAGTCGACGATCTCGGCGACCTCTTCTTTGGCCTCATCGGCCCCGGCGACGTCCTGAAAGGTGACCTTGACCTGATCTTCAGACAGCATGCGCGCGCGGCTCTTGCCAAACGACATGGCGCCACGCCCACCAACGCCGCCCTGCATCTGACGCATGAAGAAGATCCAGAGCGCGATCAGGATCAGCAGCGGGAACCAGTTGATGAGGATCTGCATCAGCACCGGCTGCCCCTTGGGCGGCACGGCCTTGATGATGACATTGTTGTTGATCAGGTCACCCACCAACCCATCGTCGCCCGGACTGTAGGTGCTGAAGCGCTGACCGGTGTCGGTGACGCCCTCGATCAGGCGATCCTGGATGGTGACCTCCTTGACCCCGCCTTGCTTGACCTGGGCGATGAAATCCGAGTAATCCAGATTTCGAGGCGTCGATTGGGTCGCGGTGAAGTTGTTGAACACGGACATCAGCACGATGGCGATGACCACCCACAGCAAGAGATTTTTCGCCATGTCACTCACGATTCACGACCCCTGAAGTCAAAACGCTGGAAAATGACCCGATGCCCGAATTCTAGGGGCGAAAGCCCTTGGCAACTAGAAACACCTCACGGCTCTCCGAGCGCGAGGACTTGGGCTTGCGTGTGACCACCTGTTTGAAACTCGCACGCAGCTCACGGGTGTAGTCGTCGCAACCCGCGCCTTGGAAGACCTTGGTAACGAGCGCACCGCCGGGCCTTAGATGCGTGCGCGCCAGATCCAACGCGAGCTCAACCAAATACATGGCGCGCGTTTGATCCACGACCGCAGTCCCCGTGAGATTGGGCGCCATGTCCGAGAGCACCAGGTCGAGTGGCGCCTCACCAATCGCCGCCCGCAAGCACCTCAGTACCTCATCCTCGCGAAAATCACCCTGGAGCACGATGACGCCCGGCAAGGGTTCCATCGGCAAGATGTCCAGGGCCACCACCAAGCCATCGGTACCAACCAGGTTGCTCGCGATCTGCGACCAGCTCCCCGGCGCTGCGCCCAGGTCGACCACCCGCATCCCTGGTCTAAGAATAAGGTCTTTCTCTTGGATCTCCAGCAGTTTATAGGCCGCACGCGAGCGGTAGCCGTCGATCTGGACACGCTTGACATAGGGATCGTTGAAGTGTCGGTCGAGCCAGCGGCGGCTGGATTTGCTACGTGACATGTAGGTGGTGAGGGGTTGACCAAAACGGAACCAAAAAGCCTACCACAAGAATCCAGGTCATGATCGACTTGCAGAGAGTCTCGAAGCGGATCTTAGAGGTCGTGGACCCAGGGGAAACGGAAGATCTCAAGCAGCAGCCCCGCCATGGCACCGCCGAGCAGTCCGCCCATGAAGGCCGGCACCAGGGCATCGTGCATGGAGAGACTGGCCAATTGCCAGAACCCCGGATCTAGACCCATGAGCGGAGCGACCACCATCCAGACGCTACCAGCAGCGATAGAGGCCAGGATTGCCATGGTCGTCGCCTCGATCAGGTCGCAGGGACGCGATTCCAGCCCGATCCGGCGCGACAGCCGGATCCAGCCGCGCACGGTGCCAACATAGAGAATGCCGTTCACACTGGCCAGGAACAGCACAGTAGGAAAGGTCGAAAACGGCGCCGAATAGAGGGGCTCGGCGATAGCAAGCACGGCGCCAACCAAGGTGCCGGTCAGGAGTCCGGCCAGGAGCTTGCCTGGAACATGTCGGGTACAGCGATGTGGGAAAGAGAGTGTCAAACCGACTGTGGCCGCCAGGAGCAAGGCAATCACGACCGAATGGGTCAGAGTGGCCTGCCCCGGCATCAGGATCAGCAACGCCACACCCACCCCTGCACCGATACCGGTACTGATCAGCGCCAGCTCGTGGGCGCCATAGAGTACCGCGCTCGCCCCGCTCGCCAGCGCAGCGGCCAAGACATAGGAAAAAACGCCAAGCTCGGCGCCGCGTGCCAATGACAGCAAGCCGATGTACAGGGGGGCATAGATCATCCCGATCAGACTCCAAATGATGGCGCGGAGAAACGCAAGCCGCCAGCGTATCCGAGGCACACGCGCGCCTTTGGCCAGTCTTGGCCCCTTGTAGGGACGGGCATTGTCGAACTCGCCAAAACCTTCGGACGACATGACGCTCAACCCTGGAGATGCTGAAGATCTTGGGATGATTATGAACGAAAAACGGGGCCAGCGGCCCCGTTCCATTCGAACCGGACAGACAGTGGCGATCAGCCGGCCTTTAGGGTCCAGGAAGCGCACCAACCGTTGACATTGATCAGCTTGCCGGGGAAGAGCTGGCAGCCCTTCCAGTCGCCCTCGCCGACGTTGGCCTGCATGAACTGGCAGTTGGCACAGTGCTGCTCTTCGGGCGGCAGACCGGGACGGGCGGCGGCGACGCGTTCGGACTTGGTCGCATCCTGGTTGTACTTGAGGGCGATTGCGGTCGGATCGTCCGCAGTCACGGCATTGGCGGGAGCGGCGGCACGGGCGGTACCGAAACCGACCAGATTGATCATCGGGATGGCAGCGGCTGTACCCAGCATCACTTTGACGGCGTCACGACGGCTCTTGCTGATTGGCTTATCGGACATGAATGTCACTCCTACACAGAAATGGTGTTGTGATTCCGACACTCCCGGCCCAATACCGGAAGCCGGTCGGCATTTTCCTACAGGCAGCCCGAAAAGGCGAGCCGTTTAAGCTGTATCCATGATCGGGCCTTGGTGAAGCGTCTTTAACTAAAAGAACGCACCGATTGTCTGCGTCAGACACAGGCTCCGCTCTGATCTTTGTCAATGGAGCGGATCGGCATCTTCGCGGACGCCGCTATTCGATAGCCTCAACGTAGATAGGTTCCCGCACCGATATAGTGTCTGTTCCAGTAGGGGGTGTCGAGACGATCGATGCGCACCCGGTTATCCGAGGTCGAGGCATGGATGAAGCGCTCCTTGTCGATCATCAGGCCGACGTGATAGGCATCGGGTCCGGTCTTGAAAAACACCATGTCACCCGGTTGCAACCGACTACGGGGTACGGGTGTGGCGGCACGCTTTTGGTCAGCAGCGGTGCGTGGGATCACAAGCCCGGCCTGATAATGGGCGTAATGGGTCAGACCGCTGCAATCAAAGCCCTCGGCGGGTGATGCGCCGCCGTAGAGATAGGGTATTCCGACCTGGGCCAGACCCTTGTCGACCAGCGCGGCGCGGCGCGCGCTGAGTCCGTCGTCTCGGCCACGACTCGCGCAACCGGACAGGGTCGCCAGCACCAGCGACGCGATGAGCAGAGACGTCAAAGAGAACAAGGGTGTGGAGGTTGCTCGAATCTTCATAAATCACTCTCGATCAGATTGCCAGATTACTGGAAACTCTGGGCTTTTGACCGTTTGTATCGCCCTTGAACGGCGCCTGTCAATCGCCGGCAAAGGCACCGCCGATGTCGCTTGGGTGCCCAGGGGACGACGTCGGCACGGCTGTCCGACTCGGGCTTTACGCTCTGTCGGTCAAGCCTTAAATTGACGTCGATTGGCACCGTCCTCAGCCACTGTTGCGCCTTAACCGACACGCAAATTCCGGTCCAGTAACAGCAAAATACCCCGCCCCAATCCGATCGGGCGCCTTGGAGTATCCAATCGATGAGCGAAACCAAACACTGCCGACTCCTGATCCTCGGTTCCGGACCGGCCGGCTACACGGCCGCCATCTATGCCGCACGTGCGAATCTCAAGCCGGTACTGGTCACTGGCCTGGAACAGGGTGGTCAACTGATGACCACGACTGAGGTCGACAACTGGGCCGGCGATCCGGACGGCGTCCAGGGGCCAGAGCTGATGGAGCGGATGCGCCGTCATGCCGAGCGTTTCGAGACCGAGATCGTCTTTGATCACATCCACACCGCGGATCTGTCCTGTCGTCCGTTCCGGCTGATCGGCGATTCGGCAACCTATACCTGTGACGCGCTGATCATCGCCACCGGGGCGAGCGCGCGCTATCTGGGATTGCCCTCGGAGCAGGCCTTCCGCGGGCGCGGGGTCTCGGCCTGCGCCACCTGCGACGGCTTTTTCTATCGCCATCAGAAGGTCGCCGTGATCGGCGGCGGCAACACGGCGGTCGAGGAGGCGCTCTATCTGTCCAACCTCGCCTCCGAGGTGATCCTGGTCCATCGGCGCGATGCCCTGCGCGCCGAAAAGATCCTACAACGACAGCTATTCGAAAAGGCCGAGAAGGGCAATGTCCGCCTCGTCTGGAATCATGTGCTCGACGAGGTCCTAGGTGACGCCACAGGCGTGACCGGGATACGCATCAAGCACGTCCAGACCGGCGAGACCCAGGACATCGACCTGCAAGGGGTCTTCATCGCCATTGGTCACACGCCCAACACGGCTATCTTTGACGGTCAGCTCGAGATGGAGAACGGCTATATCAAGGTCCGCAGCGGCACCCAGGGTAATGCCACTGCCACCTCGGTCCCCGGCGTATTCGCGGCGGGCGATGTGATGGATCCGGTCTATCGTCAGGCCATCACCTCGGCGGGCACAGGCTGCATGGCGGCGCTCGATGCCGAAAAGTATCTCGATGCACTGGAGGCGCAGTCCTGATAGGCCGTCATGATCGCCCTCCTCGATCCATGCGATCGCACGACCTTTCCTGATCCGGGTCAGGCGCTCCGGGAGCCGAACGGACTGCTGGCGGTCGGTGGGGATCTGAGTCCCGAGCGGCTGATCGAAGCCTATCGGGGTGGCATCTTTCCTTGGTTTGGCGCGGGGGATCCCATCCTGTGGTGGTCACCCGATCCGCGTGCCATCCTGTTCCCCGAGCACTTCCACGCCTCGCGCAGTCTGCGTAAGCGGTTGCGGCGCGGCGACCTCGTCACCACCCTGGATCGCGACTTCGCCGGGGTCATCCAGGGCTGCTCCGAGCCGCGCGACGCCGAGGCTGGAACCTGGCTGATCCCAGAGATGATGGCGGCCTATCGGCGGCTCCATGACCTGGGCCTGGCCCATTCGGTCGAGGTCTGGCGCGCAGGCTCACTGGTCGGCGGACTCTACGGCGTGGCCATCGGGCGCGTCTTTTTCGGTGAATCCATGTTCAGCCGGGTGAGCGATGCCTCCAAGGTCGCCCTGGCGCGTCTCTGCGAACAGCTTCGGGCCTGGGGGTTCGGCCTCATCGATTGCCAGATGACGACCAAGCATCTGCTCAGACTAGGGGCGTGCGAGGTGTCGCGCGCCGAATTTCTGACGCTCCTGGACCACTATGGCGCTCGCCCTGGCTATAACAAAAGCTGGGACGATGGCACTGAGCGCCCGGCGTGCGCGATCCAGGTCGCGCCGCCGTCTAGCGGGGACGATTCCAATTCATGAAACAGGGACTGGGCAGCCAATTTGGACGCGCGTTACCGCTCTATCTGACCGGCGAACATCACTGCTCCTACCTCGCCGGGGTGCGGGCGCGGACGCTCTTCGTCGATCCGGGGGCGCGCATCGATGGGGCGACCTATCAAAGGCTCATCGATCAGGGATTCAGGCGCAGCGGCACCCATATCTATCGTCCGGCCTGTTGCGGCTGTTCGGCCTGCATCCCGGTACGGCTGCCGGTCGATGCGTTCGTACCGAATCGCTCGCAGCGGCGCAACTGGCGGCGCAATGCGCCAGACATCGCCCTAAGCGATGGTCCGGCGGTGTTCCGTGCGGAACAGTTCGAGCTCTACCGGCGTTACCTGGCCGCGCGTCACGCCAACGGCGTGATGGCCGAGGACGCGAGTGAGGACAGCTATCGGCGTTTTCTGGTCGCATCCTGGGGCGGTATGACGCGCTTTCTCGAATTCCGACTCGACGGACGGCTGGTGGGGGTGGCCGTCACCGATGTGCTCGAACAGGGCTTGTCGGCGGTCTATACCTTCTTCGACCCCGATCTGGCCGCGCGCGCGCTCGGCACTTTCAGCGTACTGAATCAGATCCGGCTCACCCAGCTTTTAGGGCGGCCTTATCTGTATCTCGGTTACTGGATCGCCGAGTCGCGCAAGATGGTCTACAAGGAACGTTTCCGCCCGATCGAGGCCTGGGACGGTCGAGACTGGCGACGCTTCGAGCGCGGGCAGACCCTCGGGTTCGATGACCGCCGAAGCTCCTTGACACTCGATTCATCAAGCCGCGCAAACCGGCCTTGACTTCAGGTCGAGTCCCAAGACTGACCGAACCGCTTCGGTCTTGAGTGTGATAGACTCCCGCCGCTTACCAGGATCGCCTTTGTCATTCCAACGAAATCCACTATGTCAAAAGACGACGTCATCCAGATGGAAGGCACGGTCACCGAGACCCTGCCCAACACAGTGTTCCGTGTTCAGCTCGAGAACGGCCACACCGTGACCGCGCATATCTCAGGCAAGATGCGCAAGCATTACATCCGCATCCTCACCGGCGACAAGGTCACGGTCGAACTCACACCCTATGATCTGACCAAGGGTCGCATCGTCTATCGGGCCCGCTGACGCGATCGGATCCAGCCGCTCCCTGATTCGATTCGAAATATCAGCCAAGGCCGCCAGCCAGCCTCTGGCGAGAGCAGGGGCTCAACCTACCGCGCACGCTCGGCCCGTCGGCTTTCCGGATGCCCCGCCATTGGCAAACCCTCGATTGCAGTCACCACCATCAACCGGCTCTGTGGACCCACTGATGCAGCCGATCGAGTGCGGCCAGATCCACCAGTGACCACCCGCCCAGATCGCCGGCCAGCACCTGCGGTGGGGAGCCCGGTTCGCCGAGCTGGTCGATCACCAGCGCCGCGGCGCCGAAGTCCTGACCGAGCGTATAGTCGTTGACCGTGATCACCAGGGCGCGAATCCCAGCCGCGAGTGCCGAGCGCGCGCCATTGTCCGAATCCTCCACGGCCACAACGTCCTCGGGTTTTAGACCGAGCCGCTCCAGCGCATAGATGAAGATGTCCGGCGCCGGTTTCTTATTCGGCACCATGTCACCGGCGGCGATGACCTCGAACCAGCCTGACAGTCCCGGCTCGCCAGCCTGCTCCAGCAGATCGATGACGTTCTCGGGCGTGGTGGTGGTCGCGATCGCCAGCCGCACCCCCGCGGTGCGTGCCTCGCGCCACAGGCGCAACACCCCAGGCCGCAGCGGGATCGCCCCCTGACGCAAGAGTTCCAGATAGTGCGCGGTTTTGGCACGATGCAGGCCGCCGACAAAGGAGTCCACATCGACATCCGGCTCCAGCTCAATCCCGGCACGCTGCATAAAATAGCGGATCCGTTCTTTGCCGCCGGTCACCGCCAGCAGTTCGCCATAGAGTTCGGGATCCCAGTGCCAGTCTAGACCGGCCTCTGCAAACGCGGCATTGAAGGCAGGACGATGGCCATCGCGCTCGGTGTCGGCGATGGTGCCGTCCAGGTCGAAGATGAGAGCCTTGAATCCGTACATATGCCTCTGTCCCAGCCTGCTCGTCGTGAGCACTTAACCAATGAACCGGATGGATAAGACTACCAAATCGGCGTGTGCCCGCCGGCGAAACTTCGAAGATCAGTTGCCCGTCTGTGCGCGATCTGGTACTTAAGCACGTTTTCTCGACGCGGACTGTAGGCACGGGTTTCTTGCCAACCGCCGAGAGCCACTGAATACAGGCCGCATCCAGTCCGGAAAGCCGACGCGGTCCACGGGAGGAGCACAAGATGACCGAAACACATGCATACAACGCCGAGCCCTATTCCTTCGAGCCGTATCAGGCCGGCAGCGACGAGGAATACATGAACCCAGCCCAGGAGGCCCACTTCCGCGAGATCCTGCTCGCTTGGAAGCGTTCGCTGATGGAAGAGGTCGAGCGCACCGTGCACCACATGCAGGACGAGGCGACCAACTTCCCAGATCCCAACGACCGTGCCACCCAGGAGTCCGAGTTCAGCCTGGAGCTGCGCACCCGCGACCGCGAGCGCAAGCTGATCAAGAAGATCGATGAGGCACTCGAGCGACTCGACAATCACGAGTATGGCTACTGCGAGGCCTGCGGGGTGGAGATTGGCATCCGCCGTTTGGAGGCCCGCCCCACCGCGACGCTCTGCATCGACTGCAAGACACTCGACGAGATCCGCGAGAAACAGCGCGGCTAAGTTCGCGCATGAATGGTGAGGTCCCCGCGGTTGCGTCCAGTTACCGGGGGCGCTTCGCCCCCTCCCCGACTGGCCCGCTCCACTTTGGTTCATTGCTCGCAGCGGTCGCGAGTTATGCCGACGCGCGTGCCCAGGATGGCGTCTGGCTGTTGCGCATCGAGGATCTGGACCGCCTGCGCGAGGTTCACGGAGCCGCCGAGGCCATTCAGCGCACACTGCGTGCCTTTGGCTTCGAATGGGACGAGCCCGTGGTATTCCAGAGCGCGCGTCGCGACGCCTATGACGCGGCACTCGCCCGTCTGGATGCGCTCGGGCTGATCTATGGCTGCGGATGCAGTCGCGCCGAGATCGCTGGCCGCGCCAGAGTTGGACTGGAGGGGCCTATCTATCCCGGTACCTGTCGCGACGGTCTGGCGCCCGGACGACGCGCGCGCAGTCTGCGTCTGCGCACCGCGACTGAGCCCATCTATTTCAAGGATCGGATCCAGGGGCGGCAGGGCCATTCGGTCGCTGAGTCGATCGGGGATTTTGTGCTCCGACGTGCCGACGGCTTCCATGCCTATCAGCTCGCCGTGGTGGTCGACGATGCCTGGCAGGGCATCACCCATGTGGTGCGCGGCGCCGACCTGTTGCTCTCGACACCGCGTCAGATCGGACTGCAACGGGCGCTGGGTCTGCCCACACCCAGCCATGCCCATGTCCCGCTGGTGCTCGACGACCAGGGACGCAAGCTGAGCAAGTCACTGGCTGCCGCGCCCGTTGAGGATGACAACCCGCTGCCTGCCCTGCGGCTGGCCTGGCGTTTGCTTGGACAAGAACCGCTCGATGATGCCGCCTCGCCACGCGCCTTCTGGCGACGTGCAGCAGCCACCTGGCGTATCGAGCGCGTCCCCCCGCGCTTGAGCCTTGCGTTCAATGTTCGATAGCGGATATGGCGTCAGGCCGCGCCAATCCTCGGCGGCAGTGTGCGGCGATTAGGCGAGATCCTCCACGAGCCTACGCAGATAGTCTGCGAAACGCTCACCGAGCTCCGGATGCGCCAGGGCGTATTCTACCGTGGCCTCCAGATAGCCGAGCTTACTGCCGCAGTCGTAGCGCTTGCCCTCGAAGGGATAGGCGATCACGGGTTCGTCCTGGAGTAGCTCCGAGATGCCGTCGGTCAGCTGGATCTCACCGCCCGCGCCCCTGCCGATGCGCTCGAGCTTGTCGAAGATGCGCGGGGTAAGCAGATAGCGCCCGACCACGGCCAGATTAGAAGGCGCCTCGGACGGATGGGGCTTTTCGACGATGGAGATCACCCGCAGGGTCCCATCGGTGTCTTTTTCGACCTGAACGATCCCGTATTTGTTGGTCTCCTCGCGCGCTACCTCCTGGACGCTCAGCACGCTGCACCCGTGACGGGCATAGACCTCGGCCATCTGGGCGACTACGCCCTTGCCTTTGGAGCGAATAAGGTCGTCGGCCAGGATTACCGCAAAGGGCTCGTCACCGACCACCGGCTTGGCGCACAGCACGGCATGACCCAGCCCCAGGGCGACGGCCTGACGCACATAGATACAGGATGCCGATCCGGGCAGGACATTGCGCACGATGTCGAGCAGCTTGTCTTTGCCGGCGCGCTCCAGCTCGGATTCAAGCTCATAGGCGGTATCGAAATGGTCCTCGATCGAGCGCTTGTTGCGCCCGGTGATGAAGACCAGTTGATCCGCACCGCCGGCCTCGGCCTCCTCGGCGGCGTACTGGATCAGGGGTTTGTCGACGATGGGCAGCATTTCCTTGGGACTGGCCTTGGTCGCCGGTAGAAAGCGTGTGCCCATGCCGGCGACTGGAAAGACTGCCTTGCGGACCTTGGACATAGATGTCAATTCTCCAGAACGTTCATACAGGATCGATCGATCGCTTCGATCACGGATAAAGGGTCGGGCGCCTGGGTGATGGGGCGCCCGATCACCAGATAATCGGCGCCGGCGGCCAGGGCCGCGGCGGGGGTCATGACGCGTTTCTGATCGCCGCTCACAGAGCCCTCCGGGCGCACGCCGGGCGTGATCAGCCGGAAGGCCGGACCGAACGCCGCACGTACCTGGGCCGTCTCTAGCGGCGAGCAGACGACGCCGTCCAGACCGGCCTCATGGGCCAGATGTGCCAGACTCAGCACCCGCTCGCGTGGCTCGCCCGGACACCCAATGGCCGCTAGATCGGCGCGGTCGAGACTGGTCAGTACCGTGACCCCGATCAAGAGCGGCGGACGCTCATAGCGGCTCAGACGTTCGCGCGCCGCCTCCAGCATGGTGCGTCCGCCCACGACATGGACATTGACCATCCATACCCCCAGATCGGCCGCCGCCGCGCAGGCGGCGGCGACCGTGTTGGGGATGTCGTGGAATTTGAGGTCGAGAAAGATCTCAAAGCCCAGCCGCTGGAGCCGTTCGACGAAGGCCGGACCAAGCCGGGTGAAGAGTTCCTTGCCGACCTTCAGCCGGCAGCGCACCGGGTCGAGGCGTTCGACCAGTGCTAGGGCCGGTGCCTCAGCGGCAAAATCGAGGGCGACGATGAGGGGTTTGACCTGAGTCACGGATCTTGAATGGTCTCTAGTGAATTGGTTGCGGCTGAAATCCTGTCGTCGGGACTCAGGCCGGCGGCGCTGTCATCTCGTCCTGAATGGGATCGGGCAGTACAGCGACGACCGTGCCCCAATGGCGACAGCTTGGACACTGCCAATGCAGTGTGCGCGCCTGAAACCCGCATTGCTCGCACTGATAGACCGACTGACGCTGCAACAGATGACGCGCCACGCCGAGCGCGACCCGCGCATAGCGGTGGGACGGTCCTCCTGGATCCGAGGTGCGCGCGCGCAGGTCGAGGAAGCGCTCCAGCACCGCTAGATCGGCCCAGCGCGCCAGATAGTCGGCCAGCAGATCCAGGGCCGCCTCAGGGCCACGCGCCCGTTCGACGCGCTCGCTCAGTGCCAGCATCAGGTGCGGACCGGCACGATCCGCGGCCAGGGTCTCAAGCTGCGCGATCACGTCCTCGCCCAGGCGCTCCATAGACTCGATCAGGGCCGGCAGGATCTCGGGGACATAGGTCGATCCGCGTTCGGCGACACGCTTGAAGAGCACGGCGGCACTTGCGACATCGCCCTCCTCCAGTGCCATAAAGCCTTCTAGCATGGCCGCGCGGACACAGTCGGGTTGGATGACCTGCGCCCGGTTCAGTTGCTCGCGCGCACCGGCCTCATCCTGCCGCCGCCGCGCCTCCTCGGCCAACTCGCAATGATAGTGCGCGATCTCGATCGTGAGCGGCTGTCCGGTCAGGGACTCGAGCTGGGCGGCCACCTCCAGGCAGCGGCTCCAGTCGCGCTCGCGCTGGTAGATCTCGCGCAGGGCCTGGAGCGCGCGCTGACTGTGCAACCCCAACCCAACGAGCTCCTCAAACAGCGCCTCGGCCCGATCGAGCAGCCCGGCGCTCATGTAGTCCTGCCCTAGCTCGAAGAGCGCGAAACCGCGCACGTCCGGACCCAGATGCCGTCGTTCGACCAGATTTTGATGGATGCGGATGGCGCGATCGACCTCACCACGACGCCGGAACAGACTACCGAGCGCCAGATGCGTCTCGGCCGTCTCGCTGTCGACCTCGGTCAGACGCAGGAAGAGATCGATGGCCTTGTCCGGCTGCTCCTCAAGCAGATAATTTAGACCGCGCAGAAAATCCGGATGCGCGGCAGGTGAGACATCGAGCTTGCGACGCAGATCGCGGCGCGCCAGCCACCAACCCGAGGCCGCCGCCACAGGCAGGAGCAGAAAGAGCCACTCGATCATGCGCCCCTCCGCAAGACACCTTGCCCTACGGGTCTCCAATTCGACACCGCCTCTTCCCCATGGATGGATCTAGCGAAGAGAAGCCCCGATATCCAGAAACTGGGGGCACAACCAGGCCGACGACCTGGGATTCTAATGCGCGATCCATGCTCGAGATCGTAATCATAAAGACAAGCGGGCCGACTCGCATGATTCGGGAACCGTCCGTCGGCGCATCGCGCCCCCACACCTGGTGATGTCTGATCTAGATCATACAGCGGACTTCCACCCAATACTCAATCCAAGGATTCGACGACATGCGCGATCTCAAAGACAAAACCATCCTCATCACCGGCGCCTCGGGCAACCTGGGTGCTGCCACGGCGCGCGCCTTTGCGGCTCAGGGCGCGCGGACTGTCCTGATCGGGCGCAATCCGGAGGCGTTGCACCGCACCCAGGCGACACTGCCAGCCGGCACCGAGTCATTGGTCATCAGCGTCGATCTGCTCGACTCGGAACAGGTCACGGCCATGGTCGAGCAGGTCGAAGGCCATTTCGGTGCCATCCAGGGTCTGATCAACATCGCCGGTGGCTTCAGGATGGGACCGGCGATCCAGGACACGACCGACGCCGACTGGAACGCCATGCTCGACCTCAACGCCCGCACCGCCTTCCATTGCGCGCGCGCGGTGGTGCCGAAGCTGTTGGCGGCTGGTCAGGGCACCATCGTCAATGTTGCCGCGCGCGCGGCCCTGCGTGGCCTCGGCCACATGGGGCCTTACTGCATCTCCAAGGCCGCCGTCGTCACCCTCACCGAGACGCTTGCCGATGAACTCAAATCGAACGGAATCCGGGTAAACTGCGTCCTGCCAGGTACCCTGGACACGCCCCAGAACCGCGCGGCCATGCCCGACCAGGATCCTTCCAACTGGGTTGGACTGGATGCCCTGGCCGACGTCATCGTCTTTCTGGCGTCAGACCTGTCGCGCGGCATCACTGGGGCGGCCATCCCCGTATACGGACGCAGCTAGCTGAGGATCATCGTGCAAAGCAAAGCCGACACCCCGACATCCAGAATCCATGCCCCTGCTGGCGAGCGACAGCAACCCTGGGGTGGCTATCTGATCGGGCTGTTGATCGGCGGCCTGCTTAGCCTGCCGGCGGTCATGGCCAGATCCGAGCTCGACGCCGAGACGCAAGCCCTGCTGGTGGAGGCGGTCGAGGCCGCCGCCGATCTCGACGCCTATTACAGCCGCTGCCGGGGCGAGGTCTCCGGACGGCGGACTGAGAACCTCAACAAGCTCATCGTAGGCAAGCTACGCACGACCGTGCTCACGGTCCAGGATGACTTCTTTCCCGAGCGCGGCTATCGTCGCGCGCAGGCCCGGCTCGAAAGTGATTTCCTCGCGCGACTGCAAGCGGCCGGCGGCTGCCAGGGTGCCAAGGATTCCAAACTACCCGAAGAGCTTCGTCAACGCTACGAAACAGCCCTCGAGGCCATTCGCCGACTGCCCTGATCCTGCCGGCGCTCCCAGCCACTAATCGTCCGGGACATCATTATCCCAACCCTCATGACGCCAGGACTTTACAACCTGTGTCGTCCGCCATATATCATATTGATAATTATTTTCATTATTTAAGCAGATATGTTTTACGCACCTTAACTTTGTCCACTTGATCGACATCGACTCGACCAGGAGAACGACCCTTGAGAATCCAACCAGTCTCCACCGCCATCACACTCATGCTCGCCGCCGCAACCGTCCAGGCCACGGGCGAACCCAAGCGTCTCGAACGTCTCGATGAATCGCTCGACCACAAGCAGGCTAAGCAGGCTGAGACTGACTCAGTGCCTGCTTGGTATCGTCATCTCGACATCGAGATCACAGGTCTGATCGAGGTCGAGGCCAGCGATCGCTCAGCCTACGAGGGTGACAGCGAGAGCGACATCCGACTGGCCACGGCCGAATTGGGCATCCGCTCCCAGCTCAAAGACTGGGTCGAGGCCGGGATCTCCTTCCTTTACGAGCAGGACGAGACCGATCTCGAGGTCGACACCGCCTATCTGACGCTCGCCAACCCCGATGTCTCGCCATTGTTCCTCACCGCCGGTCAGGTCTATGTGCCCTTCGGGGTCTATGAGACCAATCTGGTCTCCGATCCGCTGACACTGGAGATCGGCGAGACACGCGAGACGGCGCTGCAACTGGGTTTCGAGCACAGCGGCCTCTCGGGTGGTGTCTATGTCTTCAATGGCGACAACAAGGTCAAGGGGAAGGATCGGATCCAGGGTTGGGGCGCCAATCTCGGGTTTGTGCAGGAAGGCGATGACTGGGCCTGGTCGGTGGGTACCGGTTATATCAACGACCTCGGTGACTCGGACAGCCTACATGAGATCATCAACGACAACCGGGTCGGCGCCGCCGAGGTCGACCCGAGCCTGAGCATCGATCCGACCGAGCGCACCGCCGGCTGGACCCTCAACGCGACCGCGAGCTTCGGTCCCTTTAGCCTCATCGGCGAATATCTGTCGGCGTCCGACGCCTTCGACCCGATCAGCCTGGACTTCAAGGGCGAGGGAGCGCGTCCTTCGGCCTGGAACATCGAAGCCGGCTACAGCTTCACGCTCCTGGGCGCCGAATCGATGGTGGCGGCGGGCTATCAGGGCACGCGCGAGGCGCTGGCGCTCGAACTGCCCAAGGAGCGCTGGCTGCTCGGCTGGTCGACCGAGATTTTCGATCGTACCTCGCTCGGGCTCGAATGGGCGCGTGATCATGACTACAACACCCGCGCCGGTGGTACCGGCGAGTCGGGCAACACCTTCACTGCACAGCTGGCGGTCGAGTTCTAGCCAGGTTCGTCGCTTGGACCCTCGACGAGAGGGTCTGAATTTTCAAGGAGATATTGCAATTGAATGGCGGAGAGGGAGGGATTCGAACCCTCGATAGGCTATTAACCTATACACACTTTCCAGGCGTGCTCCTTAAACCACTCGGACACCTCTCCGTGAGGGGCTCGACACTGACGACTCTTTGCCCAAGCAGGCTCGGAGCCACCATCCCTGTCGCTCGATAAGTCTCGCATTATACATCAAGATCCCGGCACCCTTGCAATCTTAAACCCCCTGGATTTTGCTACCGGGTTTAGCTACCTCGTTCCAGACCGCTCGATGCAGCCCAAGGTGACCCAAGTCAATGTGATCGAGCGAAGAATTTGCTGAGATGCATTGGCTGAACATCTATAACCCTTGGCTGAGGTGAGGACTCGACCCATGGCCACGATCGACAACGACCAGGATCTCCGCGCGGCACTCAATCGTCTCAACCCGGACCAGCAACGACAGCTCGGTTGCCGGTTCGCACACCAGGTCATGAATTTGAGCCGCGACGAGCGCGTCAAGCGCGCCATCCATACCGGACTCATGGACGGGGTCTCACTTGCCGAGCTGGAAGATGCCTTCAGGGTGGCCCACGCCTATGCCGTCAAGAGCTATACTGATTGCGGAAAGGATACCGACTGGATGGCACAGGCCGATCATTTCGTCGCGGCGGCCGCCGCCGCTGCACTGACGCCGGATGAACTCACGACCGAGCGGCAGAATCGTGCCTGGAAGGCGGCCGTTCAGGCACGCATGGCGGTCAGCTGTGCCATGATGGAAAACGAAGCGCTCGATGAGAGCAATGTCATGCGCGAGCAGTATGCACTGACCGCCGAGTTTCTCGGCTAAACCACGACTCCAGGGTCTCGGATTTGCGCCGAGCAGGTTTGCGACAACGACGAACAAGTCTCATTGTGAGGTCTAAATTATGTACAAGGTCGGTTTATATGTATCGAGTGTCGCCCTGACGGCCACCCTGGCCCTGACTCTGCCCGCAGGTGTCCAGGCTCAACCCGGCGGTTATGGTTATGGTCAGGGTCCCCAGCAGGGTTCGGGCCCAGGCATGGGCCAAGGCCAACGACCGGGGCAGGGTCAGGGTGGATCTCAAGGTCAGGGGCCAGGCCAGGGTCAGGGTGGCGGCAACCAGAGTTGGGGGCCAGGCCAGGGCGGCGGCAATCAGGGTTGGGGACCGAGGCAAGGTCCGGGAGGCGGCGGTTATGGACCGCCCCCGCCGCCTCCCGGCTATGGTCCGGGTTATGGTCCAGGCCCGGATATGCCCATGCCTTACGGTGGACGGCGCCCGCCTCCGGGCTATTGAGGCCCCGTCCCTAGAGTAGAGGACGCGCCACCACGAGGGGGTGGCGGTCTTGCTTTTAATTTCACGACGACGATCCAACTCAGGCCATACTTTGCTGTTTCAATTCGGCTGGGGAGACGTCTTCCTGCATCCACGCCATCTATCCGTCAGACCCATCCCCAGAGACGCCAGGGCGCATCATGAAAGATGGCGCGAAGGTCAGGATTGATTCGTGGCAGAGCAACGCCTCAGGCTGGACGACTACATTGCGATCATTAGGCGCCGCAAATGGCAGGCCATTGTACCCGCCTTCATCCTGTTCGTGATCGCCACACTCGCTGCCCTCCTCATCCCACCCACCTATCGATCTACAGCCAGCCTCCTCATCGAACCTCAGGAGATCCCTCCCGAACCGGTCAGGGCCGACCAGCGCATCCAGGTCATCGGCCAGCGGGTGATGACCACGAGCAATCTGAGCACCCTGATCGAGCGTTACGACCTCTATCCCGACATCCACCGCCGCGAGGGCATCCAGATGGCCGTCGAGGAGATGCGCAAACACATCAAGCTCGACATGATCAGCGCCGATGTCCTGGATCCACAGAGTGGACGTCCAAAAGCCAGCATTGCCTTCTCGCTGTCGTTCGAGGACGGTTCGGCCAGTATCGCCCAGCAAGTGACCAATGAACTGGTGTCGCTCTTTCTGAACGAGAACCTGAAACTTCGCGCGGTAGCTACGAACGAGGCGACCACCTTTCTTAAGACCGAGGCCGAGTGGCTCGGCGCCGAGATCCGCACACTGAAGGCCAGGCTGGAGACCTTCAAAAAAGAATCCAGCGACAATTTTCCCGAACTGGCGGCACTCCTGCGCCGCGCCGAGGAGCGGCTGCGCGAAAATGAGCAGACGATCCGCGCACTCCAGCAGCAGGCACACGATCTGGAGTCCGAGCTCGCCCAGCTCAGCCCCAACATCGATGCTCCCCAAGAGGGGGGATCGATCGAGGCCCCTCTGGAGGACCTCCAAGCCCACAGGGTCATGGGCGATCAACGCGCGCTGCAAGCGGGCGCCAACAATCCGGACTACATCCGGCTGCACACCAAGCTCGATGCCGTACAAATCGAGATCGAGGCGCTCAAGGCCCTGCGCGTCAAACTTGAGGAAGAATGGCGCGCCCATGAGGATCGCCTCACCAAGGCGACTCGGGTCGAGCAGGAATATCGCGCGCTCACGCGCGACTACGAGCACGCCCTGTCCAAATATCGCGAGATCCGCGAGAAGAGTCTGCAAGCCGAGCTGGCCGAATCGCTCGAACACGACCACAAGGGCGAACGCCTCTTGCTGATCGAACCGCCCCTGGTGCCTGAAACGCCCTACAAACCCAATCGACTGGCGATCCTGATGCTCGGGTTTGCGCTTGCCATCGCAGGCGGCTTGGGCAACCTGGCGCTGATGGAGCGTCTCGACAAGGGACTGTACGGCACACGCGCCATCCGGATGGCGACGCGGATACCTCTGCTGGCGGTGGTGCCCTCTATCGAGACGGCGCGCAACCGCCAGGCACGCCTGAAGCGCACCTATACCCTGACCAGCGTCATCCTGATGCTCGTGCTCACCGCGACGGCAGTCTTCCACTGGCGCGTGATGCCGCTCGATGTGCTCTGGTTTGTGCTCATGCGCCGGATCGACGTCGCCGTGCCTGGATGGCTGAATTGAGATCCTGGAATTGAAGGCTTCAGACGAGCAGATCGCGTCATGGAACGATTAAGGAAGGCTATGGAGCGCGCCTGGGCTGACCGGCAGCGCGTCATCCAGCCACAGCCCGAGCCACCATCCGTCCGCACGCCGCCCGCGACAGTACCCCGGGAGACCGATGGATCCGGCGTCCAGATCCGCTACACCCACAAGGCGCGGGTAGTGATCGATCCAGGCGCGCTCCGAGATGAAGGCATCCTGGTGCTCGAGGGGCAGCGGGTGGCGGTCGGACTGCACGCGGGTGCGGGCGATGCCTACAAGGTCCTGGGCACCCAGATCCTGCACCAAATGCGCGCCAAGTCACACCGGACCCTGGCCATCACCAGCCCAGGGCGCGGCGATGGTAAGACCACGATCGCGATCAACCTGGCGATCCGTCTGGCACGCGACCTCAACCAGCCCCTGTTGCTGGTCGACTTCGACCTGAGGCATCCCTCGATCGGGCGCTCTTTCACGGGACGCGACTTGCCTGGACTCATCGAGTATCTGGCCGGAGAGGTCGAACTGGCCGAGGTGCTCCTCGCCCCCGGCCTCGAGCGACTCCTGATCCTGCCGGGCGGCAAGCGCACCCGACACTCCTCGGAAGTACTCTTATCGCCGCGCGTCTTAAAGCGGGTCGAGGAGCTGAAGGGCCGCTACGAGGATCGTTTGATCTTGTTTGACATGCCACCACTGTTCGCGGGTGACGACGTCATCGCCTGCTTGCCCCATGTCGACGCCGTGATGCTGGTGGTGGAGGACGGCAAGGTCAGTCGTAAGCAACTCGATCATGCCGACGAGCTGTTCGGCGAGAAGTGCCTCGGGATCGTGCTCAACAAGGCCAAAACGAGGATCGCACCCTAGCGCTCGAAGAGCGCCATCGACTCGACATGACTGGTGTGTGGGAACATGTCCATCGCACCTGCTGCGCGCAGTCGATAACCAAGGGTGTTGACCAGCCGGTCGGCGTCGCGCGCCAGTGTGGCCGGATAGCAGGAGACATAGACCAGGCGTTCGACGCCCAGACGCGGTAGCCAGTCGAGTACCTCCCAGGCACCGCTGCGCGGCGGATCGATCAGGGCCTTGGTGAAACGCTGTCGGGTCCAGGGGGCCTCGGCACTGAGCTCAGACTGGAGATCGGCGACATAGAACCGCACCTTGGACAGCCCATTGCGCTCGGCGTTGGCCCGCGCGCGTTCGACCAGTCCGGCATCGCCCTCGACGCCGACAACCTCAGCCGAACGGCGCGCCAGCGGCAGGGTGAAATTGCCCAGTCCGCAGAACAGATCCAGCACCCTATCCCTCGGCCCGGGGTCGAGCAGATCGAGCGCCTGATCGACCAGGCGTCGGTTGAGCTCCAGATTGACCTGGGTGAAATCGCTCGGCAGAAAACCGATCTCGACGCCGTGGTTGGGCAGGCTATAACTCAGCCTGACCTCCTGCCCTGGAAGCGGCCGGATGCTGTCGACGCCGCCATCCTGGAGATAGAGATGGAAGCCCTCGCGTCGTCCGAGTTCGAGCAGGCGCACCTCGTCCTCGGGCTTCGGCGTCTGCATGACGCGGAACACCAGCACACAGGGTCCATCGCCCATCGCCATCTCGATCTGGGGGACCTGGTCGCGGATGCTCAGGGTCTCGATGGTCGCCGCCAGGGCCTCCAGGCGCGTGCCGACCTGCGGGTGCAGCACCTCGCAGCGGCGCAGATCGGCCAGGAAGCGATTGCGGCGCTCGCGAAAGCCGACCAGGGTGCGCCCCTTCTTGACGACATGACGTACCCCGAGCCGTGCCTTGCGGCGATAGCCCCAGGGTTCAGCGGTGAGCGGCTCGAGCCAGCGTTCGGGCGTCACCTGACCGATGCGTTCGAGGACATCCTTGAGTCCCTCCTGCTTGAGGCGGATCTGGGCCTCGGGATGCACATGCTGAAGCGCACAGCCGCCGCAGACGCCAAAGTGGATGCAGCGAGGCGCGACGCGATCGGGCGCGGCCCTCAAGACCTCCTCGACCTCGGCCTCGTCGAAGCGGCGCTGGATCCGGGTATAGCGCAGACGCACGCGCTCGCCGGGCAGGGCGCCATCGACGAACACGGTCTTGCCCTGGATGCGGGTCAGGCCGCGGCCTTCATGGGTTAGGGCTTGGATCTCGACCTCGATGGGCGGGGGAAGCGTTTTGGGTGTTCTCGACACGGGTGGACTGGACGATCGTCGGTCAGCGGCTGAGGCTTGAAGTCTGTCATCTTAGCGTCCTTTGCGTCATGGTGCGCGTGTGACGACCCATTCGTCAGGCGGACTCGATGTCCTGATAGACCTCCGGGGTAAAGCGCGGGGTGCACAGGGCCAGAAAGATCAGATCTCGGTCGCCGTCGTTCTCGATGCGCTGCGCGGCGCTGGACGGGATGTAGACCAGATCGCCCGGGCCGACCCGTTGGGGTGCGAGACCCTCGACCTCCAGCATTCCAGTCCCTGCGAGGATCAGATAGCGCTCGACCACACCGACGAGCCGATGCAGCCGCGTGCGTTCGCCCGGCCCGACCCGGGCACGCGCGATCGACAGGGCGGGATCCTCGGGCCGATTCCAGATCTCCAGGATGAAACAGCCTTCCTCGATGAAGGATTCGTCCGACTCGGTGGGCGAATGGATCAGTGAGCGATCCAGCGTCATCTCGACCAGACCTCACAGCAAGCCGGCACTGCGCCGATAGGCCTCAGAACGCCGATCACCCCCGCGCGGACGCGGCAGGGCGCGACGGTTGAGCAGACCCTCGATCTCCTGGCAGAACTCAGGTCCGCCCAGCGCCCAGGCCTTGTTGGTCGAATCGCGAATCCGCTTGAGCATGGCCTCGTCGAGCGGTTGGGCGGCCTCCGCGGCATAGCGTTCACGCCTGGCCTTGGCGCTGCGGCCCAGACGCTCATATTCCGGATGCGGCCTGATGAGCCGATCCTCGAGGCCCAAGGCGTTGCTGCCATAGCTCGACCAACCATAGTCGGCAGGGGCGTCCACCAGACCGGCGCGCACCGGGTTAGACTCGATATAATGCGCAACCCTCAGCAGATAATGTCTGGGGTCGATCAAGGTGGCGCGATAGCGCCCCTCCCAGAGTGTGCCGCGCCGCTCGTGGCGACTGTTGAAATACTGGACATAATAACGCCCGACGTACTGCATCAGCTTGCCGATGCCGTTTTCTACATAGGGCGTCAGCAGCAGATGGAAGTGGTTGGGCATCAGCACATAGGCGTGGATATCGCACTGGAACTTCTCGGCAGCCATGCCGAGTTTGTCCCAGATGAACCAGTAGTCATCCTCCTCGAACAGGATCCGCTGACGATTGTTGCCGCGCTGGATGACGTGCTGCGGATAGCCGGGCATGATGAAACGAGGCAGACGTGCCATGAGGGTCGGGTCCAGTTGGTTGACCTAATTTCAGTATAGACAGCGCTCGCCGAGCTGCCGGACTTGTCACCCTATTGAATCCACATGCCCCCTCTCGATCCACTCCCCATCGATACCATCCTAGACGACCTGCGCGCCGCGTTGCGTCAGGGGCATGGGGTACTCCAGGCCCCGACGGGGTCAGGCAAGTCGACCGGCGTACCCCTGGCCCTGTTGGACGAACCCTGGCTGGCCGGTCAGCGGATCCTGATGCTCCAGCCGCGCCGTCCAGCGGCCCGGATGACGGCGGCACGGATGGCTGAACGACTCGGCGAGCCCCTGGGGGAACGGGTCGGCTATCAGATCCGCTTCGAGCGTCGCCTCGGTCCGCGCACCCGGATCGAGGTCGTCACCGAGGGCATCCTGACGCGACGTCTGCAGAGCGATCCGACACTGGACGGGGTCGGGCTGGTGATCTTCGACGAGTTCCATGAGCGCGGTCTGAACTCGGATCTGGGGCTCGCGCTGACGCTGGACAGCGTGCGCGGTCTGCGACCCGATCTGCGTCTCCTGGTCATGTCGGCGACCTTGGAGGCCGAACCCGTTGCAGAGCTCCTGGGCGACGCCTCGATCCTGCATGCCGAGGGTCGGACCTTTCCGGTCGAGATCCGCTATGCCGAGCGCACCCCGGACAGAGATCCGGTGCACGCCCTGGTCGCGGCGGCGCGTCAGGCGCTGGTGCAAGAGACGGGCGACATCCTGGCCTTCCTGCCCGGTGCGCCTGAGATCGAACGGGCACGTGAGGCCCTGGCCGCTGTTGCGGGGTCGAACCTCGAGATCCTGCCGCTGCATGGCGCGCTGTCGTCGGCGGAGCAGGATCGAGCGCTGCGCCCGGACGGTCGTGGACGGCGGCGTTTGATCCTGGCCACGGATCTGGCCGAGACCAGCCTGACCATCGAGGGCATCCGGGTGGTGCTCGACTCGGGCCTGGCACGCAAGCCACGCTTTGACCCAGGCTCGGGTCTGACCCGGTTGGTGACCGAGCCCATCCCACGCGCCAGCGCCGATCAGCGTGCCGGACGTGCTGGGCGTTTGGCCCCTGGTGTCTGCTGGCGACTCTGGACCCGGGCCCAGGAGGTCGGACGACCCGAGCGGCGCACACCTGAGATCCTCGAATCCGATCTCGCGTCGCTGGCGCTGGAGCTGGCGATCTGGGGTGTCAAGGATCCGGAGGCGCTGAGCTGGATCGACCCCCCACCCGCGCCGGCCTGGAACCAGGCACTCGACCTCCTGCACAGGCTCGGCGCGCTCGACCGGCGCGGCGCGATCACACCGCTGGGACGCGCCCTGGCCGAGCTCCCAGTCCATCCCCGACTTGGGGTCATGCTGCTCAGTGCTACGCCGGATGAACGGCAGACGGCGGCCGATCTCTGTGCGTTGCTCGCGGAACGCGATCCCTTCCTGCCCGAGACTGGACGCACGCGTCCGGTCGATCTCGGTCTGCGGCTTTCGGCCCTGCGTGCGGCACGCGAGCGGCGAGGCATACCGGCGGGTGTAGATCAGCAGCGGCTCAATGCGATCGAACGCGCGGCGCGACAACTGCACCGTCTGGCCGAGCGCGCAGCCTCTGTCGGCGCGCGCCCGGCGGAGACCAGCCAAGGGCGTACCCCAGGCGCCCTGCTCGCCCGCGCCTATCCGGATCGCATCGCCCAGCGGCGCGCCGGGGCCGACGAGCGCTATCTGTTGGCCACAGGCACAGGCGCTGCGCTGCCCCGCGACGATGCACTCGCCATTCATCCCTATCTGGTCGTGGCAACGATCGATGCGCGTGGTCGCGATGGGCGCATCCAGTCGGCTCTGCCGATCGGTGAGGACGAGCTGCGCACCACGCTGGCCGGGCATCTGGAATCGTGCCGCGAGCTCTTCTGGGACACCGAACGCGCGGCCCTGGCCTGTCGCGCTATCACCCGGATTGGGTCTATCGTACTGGAATCGCGCCCGGTCGCGCTCAGACCCGAGGACGAGGCCGAAAGCCATTTGCTGGAGTACATCCGCGAGCACTTCGATGAGGCGCTCGACTGGTCGGACTCCGCGCGCCAGCTCCAGGCCCGGGTGGCCTTGGCCCGGCGGTATGATCCGGATGGCGACTGGCCCGATCTCTCGAACGCCGCCTTGCGCGAACGTCTGGACGATTGGCTCGGTCCCTGGATCGCCGGCAAGACCAGGTTATCGGAGGTGCGCCGGCTCGACCTAAACGCCATCCTACTCGACCAACTGAGCTGGGAGCAGCGCCAGCGGCTCGATTGCGAGCTACCCCGCCGCTTCGTCACCCCGGCGGGCAACAGTCGCCCGATCGACTATCTCAGTGGCGAGACACCGATCCTCGCTGTCCCACTCCAGGAGCTGTTCGGACTGAACGACACCCCGCGCCTGTGCCAAGGGCGACTGCCCCTGCTCCTGCACCTGCTCTCGCCCGCCCGGCGCCCGATGCAGGTCACTCAGGACCTGGCCGGGTTCTGGGCGCGCGGCTATGCCGAGGTACGCAAGGAACTGCGCGGACGCTATCCCAAGCATCACTGGCCCGAAGACCCGACCCAGGCCCAGGCGCTAGTCAGCGGTCTGCGCCGACGCGGCGGGTCCGGTTCAGCACGTTGAAAAGCGACCGCCCTTGTCGCCTGTCGATCGATCACTGCCCCTGACTATAATCGATATTTCACGGACCTGGCTGATTCGGCTCGATGCGCGGCAATCAGGTCTCTTTACATCCAACCGAGCGAGTCATCGCCGTAAACAACCCTCGACTGAAGTCGAAGGCTTTATTGTAAGACGCAGCAAACATGGTTGACCACATCCCCAACATTGGGCGTGTTTACAGCCGCCCTTGGCAGCGGGGCGCCGCTGCCAATCCGGGCCAGGTTTCGACTGGCGTTGCAGTCGGCGTGCGCCCGGAGACCACACTGCATTATACACCACATGGTGCGCTTCGCGCACCCGCCATTCCTCCCGCGACTCAAGTCGCGGGTTTCCTTGCGGAGGGTCTATGAACAAGCCATTGTTGCCCACCCTTGCCTTCACCCTGGCCCTTGCCGCCGGCGCTTCGGTTCTCGCGGATGAGCACGGCCATTCCGTGCATTGGGACTATGTCGGCCCCGAGGGGCCGGAACACTGGGGCGATCTCGACCCTGACTTCGAACTCTGCAAACGCGGCAAGAACCAGTCACCCATCGATCTGAAAAACTTCGTGGACTCCAAACTGCCGCCGATCGGTTTTCACTACAAGCCTGGCGGGCATGACGAGGTCAACAACGGCCACACCATCCAGATCGAATACGATGCCGGCAGTACCATCACCATCGACGGACACAACTACGAGCTCAAGCAGTTCCACTTCCATACTCCAAGCGAAAACCACATCGCTGGCCAAGAATTCCCGATGGAGGCGCATCTGGTTCATGCCGACAAAGAGGGCCATCTGGCCGTGATCGCGGTCATGATCGAGCGCGGTATCGAGAACCTTGCCCTGGCCAAGGCCTGGTCAGCGATGCCGGATCACCCCAACACCACAGTCCATCTATCCACCGAGGTTTCAGCTGAGGATCTACTACCGGCTAATCGCGACTACTATCGCTTCAATGGCTCGCTGACCACCCCGCCCTGCTCCGAGGGCGTGCTCTGGCTGGTCATGAAACATCCGATCACGGCCTCGCCTAAGCAGATCGCTCAGTTCGCCCATGTGATCGGGCATCCCAACAATCGTCCGATCCAGGAACTTAACGCACGTCTGATCCTCAAGTGAGTCACGGTGAATGCGATCGCTTTCGACTCTATCAGCTGGCGGTCCAGAATCCGGTCGCCGAGATCGACCTGATCGATCGGATCTTTGAGGAGCGGCATGGACGCTTGGCGCGAGCACTGCGCGAGGACTTCTGCGGCACAGCGGCCCTCTGTGCCGAATGGGTGCGTCGGCGGGCGGACAACCGCGCCTGGGGGGTGGATCTCGACCCCGAGGCGCTCGACTGGGGAAGACGGCACAACCTCAGACCCCTGAGCACCGAGCAACGCGCCCGGGTCAGGCTCATCCGCGGCGATGTCCTGAGCGTCAAGACCCCCAGGCCCGAGCTTGTGGTTGCGCTGAACTTCAGCTACTGGCTGTTGCATACTCGTCAGGCGCTGCTCACCTATTTCCAGCGCGTGCGCGCGCTCCTACCGCCAACAGGACTCCTGGTGCTCGACGCCCACGGCGGCCCGGAATCGCTCCGGCTCGGCACCGAGACTCGGCGCATCCATGACCCGCTGGGCGATGGCTTCGACTATATCTGGGAGCGCGCCGACCTCGATCCCATCACTGGCCGCCAGCGCTGTCATATCCATTTTCGCTTCGACGACGGCTCTAGCCTCGAACGCGCCTTCAGCTACGACTGGCGTCTCTGGACACTCCCCGAGCTCCGCGAGTTGCTCGATGCGGCCGGTTTCTCCAGGGTCCAGGTCTATTGGCAGGGTTGGGACGCGCATGACGAGCCGGACGGATGGTTCGTCCCGGTCGAGCGCGGCGAGCCGGACGAGGCCTGGATCGCCTATCTCAGTGCCGAGCCATAGCGGGAGATCAACCCGGCTCATAGGGCCGACGGCCATAGAGGCGACTGAGCCTGAGCAGCCGCTCGGCCACCGCCGGATCGAGCTGATCGGCGCGATAGCGCCACACCCAGTTGCCCTCGGTCGTGCCCGGACGGTTCATGCAGGCTTCCGAACCCAGGTCCAGCACATCCTGCATGGGAAAGATCGCCAGATCGGCCACCGAGCCGAGCGCAACGCGGATGCAGTCCCAGTTGACCGCCCGACCGTCGCTATTGAGATAGGCCAGCACCTGAGCGCGCAGAGGCTCGGTGCGCTCCGACCACCAGCCGAGCAAGGTGTTGTTGTCGTGCGTCCCTGTATACACAGCCAGCTGCCGACGATGATGGTGCGGCAGGAAGTACGAACCGCCAAAGCCATCCTCCAAATCCTCGAAGCCGAATTGCAGCACCGCCATTCCAGGCAGCCCGAGGGTGTCGCGCAAGGACTCGACGTCCGGGGTGATGACCCCAAGATCCTCGGCGATCAGTGGTAGGTTCTCGCCCAGGGCGGACTGCAGGGCCTGGAAGAGTTCCAGTCCCGGACCTGGTACCCAGCGCCCATTGATCGCCGTCTCCTCGCTCGCCGGGATCTCCCAATACCCGGCAAAGCCACGGAAATGATCGATGCGCACCAGATCGACCAGTTCCAGCGCCCGGCGCAGACGTTCGACCCAAAAACGATAGCCGTCGGCGGCCAGTACCGGCCAGCGATAGAGCGGATTGCCCCAGCGCTGTCCGGTGGTGCTGAAATAATCCGGTGGCACCCCGGCGATCACGGTCGGATTCCCCCTCTCGTCGAGCTCGAACCACTCGGGATGGGTCCAGACCTCGCTGGAATCGTGGGCGACAAAGATCGGGATATCGCCGATCAGACGCACGCCGCGCGCGCGCGCATAGTCGCGCAATGCCGACCACTGACGATGGAAGACATATTGGATAAACCGCTGGAGTTCGATCGCGTCGCGGTGACGCTCGGACCATTCGGCCAGCGCAACCGGATCGCGCTGGGCGAGGGCTGGCTCCCAGTCAGTCCAGGGACGCAGTTCATGCTGGGTCTTGAGCGCGTGATAGAGGGCATAGTCGTCGAGCCAAAAGGCCTCGCGCTCGCAGAAATGCGCATACCAGGCACGGTCGCCTTCGCTTGCGCGCTCGACGAATCCCATCCAGGCCGATTCCAACAGCCGGGACTTCCAGGGCGCGACAGACCCGAAATCGACCTGCTCTTGGGGAAAGTCCGGTCGCCCCTCTAGATCCGAGTCCTGCAACCAGCCAAGCCTCAGAAGTTCGTCTGGACTGATCAGCAAGGCATTGCCGGCAAAGGCCGAGAGACATTGATAGGGCGAGTCGCGATAACCAGTCGGACCCAGTGGCAGCATCTGCCACAGCCCCTGACCGGCCGCGGCAAGGAAATCGATGAACTGACGGGCACTCGGACCCAGATCACCGATGCCATGGGGACTCGGCAGCGAGGTCGGATGAAGCAGAAGGCCGCTGGTGCGGTGCATGATGATCAAGTGCTCCGGTTGGACGGGCTTGGGCTAGATGCGGAGTCTACCAAAGCCGGTTGCAAAAACCCGCCCCATCCGACTTCGCTTGCCGCTCCGGACCCAGACACCTAGACTTGGTCGCACGAAGAACCCAATCCACGGCCACCGAGCCACCGAGACCAAGGGGGCATGATGACACGACTGATTGCAGTCGGATTGCTCTGGATGATGACCTATGCCCTGAACGTTCAGGCACAGTCCGCCTATCCGCTCGACGAGCGCGGGTACCCTGACCAGGGCGGGTATCAGCCGCCGGCTCCAGGGACCTCTCGAGGAGGCTACCAGAGTGAGGCGTCTTCCGCCTATCAGGGCAGCCAAGACACCTACAATGAGCAGGAGATCCTGACCAGGGTGGAGTCCTTTTTCGGTCAGGGGGCCGAGAACCTGGCACTGGCGGTGCAGAGGATCTTTCGCGACCAGGGCGAACCCAACGGCTATATCGCCGGCGAGGAGTTCGGGGCGGCATTCGGCGTGGGATTGCGTTATGGGCGCGGCGTGCTGAGTACCCGCCGGATTCAGAATCGACCCGTCTTCTGGCAAGGCCCCTCAATCGGTCTGGATCTTGGGGTCAACGTCGCCAAGGTCTTCATCCTCGTCTATCGACTGCCAAGCGAGGAGTATCTGTTCCGGCGTTTTCCCGGCGTCGAGGGGAGCCTCTACTTCGTCGGCGGCGTGGGCGTGAACTATCTGCAATCGGGCGATACCGTCATTGCACCCATCCGTCTCGGGGTCGGTTGGCGCCAAGGCGTGAGCGCGGGCTACATGGATTTCACCGAGCGCGCCCATTACAACCCCTTCTGAGTCGCCATCCGTGGCGTGCTGGACGCTCTGATCAAAGCGGCGGAGGACCACGGCGACCGTCATAGCCCGGGGGCGGCGGTTCAGGCCGGCCATCATAGGGTGGCGGGGGTTCACGATAATGCGGCGCCACCTCGTTGTTGTTCGACAGATCGCGGATACGCCGATCCAAACGCCCCAGACGTCGCTCGATCAGGCGATGCGCCTCATGCGGCGGATAGCCATCATGGCGTAGGTCACGCATGAATTGTCGCGCCTCGTCCTGCTCACGTCTCAGCGCCCGGCCCTCACGGCGCGTCAGCTCGCCCGAATCGATGCCGCGTTGAATAGCCGCGGCCTGACGACCGAGCCAATCGTCGTACCTCGGTTCGGGCGGACCGCCGAGTTGAGCCTGGGCGGGCAGCGACGACAGCAGGCCCGTCGCCACCAAGACCAAGAGGGCTTGAATCGCTTCTTTGATACCTGTTCGTTTTTTCGAGTTCATCTAAAATTGACCTGCCCTTTTGAAGGTTTTTGCCTGCTCGATGCGCATCCCCGCCAGATCATTGAGGTGTTGGCCAGAGCCAGATCGCATTCGCCTACCACAACTGTCTTACCCAAGGTCCATCTGGGTCGCGATCGTGCGCCAGCACGGCTGCGTTGACGGACTTGACTCGAAAATTGTCGCCACCCTCAGCCGTAGCGGCGCTCGAACGCCTGCATGAAGGCCACCAGTGCATCCACCCCGGCCTCAGGCATGGCGTTGTAGAGGCTTGCCCGCATCCCGCCGACCGAGCGATGCCCCTTGAGCGTGGTCAGGCCCGCCGCCTTGGCCTCCCTGAGAAAGGACTCGTCCAGCTCGGGATTGGCCAGGGTGAAGGGCACGTTCATCCACGACCGTGCGCTCGGCTCGACCGGATTGGCATAGAAGCCGGACGCATCGATGGCGTCATAGAGCTTCTTGGCCTTGCGCGCATTGATCTCGGCCATCGCCGCCAGACCGCCCTGCCCCTTCAGCCACTTGAACACCAGTCCTGCCAGATACCAGGCATAGGTGGGCGGGGTGTTGTACATGGAGTCGTTGTCGGCGTGGGTCTTGTAATCGAGCATGGTCGGTGTGCCGGGCAGCGTCTGGCCGATCAGGTCCTCGCGCACGATGACGAGGGTCAGTCCTGCCGGACCGATGTTCTTCTGCGCCCCGGCATAGATCAGCCCGAACCTGGAGACATCGATCGGACGCGACAGGAGGGTCGAGGACATGTCGGCGACCAGCGGCGTGTCTCCGGTCTCCGGCACATAGGGGAACTCGACCCCCTCGATGGTCTCATTCGGCGTGTAGTGGACATAGGCGGCATCGGCGCTCAGGTTCAGCTCGCCCTGGGCCGGCACGCGGGTGAACCGGCTCGACTCGGTGCTCGCAGCGACATTCACGTCGCCATAGCGGCGCGCCTCAGCGATGGCCTTCTTCGACCAGGAGCCGGTGTTGATGTAGTCTGCGCCCTTGGCCCCGCGCAGCAGGTTCATGGGTACCATGGCGAACTGGAGCGAGGCGCCGCCCTGCAGAAACAACACCTTGTAATTGGCCGGGATCGCAAGCAGCTCGCGCAGATCGGCCTCGGCCTCGGCGGCGATGGACATAAACTCCTTGCCGCGATGACTCATCTCGGCCACGCACATGCCGCTGCCCTGCCAATCGAGCATCTCGTCGCGGGCCTGGGCTAAGACCGCCTCGGGCAGCATCGCAGGACCGGCACTGAAGTTATAGACGCGAGCCATTCTGACATTCCCCATCAATTGAGTATTGCGTTGTTAAAAACGGCAAAGTAGTCAAAATTTACAGGGTTTTTAAGGCATGGCTATTGAAGCCTGTCCATCTTGAGAAATCCTGTAAATCCTAATCTATTTCAACGACCGTTCAGGATTCCGGATCCTTGTCCGCCTCGGCCTCCTCGCCCGTCTCCTTGTCGCCCTCTAGGGCGGCGATGCGCTCGACGGAGACCAGTCGTTGACCCTCGCTGAGATTGATCAATTTGACCCCCTTGGTATTGCGTCCGACCACCGGGATCTGATCGACCGAGGTACGGATCAGGGTACCGTCGTCAGCGATCAGCATGATCTCGTCGCCCGGATGGACCAGGATCGCACCGACCTGGGCGCCATTGCGCTCGGCGGTGTCGATGGCGATCACGCCCTGGGTACCGCGCCCCTTGGTCGGGAACTGATCGACAGCGGTACGCTTGCCATAGCCGTTCGCGGTGACGCTGAGTACGGTACCGCCCTCCTCGGGTACCACCAAGGCGATCACCCGCTGACCCTCTTGGAGCAGCATACCGCGCACGCCATGTGCCGCCCGCCCCATCGGGCGGACTTGGCTCTCGGAGAAGCGCACCGCCTTGCCTGCTGAGGTGAAGAGCATCAGATCCTGCTCGCCGCGCGTGATGGCCGCACCGACCAGCCACTCATCCTCGTGCAGGTCCATGGCGATGATGCCGCGCGAGAGTGGGCGCGAGAAGTCCTTGATCGGGGTCTTCTTGACCGTGCCGGCGCTGGTGGCCATGAATACGAAGGATCCATCCTCATAGTCGCGCACCGGCAGCAAGGTGGTGATGCGCTCGCCCGGCTCCAGCGGCAATAGGTTGATCATGGGCCGGCCACGCGCGCCGCGTCCGGCCTGGGGCAGATCATAGACCTTGAGCCAGTAGACCCGTCCGCGACTGGAGAAGCAGAGCACGGTGTCGTGTGTGTTGGCGACGAAGAGGCGATCGATGAAGTCCTCCTCCTTGATCGCGGTCGCGCTCTTGCCCTTACCGCCACGTTTTTGGGCCTGATAATCGCTGAGCGGCTGGGTCTTGACGTAGCCCTGATGCGAGAGCGTGACCACCCTGTCTTCAGGCGCGATCAGATCCTCTAGGGTGAGATCCGTTTGATCGACCTGGATCTCGGTGCGGCGCTGGTCGCCGAACTGGTCGCGCACGGCGATCAGCTCCTCGCGGATGACCTCCATCAGCCGATCCGGGTTGGAGAGGATCAAGAGCAACGCAGCGATGGTGTCCAGGATCGCCTCGAATTCCTTGAGGATCTTGTCCTGCTCCAGCCCGGTCAGACGATGGAGTTGCAAATCTAGGATCGCCTTGGCCTGAGGCTCGCTCAGCCGATAGCCGGCCTCGCTTAATCCGAAACCGGGCTCGAGTCCCTCGGGGCGGGTGCGGTCGGCCCCGGCGCGCTCCAGCATCCCGGTTACGACACCAGGTGCCCAGTGGCGCTCCATCAGCCGTTCGCGCGCCTCGGCGGGATTCGCGGCGGCCTTGATGGTCGCGATCACCGCGTCGATGTTGGCGAGCGCGATGGCATAGCCTTCCAATACATGCGCCCGCTCGCGTGCCTTGCGTAGCTCGTACAGGGTACGGCGCGTGACCACATCACGACGATGGCGCAGAAAGCATTCGAGGATCTGCTTGAGGTTGAGCGTCAGCGGCTGGCCATCGACCAGGGCGACCATGTTGATGCCGAACACCTGCTGGAGCTGGGTGTGTTGATAGAGGTTGTTGAGCAGCACCTCGGCATGGGCGTCGCGCTTGAGTTCGATGACGATGCGCATCCCGTCCTTGTCGGACTCGTCGCGCAGACCGTCCGGGGCGATGCCTTCGAGTTTCTTCTCCTTGACCAGCTCGGCGATGCGCTCCAGCAACCGTGCCTTGTTGACCTGATAGGGGATCTCGGTGACGACGATCGCCTCGCGACCGCTGCGCCTCTGGGTCTCGGTGGTGGCGCGCGCACGTATCACACAGCGACCGCGCCCGGTACGGTAGGCCTCGCGGATTCCGGCCACCCCATTGATCAGCCCGGCGGTCGGAAAATCTGGGCCGGGCACGATCTCCATGAGCCTGTCGATCGACACGAGTGGGTTGTCGATGAGCGCCAGACAGGCGTCGATGACCTCGCGCAGATTGTGCGGCGGGATGTTGGTCGCCATGCCGACGGCGATACCCGAGGCGCCGTTGACCAGCAGGTTGGGAAAGCGCGCCGGCAGGACCGAGGGTTCATGCTCGGTATTGTCGTAGTTCGGGACAAACTCGACCGTTTCCTTGTCCAGATCGTCGAGCAGGGTGTCAGCGATGCGCGTCATGCGCACCTCGGTGTAACGCATGGCCGCCGGCGGATCGCCATCGACCGAACCGAAATTGCCCTGACCATCGACGAGCAGATAGCGCAGTGAGAACGGCTGGGCCATGCGCACGATGGTGTCATAGATGGCCGCATCGCCATGCGGGTGGTATTTACCCATCACATCGCCGACGACGCGCGCCGATTTGCGATAGGGTCGGTTCCAGACATTGCCCTGTTCGTGCATGGAAAAGAGGACACGCCGATGCACCGGTTTGAGACCATCGCGGACATCCGGCAGGGCGCGGCCCACGATCACGCTCATGGCATAATCGAGGTAGGACTGACGCATCTCGTCTTCGAGATTGATGGGCAGGACTTCTTTGGCGAACTCTGGCATGGGCGTGATGAACCGACTCTGAGGCGCGCGGCAGGGGGCGGGCGCGTGACCGCGCGGGCTAGATGTTTAACCGTGCGATTCTAACACGATCGTGGGGCTGGACCGCGTTTATAAGGGCGGTATCCGTCGCTACTCGGCTGAAACCCGGCCTCGACAGACCCGGTGGTCTACCGCCGATCGCTCCCCCAGAACTCAGACCATTGCGGCTCGTGTGGCTGGGGCGCGGGCCGGGCGAACAGATAACCCTGTACCAGATCGGCGCCCTCCGCTATCACATAGGCCAGCTCGGCCTGGGTCTCGATCCCTTCGGCCAGCACCTGGATCCCGAGATCGCGCGCGATGCCGACCAGGGCCCGGAATACCGACTGGCGCTGGGGATCGGCGTCGATCCCGCGCACGATCTCCAGGTCGATCTTGATGATGTCGGGCTTGAGTGTGGCGAGCAGATTGAGCGAGGCATAGCCGCTGCCCATGTCGTCGAGCGCGACCCGGTAACCGGCGTCGCGGTAGAAATCCAGGATGCACTTGAGGTGATCGAGGTCTCCGACCCGTTCGGTCTCGACCACCTCGAACACCAGTCGCCCTGGATCGAAACCGAGCCTGCGCGCCCAGCCGACCGTGCTTTGCAGACAGTGCGCCGGATCATAGATCGCCGTCGGGACGAAATTGACGAAGAGTTGCCCCTGAAGTCCCACGGACGCTGCACAGCGCAGGGCCGACTCGCGCGCCTGGCGGTCCACCTGGAACAGCAGGTCATTGTCGCCGGCGAGCGAAAAGATCTCGCCGGGGAACATCAGGGTGCCGTCGGGCCGCTGACCGCGCAGCAACGCCTCATGACCGATCACGGCCCCATCGGTCGCCGCCAGGATCGGCTGAAACCAGGAGACGAAGCGCTGGGCCTCGAGGATCTCGATCAGACCACAGGCATCGATCAGACCCAGCCACTGCTCCAGGGTGCGGGCGCGGGTGAAGGCGTGGAAACTCAGGGTCTCGCCCGGCTCCAGCAGCAGCGCCGAGATGCCGCGCCGTTCGAGTGCATTGAAGGCCTGGGTCGCGCGCACCCGTTGCAGGAATTCAAACAGATTGGAGTCAGGCAGGCGCACCTCTAGACCGGCGTCCTCGAAGGCCAGACCCTCGACCTCCAGAAAGCCGATCAGGATGTCGATGAGCTCACGCACCGCCCCGGTCAGCAACAGGGTGCCGCGCGTCTCGACCGAGAGCGGAAGCGTCTGACAACGTGAACAGGCCATGGCGAGTGGTCTCCTTTAATCTGGTCGGATGGAGATTTCACCCCATCAGCGCGCGCAGCTTCTCGGTGGTGGGATTCAGCACCACGCCGCACTCGGTGACGAGGGCATCGACCAGCGCCGCCGGGGTGACGTCGAACACCGGATTGCGCGCCATGCAGCCGGCCGGGGCGATGCGCCGTCCGCCGCAGCCGAGCAATTCATCGGGGTCGCGCTCCTCGATCGGGATCTCGGCGCCCGAGGCGAGGGCCAGGTCGATGGTCGAGGTCGGCGCCGCGACCATGAACCGGACGCCGTGATACCTGGCCATGATCGCCAACCCATAGGTGCCGATCTTGTTGGCGACATCGCCATTGGCGGCGATCCGGTCGGCACCCACGATCACCCAGCCGATCCGACCCGTAGCCATGAGGCTTGCGGCCGCGCAGTCGGCCTGGAGCGTGACCGGGATACCGTCCTGCATCAGCTCCCAGGCGGTCAGGCGCGCACCCTGCATCCAGGGGCGGGTCTCATCGGCATAGACGCGGCGGATCTTGCCGGCGGCATAGGCACTGCGCACCACGCCGAGCGCAGTGCCATAGCCGCCGGTGGCGAGTGCCCCGGCGTTGCAATGGGTGATGATCTCGGTCGGTTCGGTGATGAGTTCGGCGCCCAGCTCGCCAATGCGGTGATTGGCGGCGCGGTCTTCTTCATGGATGGCGTGCGCCTCATCGAACAGGGCCTGGGTCGGATCACTCGCATCCAGCCGCTCGATCAGATCGCGCATGCGCCGGATCGCCCAGAACAGATTGACGGCGGTCGGACGCGAGGCGGCGAGGCGTTCCAGATCGGGCTCGATCGCCTGCTTCCAGTTCGTGCCCGCGTTGCTGTAGGCCTCGCGTCCGGCCAGGGCCACACCATAGGCCGCGGCTATACCGATCGCCGGCGCACCGCGCACCACCATGTCGCGGATGGCTGTGGCGACCTCGGCGGCCCGGTCATAGATCAGGAACTCGGCGCGCTCAGGCAGGATGCGCTGATCGGCCAGATAGAGTCGCCCATCATGCCAGAAGACGGCATCGTCGGGCGTAGGTGCGGTGGGCAGCGTGGTTTTCATCTGTCTTGCGCGAGAAACCCCGTCCTAAAGGACGGGGAGGATAGCGCACCGCGCGAAGCGCGGTGAGGCCGTCCATCTCGCGACCTCCGTTACAGTTTTAGGTTGAACGAATCGTCATGGCCGTCAGCACGTTGAAGGACGCGGCAATGGCGGTAGGAGACCCCTGGACGGTTGCGACCTAAGTCTGGATGTCGAACGATCCGGTTTGGCGGACCGCTGCGCGCCCGACATGCACGCCAGTCTTTTTCCTTTGGGCACCTCGGCGCGTACCCGAAACAGGCCCTTACGGGCCTGGTGTCGGGGCCTGGCGGCCCGACCCCTCGGGGATGTCTGCAACCGGCCCCCGCCTTGCGGCGGCGATCGAAACCCTCGGCGCTTTGCCTTATCACCAGCATGATCCCGACCTTTCAGGGCGGCAGACTGAGGAGGCCTTTGCCGGTGAGTCTCAACGACCTGTGGCAAATGGAGCGGTTTTTACCGCTATCCTCTGGTCAACCGAGCCTGTTCTCACAGGCCCCGGCCTGAAGACCGGGGGAGTTGACATACGCGCGCGTGAGCCGAAACACGACCGGGCTGAGCAGCAACAAGGCCACCAGGTTGGGCAGGGCCATGAGCGCATTGAGGGTGTCGGCCACCAGCCAGATGAAGTTGAGCTCAACGATGGCCCCGATTGGCAGTGCCAATACCCAGAGCACCCGGAACGGCAAAACGGCGCGATCACCGAATAGATACTGGGCGCAACGTTCGCTATAGACGCTCCAACCGAGCGTGGTCGTGTAGGCAAAGAGCACCAGACCGATGGCGACGATATAAGAACCGACCCCTGGAAGCGCACTCTCGAACGCCTGAGTGGAGAGTGCCGCCCCAGTCGCACCCGAAGTCCAGACCCCGGTCGTCAGGATGACCAGACCCGTGACGGTGCAGATGACCAGGGTATCGATGAAGGTACCGACCATGGCCACGGCGCCCTGGGCGACCGGATCGTCCGACTGGGCGGCGGCATGGGCGATCGGGGCACTCCCCAGACCCGCCTCATTGGAAAAGACGCCGCGCGCCACGCCATATTGGATCGCCGCCGCCACCGTGGCCCCTGCGAAACCGCCGGTCGCCGCCGTCGGATGGAACGCCTGGACGAACACCAGCTCGAGCGCTGGCAGGATCTGCGCGCTGTTGAGCGCCAGCACCACCAAGCCGCCGCCGACATAGATGAGGGCCATCAGCGGAACCAGCGCCGCCGCGACCTCGCCGATGCGCTTGATGCCTCCGAGCAGCACCAGGGCGGCGAACACCGCCATGACTCCACCCGTGACCCAGGGTGAGAGGCCGAAGGTGTCCTGGATCGCCTGGGCCACTGAGTTGGCCTGCACCGTGTTGCCGATGCCAAAGCCCGCCAGTAGGCCGAAAAAGGCGAAGGCCAGTGCCATCCACAGCCATTTCCGTCCCAGTCCCAGCTTGATGTAGTACATAGGGCCACCGAGATGGTTCCCCTTGCCATCGACCTCGCGATAGTGCAGCGCCAGCACGGCCTCGGCATACTTGGTCGCCATGCCGACCAGGGCCGTGCACCACATCCAAAATAGCGCGCCCGGTCCGCCGAGAAAGATGGCCGTGGCCACACCGGCGATATTGCCCGTCCCGACGGTCGCCGAAAGCACCGTCATGAGCGCCTGATAAGGCGGAATGTCGCCCTTGCCCTGCCCGACGCGCCCGCGCCAGAGCATCCGGAAACCGAAGCCGAGCTTGATGAGCGGCATCAGTCGCAGCCCGATCATCAGAAAGAAACCGACCCCCAGGATCAGGACCAACATCGGCGGACCCCAGACCCAGCCGTTCAAGACGTTGATCCAAGCGGTTATCTGTTCCACTCCCTTCGTTCCCCCGTAAAATGCGTTGAGTCGAAGCTTGTTGAAGGCCGGATCGTTTGTGTCCCGGCCACGCCGAACGCGATGCGCGCGACACTATAGCAGGCCCGGCCGGGCGACAAGGGATCTCGGTGTGTTCGGCTTTAAGGGAGCGCTGATTTATTCCAATCGTGGCAAAACCTTCTCACGTAACCCATTGATTTTGTAGGGGCGGCTTCAGCCGCGATTTAGAGGCTCCAAACCTTCATGAAACTCCTCATCGACTTTCTCCCAGTCCTGCTCTTCTTCATCGCCTACAAGTTGGCTGGTATCTACTGGGCCACGGCGGTGGCCATCGGTGCGACGGCGGCTCAGGTCGGCTGGTTCTGGGTGCGCCGGCACCGGGTCGAGATGCTGCCGCTGGTCACCCTCGGGGTGTTGCTCGTCTTCGGCGGGCTGACCATCGCGCTTCAGGATCCGATCTTCGTGATGTGGAAGCCAACCCTGGTCAATTGGCTGTTTGCCGCCGTCTTCATCGGCAGCCACTGGGTCGGCGAGCGCACCCTGATCGAACGGATGATGGCTCGGGCGATCGAGTTACCCGCTCCGATCTGGACCCGTCTCAACGCACTCTGGGCTGGATTTTTCATTTGTCTCGGCCTAGCCAATCTGTTCGTGGTCTATGTCGGCAGCGGGTTTCATGAGGCCTATCAGGCACTGCTTACAGCGACTAATGGGGCCGGTGTCGACCTGTCGTCCTGCTCGGAACTTTACAGCGGGGCGGTGCTTGGACTCTGCACCCAAGCCCAGGCGCGCGAGTCCACTTGGGTCGACTTCAAGCTCTTCGGTATGATGGGCCTCACGATCGCCTTCGTGATCGCGCAATCGCTCTATCTCGCGCGTCATGTCAGAGACGAGCGACCACCCCAAGCCCTGGAGACGGACTGACGTGCTCTACGCCATCATCGCTGTCGATCATCCCAACAGCCTGTCGGCACGCCAGCAGGCGCGCCCGGCGCATTTGGCGCGTCTGGAGGCCCTGCGCGACGAGGGGCGGTTGATCCTCGCCGGTCCCCATCCGGCCATCGACAGCCCAGACCCCGGCGAGGCCGGCTTTACTGGGTCGCTGATCGTCGCCGAGTTCCCCGATCTGGCGGCGGCCGAGGACTGGGCGGCGGACGACCCCTATCACAAGGCCGGTGTCTATAGCGCGGTCAGCGTCAAGCCGTTCAAACAGGTCTTGCCCTGAAGTATTCGCACCTGGGTTCGCGCGCCAGCCGAATCTGGCTGGATTAGTTGTTTCTCGCCACTCACTCGCTATTCATCCCATGGAATCCTGACTCATGAACAAAACACGCCTTGCCCTTTTTTTGTGCACCCTGCTTGCCACCGGCGCCGCCTACGCCGAGGACAAAAAGGACACCGACTCGCCCGAGACCCTGATCGCTACCGTCAACGGTAAACCCTATCGGCTCGATTTGTTTCGTGTCTTCATCATGGAGCGCCTCCAGGGACGTCCGACCAACAATAACCCCGCCGTGCAGCAACAGCTCTTCGACGAGTTCATGAACCTGATCGTCGCCTCGCAGGAAGGCGAGCGCCGCCACCTCGAAGGCGAGCGCAATGTGGTCGCGGCCCTGGAACTTGAGCGCATGAAGGTCATGTCGAATGCCGCGCTCTCGGCGATGGCCAATGAGATCGAGCCGAGCGAGAAGGAGCTCAAGGAGGCCTATGACCGCGTCAAGGAACAGTCGACCCGCACCGAATACAAGGCGCGTCATATCCTGCTCAAAAGCGAGGACGAGGCCAAGAAGCTGATCAAACAGCTAGACAAGGGTGCCAAGTTCGAGGAACTGGCCAAGAAGCATTCAGAGGGGCCGACCGCCAAAGATGGCGGCGATCTGGGCTGGTTTGACCCGGCGCAGATGGTCCCTCCCTTCGCCGCAGCCGTGACCGCGCTGAAGCCGGGCAGCTACACCAAGGAGCCGGTCCAGACCCAGTTCGGCTGGCACATCGTCAAACTCGAGGAGACCCGCCAGGCCGAGCCGCCCAGCTTCGAGGAGGCCAAGCCGCAGCTGACGGCGCTCGTCAAACGCCAGAAGCTCGGCGAGCGGCTCACCGACATGCGTAACAACGCCATGGTGGAGCTCAACGAGGATGTGGTGCGCGTCACCAAGATCGAGGGCGAGGACGCCAAGAAGGACTGATCGGGTTCGGGGTGGATTGAGGCTGAATTCACCCCGGCGAGTAATACAGGGCTTTTCGACCTTGCAATTGGCTCACTAAATATTAGAATTAAGTTATATAGTGAAGTTGCAGAGGTTGACTATGTTAGGGTCTTGCAATGCGATGCGCACACTCGTTTTGATGTCTGCCGGCTTGCTGATGGCCGGCACCCTGTGGCTAGGGTTCGTCGAGACGACGGGTTGGCTCCTGGAGATGGCGGTCTTTAGCTTGCCGCTCATCCTGGCTGGACCTGTCCTCTTGGGGGTGGCGCTGCTCATCGCCTTTCTTCCGGGGCATTCCAAGCCCTGCTCCTAAGGGCGCTGAATACCCCCTCTCCCGCACGCGGGGGAGAGGGGGTAATCAGCCTGTCCCAAGCTCTCTGGATCAGCTTCCCGGTTGAGCCACAGCACGCGGGGCGCGGCGCGGATTGGTCAGCAGCCGGTCGGCCGCGCCTACTTCCAGACCGAATTCCGCCTCGATCATCCGGTTCCAGGCATCACGCTTGAAGGTATGCTCGTCCGGTACGGGGCGATGCACGAGATTGGTGTGACAATCGATACAGGTCTTGCCCTCAGTCTCCTCGCGATGGATGGCGGCCGTGTGGGTGCGCTCGCCCAGGATGGCCTCCTGGACATGACAGGACCGACAGCTCGCCGAATCGCGCTTGCGAAACCACTCGCGCGCGACGAAGGCCGAGTCGGGCAGATGGAGGGCATTGATGACTGGATCGTCGTAATCCACCCCGCCCAGGAACTGCTTGAACAGATCCGTGACCCCCATGGCGTGATCCCAGGTCGAGGCCAGCAGTCCGGGCGAGACATGGCAGTCGCCGCAGGAGGCGCGCACCCCGGAGGCCGAGTTGTAGTGCACCGACCCTTGGTAGACGGCCTCGGCAAAGGTCATGGAATGACAACTGGTGCAGAAGGCATTGCTGCTCGCGAAGTCATGGAATTCGTTCAGAAACCCGACGAAGACCATGCCGCCGATGCCGCCGATCCCCAGGGCGATCACCACGGGGCGCGTGATGGCGCGAAACAGACCCAAACCGGCCATCACCTGCCCCCCTCGCCCGCAAAGCCCAGGATCGCGCTCGTCTGCTGAGGATCGTTCAGCCATTGGTGCGCCCCGACCTTACTGATCACTGCCTCGACCAATTCGGCGGCGTGCTCACCGGCAATGGCGCGCGCCTCGGGTAGAAAACGCGCATAGAAATTGCGCCCCACCACATACATCCCCTCCCACCAGGCATGATTGGGGCTCATCATCGAGGCACCATGCCGGGCGCGCGCGCCCTCATCGTGCCACAGCTCCCAATAGGTAAACTCGATCGGCTCGTCGAAGGGCGTGGGCGTGAGCAGCTCGGCGGCATAGAGTCGGTCCATGATGGTGCGCGCCGGATGGGCGAACTTGGCGTTGAAGAGTTCGACTACCGCATCGAACTGATTCATAAAGCCCTCGGTGAAGCCCTTGGCATGACATTCGAGACAGACCATCGACATGGCCTGACGCCGCCGCTCAGGGGGCGCCACCGTCTTGACCCGACCGACCGTGCCGTCGAGCCGGGTCAGCTCGGCGCCGCGCTTGGGGATCTCGGCATCCTCCGGCAACTCCAGCTTGGCGCCGTCCTCAAAAACGACCAGGAACTGTCGTTTGGAGACCGGGCTATTGAGGCTCCAGACATTGCGCATCCCGACGTCATGGGTCGAGGGCAGCTTGCCGGCGGCGCCCATGTGACAGGTGACGCAGGTCGGCGCAGCCGTGTAGTCGCGTCCGGCGATCCACTCGGGCGCCTCCAGATTCATCTGATGCCGGTGCGCCACATAGAGCATGCCATGCTTGGAGGCCTCGAAGATCTCCTTGTCGGGTGAGTCTGGACCCGAGTGGCAGCGCACACAGGCGTCCGGTTCGCGCGCCTGGGCCTTGGAGAAGCCGTGACGGCCATGGCAGGCCGAGCAGGAGCCCTTGGAGCCATCCGGATTGATCCGTCCGATGCCCGAATTCGGCCAGGTGGCGGGATCGAGCCGTCCATCGCCCTGCACCCTGACCCTTGACCCGTGGCACTGATCGCAGGAGGCAGCACGCATGACCGGACCGCCGACATGGTCGGCCAACGCCGGTAGGCGTGCCTCGATCAGGGTAAAGGCCTCGGCATGGACCGAGCCCTGCTGCTCCTCGTACTCCTTTTGGTGGCAGCGCCCGCAATCCTTGGGCGAGACGATGGTGGCGATGACCTGGCCCTCGTGGACCATGGCGTCCGGGTCGGAGCGCTCGGCCCTGTGGCAGTCCAAGCAGTTGACGCCGGCGGCGTGGTGGGCGCTCTCGCGCCATTGCGCAGCCAATCCGCTCGAGGCCTTGGCATGACAGCTCACGCATTTCTCGCCCGCCTCATCCCCCCACTGGCTCGGGTCGAGCGCGACCTTTTCGGCAAGCCCCGGCTCGGCCAACAGCCCACTCAACAATAACCCCATCAACCACCATTGCCTAAAGATGATCTCGATCCCCTGGCGCATATAAATAACCAGAAACAGTTATTTGATTGAGAATTATCAGTCTGAATTATTGGTGATTTCTGGCGTTCGGGCAATTAAATTAACAGTTAGATAATTTGCTTATTAAAAAATGATAAATTTTTGATTTATGATCGACCGACTAGACCTGGCGTCATGGAATTGCTCACAATTAAAAATGCTCAATGACAACAAGGCTCGATTTCATCATCGAGTAAACCCCAAGGCCGAGGAGTGACGACCATGACACGACTGCGATCGCTATACGCATGTATGACCAATGGCTGGCCGGTGCTGTTGGCGCTAATCCTCCAGGCGCCCGCTGCCCAGGCCGAGCCGGGGGCCGAACCCATCCACCGCGTCTCATCCGAGCTCTGTGCGAACTGTCACGAGGACATCTATCGCCAATGGAAGGGTTCGATGCACGCCAAGAGTACCGCGCTCTCCGACCCCATCCATGGCCTCTTCTATCAGCAGGAGGTTGGGGATCCGACCGCCGAGGGCATGGTGCACAAGAAATCGGGCAAGTTTCCGCTCTGTCTGTACTGTCATGCGCCCAACGCCGCGCGCGACCAGACCACCAAGCTCGATGCCCATCCGGCCTATACTGAGGGTGTCAACTGTGTCGCCTGTCATACCCTCAAGACCTACAACGGCATCCAGGACGCAGAGGGTAAGCTGCGTTATGGCATCAAGGCCTATGACCTGAGCGATAGATTACAGGCCCCCATCGGCTTCCCGCGCGAACTGGAGCGGCTCAAGGCGCGTTCTGACGATCTCTTCGGCGGCGCGGTCGATGCAGTGCCCGATCAGAAGCCCAATCCGCATCTGGGCGAGCCGGTCGAGTTGGACGGCAAGACCATCCCAGCCCTGACCATGGAGGCCAATCCGCGTCAGTTGCGGACCTCGGATGCCTGCATGGGCTGCCATGATCAGCGCGACAACCCGCAGGGGGTGCCGCTGTGTCAGACCGGAAAGGAGTTCATCGCGGGCGGGAGTCAGGTTGCCTGTCAGACCTGTCACATGCCGGTCGCGGGTGGATTCGCCGATCACAGCATGGGCGGTGGCCATCACGAGGCGATGCTCAAGCGCTCGATCGTCTTCGATCTGACGACCAAGGCGGACAAAGAAAAGATCGCCGCCCAGGTCTGGATTCGCAACCTCCAACCGCACGCCATGCCGACCGGTGCGCCCTTCCGCAACCTCTATCTGAAGCTGACGGCCTATGATGCGAGTGGCGAGGTGCTGTGGCAGAACGCGGCCGATCATCCGTCCAAGGACGATCCGCGTGCCTATTTTGCCTATGGTCTGGCGGATGATCAGGGCAATCCCGCCCCGCCGCCGACTGCCACCAAGCCGGGGGATGACACACGCCTCCAGCCGCACGAGACCCGCGAGCTGAACTATGAGATCCCGGCCAAGGGGGTGGCGTTGGTGCGTGGCGAGCTGTACTACAACCTGCTCTGGCCGTCGCTGGTCGAGAAGTTCACCCAGTTGCCGGCGGAGCTGACGGCGCCCGTACTCATCGCCGTGTCGGAGAAATCGATCGGGTCGGAGTGATCCGAATGTAATTGGCGTGGCCGGTCATGGATGACTGGCCACGTGCAAGACCCTCAGCTGGATCTTTAAGCCCTTCCTCAATGCCGCGACGAGCGTCCGGGCAACGCCAGCAGAAAGCGCCCGGCATTGGCGAGCTGGCGACGCAGCAGCGTCCAGTTCTCATCGCGTCGCCGCACCGCCTGACACCGCAACAGCCGCGCGCGCTGGACGCGGTCCAGCTGCCCGAGGAGTGCCGTCCAGAGCGTGTCCTCGACGTTGTAGATTCGCCCCTCGGCCAGACAGACCGGGATGACATTGGCGACTGGTACCTCGAGATCGGACGCCAGGGCGGCGACCGCCGCCTGAATGCTCATGGCCTTGAGGTTGTTGGTATCCGTGAGGTCATAGGGGGGGTGCCACTCGCGTAGCGGACGCAGTTGATCGATATGGGTGACCACCACCAGGAGCGGCGGCGGGCGGCGATCGAGCCGAGCCGCCAGAGCGGTGCGTAGGGTGTGCAAGATCTGGCGTTCGGACTGACGGTCCGGTCGGTGCGCCGCGCTCACCCAGAGGATGAGATCGGCCAGGTTGGCCGCGTCGTGCAGTATCTTGTAGCCCAGACGATCGGCCCCAGGTGAATCCAAGATCAACGCCTGATCGACCCCGTTGAGCTCCAGCCGGTAGGGTGTGAGCGCCCGCGTGGTGTCAGGCAGGATGTCGACTGCAGCGCGCGGGTGGCCGAAGAGCGCGTTGATGAGGCTGGATTTGCCGCTATTCGAACGTCCCAGCACCAAAAAACGTAGGGGCTCCTGGTCTAGATCCTTACGGGGCGCACGCTCAACCTCGACGGCACGCTCCAGGTCGCGCTGCGAATCCTCGGTCAACCGCTCGACCGGCTCGGCGTCGTTCAGTGGCAGAAGCCCACCATAGAGTTCGATGGCATGGCGTCCGACCTGACGCACGTATTCTTGGAGCAGCCAGCGATAGAGATCCTGTCGCGCTGCCGCGAATCCACGCTGGTGTAGCTGCCCCATTGCCTCGCTGAGCAGTGCGCCGACCGGATTGAGGGCCAGCCGACCGGCGCGATAGAGATTGAACATCCGTTCGGCAAAACCACGCCAGCGATAGGCCCGCACCAGGGCACCGACGGTCAGGCGATGGCTCAGCGGGACGTGATCGGTGATGCGGCGGCGTAGGTCGCGGCTCGCGCGCTCGATGATCAGCAAGGCATGGGGGACTCGCAGTTCGAGTAGCGGCTGCTCGACCTCGGGGTGAAAGTGCCGAGCGACCCGTTCTAGGGTAAGCAGGGCAAGTGCTCCGACCCGCATCTCCTTGTCGAGCGGCCAGTTGTCCGGGTCGATCGACTCGGCCCAATCCTCGACCAAGACCCAGGCCGCCTCGGCCGACGGCGGCCAGTCCGGGTCCGGCCCCACGTGCTCCAGGACGAGCGCCTGACGCTCGCGTCGTCTGAGCCACACCTGAAGGCCGAATCCGAGCAGTCCGCAGGCGAGGCTGGATCCGAGCCAGTAAAGCACGGCGCTGTGTTGATGGAGCCAAACGAACCCCAACAACAGGAGGACGGCGAAGGGCAGCAACCACAACCCCAGCGCCACCAGCCACCAGAGGTCGATTCGGCTCATCTTCGCCGCGCCTCCGCCAGGGCCTGGATCAGGTCTGACCCGTTCCATCAGGATCATTATCCCTGCTCAAGAGCAACAACGCCGACGTCCTGCGTCAGCGCGGTCGATTTCACCGCACCCTTGCGGGTGCGGCCAGCACTGTAAACTATTCCGCCCCTTCGACATGGATCCTGTCACTCCCCGACCAGCGAATCGCGCACCATCCAGGTCCCCTGGCTGATCTGATCGGCGAACACGCGCCGCAGTGCACGCGCCTCTGTGCTCAGCCCGAGATTCCGTCGACGCAGATAATAGGCCGCGGCCTTACCGAGCGCGAAGGTGGTCGCACCGCTGGCGCTCGCCCCCCAGACCGCGCCTAGGGTCTGACCTAGATAGGGGACCAACTTGATCAGGGTCCGGCCCGCCATCCGCGCCCCATAGGAGAACCCGAATCCAGCCCCCAGCAGCCCCAGAAACTCGAGGATGGATCTGCGATCCCAGGTCTGGCCATGGAGTGCGGCCAGGCTCTGGAGCATCTTGGCCTGGATCAGGGGCACCCCTGCCAGGTCCACCCCAGGCAAGGCCCCGAGACCAGCGGCAGCCAGCGTATAGCCGAGGATATGCGGGTGTGCGGCGCGATCGAAGAGGTCCTGGACCTCGGGATCGCGCCCGAGCAAAAGTCGCAACGGCAGGGCCGAGAGGGTATCGATCGCCTCCCAGAGTGCATCCAGGCCATAGTCGGCGGGTTCATAGCCATCCTCGGGTCGGGTGAGGTCTACGACCACCCAGTGCGCCGGCGCGCGTCCAGGAAGGTCTGAGGCCAGCTCACGCTGCATCCGCAGGGCGCGGATCAGGTCGGACGGCAGGCTCGCCGGCCAGGGCACGGTCGCGAAGGGATAGGGCTGGGGGTGCTCGAAGCGCGGTGGATAGAGCTCGTGTAGCGCGGTTTGGACCAGCAACAGTGGCCATTCGGGATGACGCCGGCGCACGGTGCGCACCACCTCCAGCACCGCAGTCTGGTCGAGATCGCCGGCCTTCATGACCACGACCAGCAGATGGGCCTGGGATTCACCAAAACGGATGTCTTCCTCCGGATCATAATCGACCTCGCCCAGACCACGGGTATCCAGGAAGCGGATCACGGGCGCTTCAGCCGGAAAGTCGTAGATCCGCGAACTGCGGGTGCAGGGCTGGAAGCCGTTGCCAATCTCGGCAGCCGGGCTGCCGGTCAAGGCATGGATGAGCGAGCTCTTTCCCGACTGGGTCTTGCCGATGAGCCAGAGCAGCGGGAGCGAGGCGCGCTCGCGCGCCGTCCTCAGCGCCGACTCCAACGCCGCGTCGTCTATATGCGGATTGAGCAGGACCTCGGCCAGTCGCTGCCAACGCCTCCCCTCGCCCATGGCTACACCGGTTCGTTGAATGATCGTCGCCCTCGCCGGTCGCGTCTTAGGTATAACCGAAACCCGGCAGCCAATCCATCCTTGACCCAGATCTGACCGGTCGCGAGGAGCGAACACACCGGATCGTGACCGGTGCGGCTACCGAAACGGCGTGCGACTGTGATATAAGCGGATTTTATTTGGATCCGATCCCAAACGAATGAATCCGAACACGATTTCCGCCGACGAGCGACGCCTGCTCAAGTGTCTGCGCGCCCTGGGGTCTCGCGAACGCGAGACCCTGCTTGCCTTCGCCGACTTTCTGGCCGCGCGTGCCGGGGCAAGTCAGCGCGAACCCGTTGTCGCGCGCGAACCACACCCTGTGCCAAGGCCCGAGCACGAAAGCGTGGTCGCTGCCATCAAGCGTCTCTCCCAGAGCTACGACATGCTTGAGCCCCGCGCCCTGCTGCACGAGACGTCCGCCCTGATGTCGGCCCATGTGCTCCAGGGGCGTTCGGCGAACGAGGTCATCGATGAACTGGAGGCGCTCTTTGCGCGCCATTATCGTGATTATCGTGCCGGGATCGCTGCGCAGGACTAAGGCTGCCCTAGCGTTATGAACATCGTCGCACACTGGTTCAAGCGCAATCTCTCCAATCCGCAGATCGTCTTTCTTAGTCTCTTGCTTTCGACCGTCTTTGCGGTCGTGCTCTTCCTGGGCGACATGCTCAGGCCGGTGCTCGCCAGCATCGTCATCGCCTATCTGCTGGAGGGTGCAGTCGGCGCATTCCAGCGACGCGGAATGCCGCGCCTGCCGAGTGTGCTGGTGGTCTATCTGCTCTTCATCACCTTCTTGGCTATGATCCTGGTCGGCATCCTGCCCTTGCTGTCGCGTCAGATCCGGGATCTGGTGCAGCAGCTTCCCAATATGGTCTTCGAGGGCACGCGCTTCCTGATGGATCTGCCCGAGCACTATCCGGAACTGGTCACCCAGGCCCAGCTCTCCGAGCTGATCCTGTACATGCGCACCGAGGCCGTCTCCTTCGGACAGCAGGTGCTGTCCTGGTCGCTCGCCAATGTCGCCAGTGTCATCACCATCCTGGTCTATCTGATCCTGATGCCGATCCTGGTGTTCTTCTTCATGAAGGACAAAGATCTCATCCTCGGCTGGTTCAGACAGTACCTGCCCGAGCATCATGGGATCGCCGGGCACGTCTGGCGCGACGTAGACCGCCAGATCTCCAATTACATCCGTGGCAAGGTCTGGGAGATCCTCATCGTCTGGGCGGTGAGCTTCGTCACCTTCTATGCCTTCGGGCTGAGATACGCGATGCTGCTGTCGCTGTTGGTCGGGCTCTCAGTCATCATCCCCTATATCGGGGCGGCGGTTGTCACCGTGCCTGTGCTCCTGGTGGCCTGGTTCCAGTGGGGCTGGTCGGCCCAGTTCGCCTGGTTGGCGCTCGCCTACGGTATCATCCAGGCGCTCGACGGCAATGTCTTGGTGCCCCTGATCTTCTCGGAGGTGGTCAATCTGCATCCGGTGGCCATCATCGTCGCCATCCTGGTCTTCGGCGGACTCTGGGGATTTTGGGGTGTCTTCTTCGCCATCCCGCTCGCCACCCTGGTGCAGGCCATCCTGAGTGCTTGGCCACAGGTGGCACCTGATGAGCCTTCGTCCTGAGCCGTCACCGAATGGTCAAATCCGCTCGCTATACTCGGCCAGACCGCCTTTCAAAAACTGGGTTGAACGAGATGGAAGCGATGCAACTCTTGATCGAAAAGAAACGCGAAGCCCTGCGTACGGGCTTGTTGTCGATGGCCGACCAGGTCGCCACCGGCCTGCATCGCTCCCTTGAGGCCCTGCGCAACCAGGATTCGGCCCTGTGCCAGGCGATCATCGCCGATGATACCGTCATCAACCAGGGGCGGCGCGCGCTGGAACAACAGACCCTGGTGGTACTGGCCTCACACCAGCCGGCTGGCCGGGATCTGCGCCTGATCGGGGCCACACTGGAGATCATCAGCGAGCTAGAGCGTATCGCCGACCATGCCGCCGATGTCGCGCGCATCCTGCTTCGGGCCCCCGCGTCTCCGCTCCCGATCGAGCCCGCCAAGCGCATCGGGATCATGGGCGACATCGCGCTGGCGATGTTCACCCAGGTCATGGCCGTCTATGCCGAGAACGGTTCCGCCGATCGGGCACGTGCCGCGGTGGCACGTGAGAGCGAGGTCGATGCCTTGGAAGAGACCTCCATCCGCGACGTCATCACCTGGTTATGCGACCAGAGGGAGTCCTCCTGTCTGCTGGGGATGCAGCTGCTCTGGATCGCGCACCACTATGAGCGGGTCGCCGACCGCGCCACCAACATCGCCGAGCAGATCATCTATATCGAGACGGGCGAGACACCCGAACTCAGCTAAAGTCGCGCCCGGATCCCAGTGGCCTTGTGGCGCGTTTACGGCTAACTAACGGGCCGACAATATACGACCAGATGGCGCTCGCCAGCGCACCGAGCGCAAGCAGACGCTGCATGAGCGCCGCTTGCGCATAGCCTCCATCGTCGAAGAGTAGGCCGCAGGCCATCACAGCGGCCAGCACCACGCAGGTCAGATGCACGTCTAACCTGGACGCAGGCCCTGTCCAACGCAGGGCGAGCCGTCCGCCGAGCCAGGCTGACAGCGCCCCCAGCGTCAATCCCGCGATCACATCGATCGGCCAGTGCGCCCCGACGGCGACCCGGCTTGCGCCCACCAAGAGCGCGATCAGCAGCAATAACACACGCCACTCGATCCAGCGCGTATGCAGCATCAACACGCCACAGAAGACGACAATAGAAACACTATGTCCGGACGGAAAACTCATGCGCTTGAGCGCCGGGCCGATGAGGTGAAAGGCATCCGCCGCCAGCACTGCCGGCGGCCTGGCGGTGTCGAGGAGCACCTTCAGTCCGCGACTGGCGGCGATCGCGATCAGCGCCGACAGGATCAGGGTCCAGAACAGTCGCGGCCGACGCAGCGAGAAGAAGAGTGTGAGGGCGAATAGCGCGCGCTCGTCACCCAGAGCCGTAAGACAGGCCCAGATCCAGCTTGGATACGCGGCGGCGAGGACATTGAGCCGAGGGAAGCCGGCGTGATAGCCGCAGATCAGGTAGAGACCGAGTCCAAGGATCGTCCCAACCCCGGCCCAGCGTAACAGCCAGCGTTCGCCACTGGCCATGGCGATCGGGGCGTAAGCCATGCCGAGGTTCAGGCGTTCACGCCACAGCGCGGGGAGGTCAAAGCGACCGACCCAGTGGATACCGCGACCGATCAGAGGATGCAAGCGGCTGAACATAGGGTTTTGTCAAACGCCTCGAAATCCTAGGCACGCTCGATGGCAAAGCTCAACACGGAATCGATGTGCTCGGCGCCGGTCGCGAGCATCAGCAGTCGGTCGAGCCCGAGCGCTACCCCGGCACAATCTGGCATCCCATGCGCGAGCGCCGCGAGCAGGGATGTGTCAAGCGGCGGTTCGGATCGCCCCTGGGCACGCCTGACGTCGAGATCGGACAAGAAACGTGCGCGTTGCTCGTCGGCATCGATCAGCTCGCCGAACCCATTGGCCAGTTCGATTCCCTCGACATAGAGTTCGAAGCGCTCGGCAACCCGAACCCCATCCCTCGTGCGAAGCCGCGCCAAGGCGGCCTGACTCGGCGGATAGTCGTACAGAAAGGTCAAACATCCCCGACCCAGTCCGGGTTCGAGACAGCGGGTCAGGAGCAGATCGAGCCAGCCGTCGCGCTCCAGATCGAGCCCATCCAGACCCTGGAGCCCGGCACGTTCGGCAGCGGCGCGCAGCTGGGCGACCTCGGTCTGCCAGGGATCGATCCCGAGTCGCTCGCGAAACAGATCGCGATAGCCGATGCGCTCGCTCGACAGGGTTGGGCGGTCTAGGGCCATGCGGACCAATGCCTCGACCTCATCCATCAGGCGCTCGTAGCTCCAGCCTGGACGATACCACTCCAGCAGGCTGAACTCGGGATGGTGACGGACGCCTCGCTCCTGGTCGCGGAAGACCTTGCAGATCTGATAGATCGGTCCGCTCCCGGCGGCCAGCAACCGCTTCATCGCGAACTCAGGTGAGGTCTGGAGATAGAGCGGACGGTTGGGACCGAAGCCGGCGATGTCGACCCGGGTCGAGAGGCTAACCAGGGCCGGATCCGTTACCGCCGCGCGCGACAGGATGGGCGTTTCGACCTCTAGAACCCCAGCCTCGCAGAAGAACACCCGGATTTTGGCATAGATCTCGGCGCGCGCCCGAATCACCGCCAGGCTGGCGTTCGGTCGCCAGTCTAAGTCTGAACCCTCGGACATCAGTCCTTGACGCGCGAGACGTATTCGCCAGTGCGGGTGTCGACCTTGATCAGCTCATCGGTCTGCACGAACAGGGGCACGCGCACCACGGCACCGGTTTCGAGCGTAGCCGGCTTGCCGCCACCGCCCGAGGTATCTCCGCGCACACCGGGGTCGGTCTCGACGACCTTGAGCACCACGAAGTTCGGTGGTTCGACCGTCAGCGGCGTGCCGTTCCAGAGCGTGACCTTGCAGATGTCGTTCTCCTTGATCCACTTGGCCGCCTCGCCGACGGCGGCTGCAGTGGCGGTCATCTGCTCGAAGCTCTCCGGGTGCATGAAGTGCCATTCCTCGCCGTCGTTGTAGAGATACTGCATGTCGGTATCATGCACGTCCGCCGCCTCGACGGTGTCGCCGGACTTGAAGGTCTTCTCGATCACACGCCCGGTCTTCAGGTTGCGCACCCGGACACGGTTGAAGGCCTGTCCCTTGCCGGGCTTGACGAACTCGTTCTCGAGGATGCTGTATGGATCCCCATCCAGCATGATCTTGAGTCCGCCCTTGAATTCGTTGGTGCTGTAGAACGCCATGTCATCCTCATTGCCTGTAGAAGTTAAGCGGATAATGTTATCGCGAAGGCTGGAGGCTTGTAAGAGCGAGCGGCGGGAGTATGAACAGGTCAGGGTCTTTACCCAGGTCGATGCGCTGCTCGCCTTTCTCGGTCTGGAACGAAGTCAGCTACCGGATCTGGACGATGAACCCGAGTCCTTCGGTCTGCGTGTTCCGCGCGCCTTTGCCGAGCGCATGCGCCCTGGAGATCCTGAGGATCCGCTACTACGCCAGGTGCTGCCGCTGGCCGCCGAGCGCCGGCCGGTTGCCGGCTATGTCGCTGATCCGGTCGGAGACACCGCTGCCGAACGCGCCCCCGGACTGTTGGTGAAGTACGCAGGACGAGCCCTGCTGATGCTGACCGGCCTCTGTGCCATCCATTGTCGCTACTGTTTCCGTCGCCATTTCCCCTATCAGGCCCTAGGACCGAACCAAACTCACCTGGAGCGGGCGCTGGAGGAGATCGCCAGCGATCCCAGCCTGACCGAAGTGATCCTGAGCGGCGGCGACCCGTTGATGCTCGACGACGACCGGCTCGACGCGCTGATCCAGGGGCTGGAGCACATCGACCATCTCAAGCGTCTGCGCCTGCACAGTCGATTGGCGGTCGTGTCACCCGTGCGCCTGACCGCACGACTGGCGGCCCGCCTGACAGCGGGCCGACTGGCGAGCACCCTGGTGATCCAGGCCAACCACCCGCATGAACTGGATGAATCCGTGCGCTTGGCCCTGCTCGACTGGCGCGCCGCCGGAGTCACCCTGCTCAACCAAAGCGTCCTGCTGTTTGGCGTGAACGATCGGGTCGAGACCCTGGTCGAGTTGAGCGAACGGCTCTTCGCGTGCGGCGTGTTGCCCTACTATCTGCATGGACTGGATCCAGTCGCCGGCAGCGCCCATTTCCAGGTGAGCGACGTCGAGGCCCGACGCCTACTGGCTGAGCTGCGCACCCGTCTGCCCGGCTATCTGGTGCCGCGCCTGGTGCGCGAGATACCTGGGGCGCCCGCCAAGCAGCCGCTCGAATAAAGCGTATCCGGTGCTTTTCCTTTGTGGCCGGGAAGACCGATAATCGCCCCATCAGCGATGGACCTGACTCGAAAGACACCCGTATGCCTACGCACAGTCAACAACCGACGCTGCTCATCGTCACATCCGAGACCAGTGAGGCTGAGCGATTGATGGCGACACTCCGCGAGGCACGGCTGGCCGAGCTTAGCCTCTCGATCCCGGGTGCCGAGCACCTCGACAAGGTGATCACCGCGCGCGGTTGTGACCTTATCCTTTGCTGCGGCTATGACCGAGACGTCGAGGTCGACAAGGTTCTATCCGCCTACAAACGCCTGAAGACAACGATCCCCCTGATCCTGCTCGCCGATCCGGAGCAGTGGGAGACCGAGGCGGCGAGGGCGAGGCGTTTCGGTGTGCGCGACATCGTGCGCCGCGCCGACCCGGAGCATCTGCGATTGAGCGTGGCGCGTGAGCTGGCCGATCTGAAGGCCAGGCAGGCCGCCGAGGCGCTGAATGGCCGTCTGCGTCAGTGCGAACAGGGTATCCTGCAGCTTGCCGAGGTCACACGCGCCGGCGTGGCCTTCGTCCAGGATGGTCTGCACCTCGAGGTCAACCAGTCCTATGCGCGGCTCTTTGGGCAGCTCTCGACCGAGGAGGTGCTATCCACACCCCTGCTCGATCTCTTCGAGCCCGAGTATCACGCTGCGATCCGTGACCTGCTTAAGTCGACTGGCCCCGCCGACCCTGGGTCCATCGTTCTGCTCGACGTCGGTTGTCGGCGACCCGATGCGACACGTTTTGATGCCCGCCTACTCGCCTCTCCAAGCGAATTCGAGGGCGAGTCCTGTCTGCGCCTCATCCTGCAGCCGATCGAGACGCCACCCATCTATGCTGTTGCCACTGCCCCGCCAACCGCTGGACTTGCGCCTCTGATCGCCGAGATCGAATCTCACATCGACGAGCAGCGCCTCGTCATCCGCCCCTTCGCCATCTTCTATATCCGTGTCGCCAAGATCTCCGACGTGATGCGGGAGATGGGGCTGTCGATCGGGCTTGAACTGCTCGATGAGTTCAGTCATACCCTAAGCAGACTCATCGGCGGGCGCGGGTCCCTTGTGCGCGTGAGCGAGAATGGATTCGGACTCATCGTCGATGGGCTCGACGAGCACGGCGCCCAGGCCCTGGCTGCCGAGCTGAGCGCCCAGGCACGCCTGCCCATGCGCGCATCTGTGCAAGACGCCACTGTGCCCGATTGTCAGATCGGCTATTTCCTGGTGAGGGATCGCGCCTCGGCGCCTGAGGACATCATCAACGCCGCCTACCGGCTCTGTATCGGCCACCATTATGTGGGCCAGGCCGTGGGAGGCGGGCCTAAGACGAGTGCTCCCGCCGGGGGGGATGACGAGGCGACGATCGCGCACAAGATCGAGTACGCCCTGCACAACGATCAGCTCAAGCTGGTCTATCAGCCCATCATCAGTCTCATGGGCGACAGCCAGGAGAACTACAGCGTCCTGCTGCGACTCTTCGACGAAGACGAAAACCTGCTCGAGGCCAAGGATTTCATCGGCGCGGCGATCCGTCGCGGTCTAATCGAGGAACTCGACAGGTGGACCCTTCGTTCGGCCATCGATGTCATCGGTCAGCGGCGGCGCGCCGGTCACAGTCTCAGTCTGTTCGTCAACCTGTCCGAGGACACCCTGCGCAACCCAAACACCGTGCTCTGGATCTGCGACTGTCTGCGTGAGTTCGATGTACGCGGTAACTGGTTGACGATTCAATTTCGGGAGGACGTCGTCGTCGGCAACCTGGCCAGTATCGGCAAGCTGGTCGAGACGTTGCACAAGATCAAGTGCCGCGTGGCCGTCAACCATTTCGGTACCACCGAGCGCCCCGAGATGCTGCTCCAGGCGCTTGCGCTCGATTTTGTGCTCCTCCGACCGTCCCTGGCGCAGGGATTGGCCGACGACAGCGCCAAACAACAGCGGCTCGTGCAGCTTGCGACCCTGGCACGCGAGTTCAACGTCAGGAGTGTCGTCACCGGTGTTGAGGATGCACGCGCCCTGACCGTGCTCTGGACGGCGGGCGTTGACTATGTGCAGGGGAATTTTCTCCAGCGCCCCTCGACCACGCTCGAGGTCCAGACCTGAGCCAGCGGGTTTGGGGAGACGCCAGGCACTCCGACATGGTTTAGGTGCCCCGAACGATGTATGAATCCTTTTTCGGCTTCCAAGACAAACCCTTTTCACTCCTGCCTGACCCGGGTTTCTTCTACCCTAGCCAGATCCATCGCCAGGCATTGACGCTCCTCGAATATAGCCTCTATAACCAGCCTGGTTTCACCGTCATCACGGGCGAAATCGGATCGGGCAAGACGACCCTGATACGCTACCTGCTCGGTCGGCTCGAACAGGACATGACCGTCGGACTCATCTCGTGCACCCAGCAGCCGCTCGGTCGCCTCCTGGACTGGATCTGCGCGACCTTCGACATCCAGGCGTCGCATGACTACGTCGCCCAGCATCGGGCCTTCGTCGACTTCTTGGCCGATCAATACGCCAAGGGGCGCAAGACGCTGCTCATCATCGACGAGGCGCAGAATCTCGGTCGCGACACGCTCGAAGAGATCCGGCTGCTGTCCAACGTCAACTCCGAGCGCGACATCCTGCTCCAGGTGCTGCTGCTCGGTCAGCCTGAATTGCGCGATCGGCTGCGTCAGGCTGGACTCGAACAGTTCAGCCAGCGCATCTCGGCGTCCTATCATCTCGGGCGCATGAGTCTAGAGGACAGTTGTCGCTACGTCCGGCATCGTCTCAGGAGCGCCGGCGGCCGTTCGGACATCTTCACCCCCGAGGCCTGCCATGCCATCTTCCACTACAGTCGAGGCATCCCCAGGCTCATCAACCTGATCTGCGACACGGCGCTGGTCTTCGCATACGGCGAGGGTGAATCGCGGATCGACGCGCGCTTCATCGACACCTTCGTGCGCTCTGACGGTGCGCACCTGCTGTTCGCAATCGACGGCGAACAGATCGAGCCCTTGCCCGAGTATCGACCGATCCTGGCCGAGGAACTGGAGGAGGAGATCCGCACCTTCGAGGAACAGCAATCACGGGGGCTCCCGCCCCGGACGACTCGGACCGAGCACACGGCTGTCGCGCCGTCCCCGGTGCCCGAGAAATCACCGCCGCCGACCGAGACGGCGGCGCCCAGACTCCAGGCCCCCGCCGAACCTCATGTATCGGGCACCACCCTGGTCGGTTTCGACTATGCACGCTGGAGCGCAGCGGAACGACTGCACGCCCTGGAAGACAGGGCATTCGAGTTCAGGCAGAGCGATCGGCGCCAGGGCTGGGAGATTGCCGCCGTGGCGGTCGGAGTCCTGGCCGGGATCGGACTGGTGGGCTGGTATATCCTGAACTCAGGTCCAGCCCCCATCGCGTCCTCGACCAAACAGGAGACGCACGGTCTGGATGCCTCTGAACCGCCTCTCAGCCCGCTTGCCGCAAGCCCCGAATCGATCAGCGTATCCGACGCGGATCGCGCTGAGTTGTCAGCCCCGGCAGGAACGGAGTCGGTATCCGAGGTATCGCGCTTCGATGTCCTGGTCAGCCTGGCTCAGGAACCTAGTCATCCGCTTGCCGAAGCCATTGTTGAAGCACCCGGCGCCGAGCCGTTGTCCAAACCCGAATCGAACGCCGACACAGCGCCAGCCCCGGATACCTTGAAGACAGAGGTTGGGGCGAGCGAAATCGAAATGGAACCCAGGGTCGAGGCGCCGGCACTGCCCGAGGCGCGGTCGAGTGTGCTTGGCGTATCCGTTGAACCCGCCACCGATAGCGCCGGACTGAGCTGGCTCGCATCCGAGCTCACCGCACTGTCCATCCCGGTCGAACGCCTCACCCCCAATCATATTCGGGCCGATTTCTCACGTCTCATTCAGTTTCGCGACGGCAGCGTGGCCCTGGACGAGGGCGCGCGCGCCTTGCTCGCCAGGTTCGCCGAACGTCTGAAAAACGCTAAGCACATCCGGATCCATGTCGTCACTCACACCGATAGCCGGGGTCTGCCAAGCAACAACCAAGTCTTGTCGGAGCGGCGTGCCGCCGACATTGCCTTGATCCTGCGCCGCAACGGGATCGCTGCATCCCGCCTCAGCCATGAGGGCAAGGGGATGTCCGAGCCGAAATTCTCCCGCGAGCAAGAGAAGCAACTCGGCCCTTGGATCAACCGTCGGGTCGAGATCGATCTGATCGACGAACCCTTGTAAAGGCGGGTGGTTGCATCCGTCAATGGATCAACGAGGTTTGACCCTGTTTGCCTACCAAGGCATGAACCAGTTCATAAACTGCATCGGTCGGCTGATGCTCTGATTCATCACGGCCATGTCCTGTCCCATGCTGGCGGTCGATTGGGTCATGATGCGTATCGAGTGGTCCATCTCCTGGATGCTGGCCAGCATGGGCCGGAGCGTATCGACGTCCTGCGCCATGGACTCGACGCTCGCCGTCATGAGACGCACGTTACGGCCCATCTGAGCGACATTGTCCGAGATCGACTGCATGTTGCTGGCGATCACCGTCATGTTGGTGTCGACGCTGATCGCCAGATAATGCACATCCTTGGCCAGACTGAAGACCAGATAGAAGCCATAGGCGGCCAGGATGATGAAGGCAAACAGCGAGGGATAGACGATGAGCTCCCAGCGCTTGGCACTGGTCTCGAAGGCCTGTGACAGGCGATCGATCGCATAGGCGTTGACCTGAGTCTCGAAGGATCCGGATCCAGACACCGCAGCCTGGATCTCCGTTTCGCGACTGCTACCTGGGGTCTCGTTGTCTGGCATGATGGATTCTCGGTCTGGGTGTTACACCCATTAACTAACGAGACCTGGATAGAGCGCCGCCGTCAGGGTCATGAACTCGCGCGTGCCCTTGCCGCGTGGTTCCAACTCGAACACCGCCAGGCCCTCGCTGAAGGAGCGCCGGAAGACCGTGCGCTGGGAAAGCCTTGGCTTGATGAAGCGCAGTCCGGGTATGGCGACAAGCGCGGCGGCTGTCTCGTTGGTCTCCTGGACGGCATGATGGGTGTCGCCGCGATTGATGAAGCTGATGATTTCAGGCGGTGCCTTGCGTTCGATCGTTTGGATCATCTGGATGAAGCGCTGGGTCGACCAGATATCGGCCTGCGAGGGGGGCACAGGGATCACGATCCGATCACAGAGCGCAAGCGCTCGGCGCAGGCTCTCCATGTCGGAGGTACCCACATCGATCAGCGTCTCTTCGGCCTCGCGCAGACGCGACTCGGTCAGCGCGTCCTTGTCGAAGACCCTGATCTTGGGCTTGAACCCTTCCTCGTTGCGTACATCGACCACGTCGGTCAGGGTGGCCTGAGGGTCGGCGTCGACGAGCATCACGTCCACCTCGGCCATGACCAACCAAACGGCCAGATTGAAGGTCAGCGTACTCTTGCCCGATCCGCCCTTCAAACTTCCAACGATCGTGATCATACTGAGGTCATGTCCGCAACGCCTAGAGATTGTGTGATGTTTGCGCGAAGACTTAAGCGGCGGCTCGACCCGAGGCCGTGATCAAGCTGCCGCCCCTTGCTCAAGGTTTCAACGCTGTGGTGCAGGCGGTGGCTCTATCTTGGAGTAGCCCGGGGGGATGGTGAAGAGCGCGTCTGGTTGTGGACCGACCTGGATATTGGTCAGTTCGCGCACGAAACCGCCCGGAAACTCCTCACGCACCGCAAGCTTCAATTCCGGGTCGTACCATTGCAGCGACTGGACAGGTTGTCCGTCAGGTGTGGTAGTCGTCATCTCCCATTTTTCGACACGGCGTCCGGCGATCGACTCGGTGCCGAGCATCCGCAGTTCCATGGCTTGACCGTTGGGCATCTGGTACTTGAGCGGCAGACCGCGCTCAACGTCTAGCCACTGAGCGCCGGTCAGGGTTTGGCCCTCGTGCGTCATCGACATCTCCCACTTGACTGCCCTGCGCCCGGCGACGTCTTCCTCGCCGACTCGGGTGCAAGTCAACCCCTGGATGCCCTGACAGGGATTGATCTCGGCCGAGTGTGTCGGCATCGATCCTGGGGTCACCCCAGCCATCGGCACCGATCGCTCCATGTACGCCTGGCGATCGGGCAGGATGACCCATTCCATCTGACGGTTTTGATCGTGGATGCGGATCATCTGCTGGCCTTGGTGGGACATCTCGACCCGCATCCGGTTGGCGCCGACATACATCTTGCCGGTGCTCACCTGGCCGTCGGGGCCGCGACTGACCGTATCCGCCGAGAACTGGACGCCGGCGATCTCGGCACGCGCCGAGGCCGTCAGGAACAGTCCAGCAAGGATCAACCAGTGCGCGTGTTTATCGACTCTCATGGTGCTTGCTCTCCTCTCATCATCTTTTCGGGTTCCAGATCATAACGATCGCTTGGTTCGGCGCACACTCGGGCGATGTCCGAAGTCAGGGCGGTCGGTTCCAGGGGTCGGGCCACCCTGGTTCACCCGGCACCAGGGTGTCGAACAGTGTCGGGCGCTCGGTCAGCGCGCCGCGACGCTCCTCGTCCGTCGGTCGCCAGCGCGTGGTCGGCCCCTGACGCTCGCGCTCTCTGGGTGTGAGTGGCCTGAATCTCAGGTCGGAGTCTGGCGCAACGGACCGGCCTTCACCCGGCGGCGGATCACCGCGAAAGCGATACTTGGGCGTTGCGCCGGTCTCCGTCACGGGCGGTTGGCCGAACCTGGGGGCCTCCGATCCGAGCGGTCCCGAACGTGTTCCATCGGGAAACACCCAGTATCCGGGATCCACCCCCGGCTGGTCTGCGCGCGGCGAATCGGACCGCTCGTAGCCTTGCGTATAGTCGGGTTCCAGCGCCTGAAAGCGAGACTGGGCCAACGCCATGATCGGTACCGCGATCCCCGCGAACAACATGAGCCAATACATGGCACCACCCGTCAAACATCTCGTCCGGCCAGGATCCAACACCAGGCCATCACGACGAGCGTCCAGCAGAGACGTGGTTTGGATTGTCTGAATTGAATACTTAAACCCTCTCCGAATCAACGCCAGACAACAGGGCATCCCCCCGGAATGAGCCCGGCACGACTCAATTCGAGTCAGACGGCGTGTCGTCCTTCAGGCGAATTCCGCGTCTGGTCGTCTTACGCGGTTTTGTCGCGATCTTGCGGTTCTCGCCCGTCGTCGATTTGGGTCTGGTCGCGTGCCTGGTCGTGGCGGTTTCTTGGGGCGACGCATTGGCTGTCGTTTTGACCGCAGGACCGGGTGTCACAGGATCCGTCTCGGCCCTTGACTTGGTCTCGTTGGCAGTCGGCGTCGAGGTTGCCGAAGCCCACTGGGTACTCGGAGGGACAGAATGACGCGGCGCCGGCCTGGACCTCTTGGCCGTCAAGCCCTTGAACGCCTCGCCGATCAGAAGAAAGATGCCGCGCACCAGATAGAAAACCAGTACCAAGGCCTCGACCAGGCCGCCCCACAGACGCAGGATCAGCCCCTTGGACTTGGGGATCCCGGGGGACAGCCTGGCCGCCGTCGGCTCCCGTCCCTCGCGTTCCAGCAGACAGGGTATATCGACCCCGGGCGGCATCGAGGCGGCTGCCACACGGCACATGTCTTCCTGCGCCGCCACACAACCAAGCGGGATGACGACCAGCGTCAGCAGGGTCGAGACCAGCACACCCGAGAGCAGCGAGATCGCCATGCCCTGGAAGATCGGGTCGGTGATGATGACGCTCGATCCGGCCACCAGCGCCAGGGCCGTGATCAGGATCGGGCGCGTGCGGATCTTGCAGGCGCGGATCATGGCCTCGGTCACGGGCACGCCCTTCTGGAGCTCATGGATGGCGAAATCGACCAGCAGGATCGAGTTGCGCACGATGATGCCAGCGAGCGCGATCCAGCCGATCATCGAGGTCGCAGTGAACTCGCCGCCCTTGCCCAGCGCGAACATCACGGCATGGGCCGGGATGATGCCGAGCAGGGTCAGGGGGATCGGGGCCATGATCACCAGCGGGATGCGGAAGTTGCCGAACTCCCAGACCACCAGGATATAGATCAGGAGTAGCGCCACGACGAAGGCTGCCCCCATGTCGCGGAAGGTCTCATAGGTAACGGTCCACTCGCCGCCCCATTCCCAGGCCAGACGGCTGTCGTCGGGTGGCGGGCCCAGCCAATAGAAGGCATCACCAAAACCGGCTGTGCCCGCCGGGCGCGTGCCGTCCGGCGCCCGATAGTCGGTCTTGGCCATTAGATCTTGGATTTGGAACATGGCGTAGACGGGGGCGCCCAAGCGACCACCGACATCCGCGACCACGTATTCGACCGGACGCAGATCCTTGTGATAGATGAGGTCGTCTTCGACGGCGCGCTGGAAGACACCCAGCTCACTCAGCGGTACTGTATAGCCAAAGTTCGACTGGATCGGCAGATCACCGAGACGCTGGATCTGCGAACGCTCCGCGAGCGGTACCTGGAGCAGGATCTGGATCGGCTCGTGACCACTCTGACGCCCCGATTGCTGTTTGATGTCGCCGAGCGTCGTTCCGCCGAGCGCCATCGACAGATTGCGGTTGATGGTCTCGACCGAGATCCCGCGCCGGATCGCCTTTTCGGTGTCGACCTCGAAACGCCAGTAGTCGAAGGGATCGCGCAGATAGTTGTCGACGTCGCGCGTGCTCTCGGCCTGCTCGAAGATCGCGGTCAGGTCGCGCGCAAACTGGCGGCGCATCTCAGGCGAGGGGCCATAGATCTCGGCGACCACGGATTGCAGCACCGGGGGGCCGGGCGGCATCTCGACCACGGCGATGCGCGCGCCCGTACCCGCCTTGAGGGGTTGGAGCAGCTCGCGCGCCTGGACCGCGATCTCGTGACTGCTGCGCTTGCGTTTGCTCTTGTGGGTGAGCTGGACCTGGAGCTCGGCCTGCCAGGGCTCGGAGCGCAGATAGTAGTGACGCACCATGCCGTTGAAGTCGAATGGACGCGCGGTGCCGGCGTAGAGCTGCACTGCCGTCACCTCCTCGATGGTGCGGATCTCCTCGGCCATACGATGGGCCAGATTGGCCGTCACTGGCAGGGCCGTACCCTCGGGTAGATCGATCACGACCGAGAACTCGGGTTTGTTGTCGAGCGGCAGCATCTTCACCACCACCCAATGAAAATAGAAAAACGAGCAGGTGAAGAGGAAGGTGCCCCAGAGTGTCAGCCGAAACAGCGCGCGCCGACGCGGATTCTCCATCAAGGGTGTGAGTACGCGCCGGAAGAAGCGCTCCAGCCGCTCGGAGCCCTTGTGTTCGCGCTTTTCGGCCGCCGTTAGATAGCCCATCGTCGGCCGCAGCCACCTGGAGATGGCCAGATAGGGCGTAAAGACAAAGGCGGCAAACAGCGAGATGAACATGGCCACCGAGCCGAGTTTTGGAATCGGCGCCATGTAGGGCCCCATCATACCGCTCACGAAGCCCATCGGCAGCAGGGCGGCGATGACGGTGAAGGTGGCGAGGATGGTTGGGTTGCCGACCTCGCGCACCGCATCGACGGCGGTCTCATCATCGGTACGCCCCTCTTCTAGCCAGCGGCGGTAGATGTTCTCGACCACCACGATGGCATCGTCGACCAAGATGCCGATCGAGAAGATGAGCGCAAACAGACTCACCCGGTCGATGGTCATGTCCCAGATCCAGGCCGTGAACACGGTCATGAAGAGCACGACTGGGATGACCAACATGACCACGATCGCCGGACGCAGGGCACGGAAGGCCACCAGCACCAGCACAAAGACAAAGAAGGTGGCGACGATGAGCTTGAAGATCAGCTCGTTGACCTTGTCGTTGGCCGTCTCGCCATAGTTGCGGGTGACGCTGACCTCGACGTTGGCTGGGATGCGCGAGCCCTTGAGTTCCTCGACCTTGGCGATGATGGCATTGGCCACAGTCACGCCATTGGTCAGTTCCTTCTTGGCGATGGCGATGGTGACGGCTGGGCGCCCATCGGCGCGCTCGCTGATCTCGGAGGCTGGGCCTGTGTAGTAGCTCACCAGCTGCGAGGCGTCTTCCTCCGGCCCGAGTCGCACCTCGGCGACATCGTGCATGTAGACGGGCACGTTGTTGTAGGTGCCGACCACCAGTCGGCTGATATCCTCGACCCCAGTCAAGAAGGCACCGGTGGTCACCGAGAAACGCGCCCCGCCGCTCTCAACCCCGCCGGCGATCGCCTCGGCGTTGGCGCTCTTGAGCGTCTGTGCGACCTGATCGAGGCTGATGCGATAGCCCGAGAGCCGCTCGGGTGAGACGTTGATCGTGACCTGCTCGCGCCGTCCACCGACGATGAAGGCATTGCCGGTGTTCTTGACCTGTTTGAGCGCCTGGAGCACGTCCTGCGCGAGCAGACGCAACTGGGCGTCGTCGACATCGGGCGAACCGTCGCCGTCCAGATCCTTCGACCACAGCGTCAGGGTGACGATGGGCACGTCGTCGATCCCCTTGCTGCGCACGAGGGGCGGCAGCACACCCGGCGGGACCTTGTCCATGTTGGAGGCGAGCTTGTCGTTCACCTTGACCAAGGACGGACCCATGGGCTCGCCGACCTCGAACTCGATCGTCACCAGGCCCTGAGCGCGCTGCGAGGCCGAGTAGACATGCTTGACCCCCGGGATCTCGCTCATGATCCGTTCGAGCGGCTGGATGGCCAGGTTGGCCACCTGCTGCGCCGAGGCACCCGGATACTGGACAAAGATGTCGATCATGGGCACCGAGATCTGGGGATCCTCCTGACGAGGGGTCATGATCAGACCCAGGAGACCCATCATCAGCATGGCGGCATAGAACAGCGGTGAGAGCGGCGAGCGGATGAAGAACCGCGCCATGCGTCCAGCGATCCCAGGGGATTCGCCGTTGATCGCCTGAGGCACGTTGGTCCCCAACGGTGAGTCGATGTCTTGATTCATATCCGGTCTAGGATCCAGGGTTTAGAGGATTTTAGATCCGCTTCTTCAACGATCCGGCACGGTGTCCTTCGACCAGCCTGCGCTGATCTGCGGCCCCGGATTGGCCAACACGCGCTCGCCGACGCGCAGTCCGCTCAAGACTGTGACGAAGCCACCGCTCAATTCCTCACCGACGCGAATCAGGCGTAACTGAGGCTCGCCCCGCTCGTCGAGCACATAGACCCCTGGCAAGCTACCGTTGTAGCGCACCGCGCTGAGCGGGATAACCGGGTTGGAGCGCGCCGGCGCGCCCTCGTCCGGCACCAGCACCTTGGCGTACATGCCAGGTTCGGAGACGCCCTGGGGCACATCGAACTTGATCTTGACCGTGTGACGTTGGGGGTCAGCCATGGGGAAGATCTGGGCCACGCGCACCGGGACGCGCTGACTGCCGGGCTCGATCTCCGCCTGCACCAGCTGGCCTTCACGCAGGCCCGGACGCAGCCGGGCCGGCACATCGACCTCGACCTGGAGATATTCGATGTCGGCAAAGTTCAGCAATGGCTGCCCTGGCTGAACTGTATCGCCGACCTCGACGTGTTTCTTGACGATCACACCGTCGAAGGGTGCGATACCGCGCGCATCGCGGATCTTGGAATCGAGTGCCTTCAACTCGGCCTGCAGACGCATGATGGCGCTCTGGGCCTCCTGGATCTGGATACCCGAGGCGAAGATGTCGGCCGAGCGTTCGGCACCCCGATCGCGTTCACCGATGAAGGTCTCCATCGGGCGGGTGAACATCTGATCGAACAGATTGGGCAACCCCATACCGCCGGGTGCACTGCGTGATTGAGGCGAATAGAGCTCGCGGGTGTACTGGACGCCGGCATTGCGCAGCTGGGCGTCGGCGGCGGCCAGCTGGGCCAGCAGGGCGTGGCGTTTGGCGACGAGCTCCTCGTCGCCGATGGCCACCAGCAGTTTGTCTTGCTCGAATCTGTCGCCCTCGCGCCCGGCGATGAAGGTCACGCGGCCGGGAAGCTGGGCGGCAAGCGTCACTTCTTTATAAGGGATGACTGTTCCGCCCAAGGAGACCGTGGGCGTGCCCTGGGCCTGTTGGACGACGAAGATTTCACCCGTCTGCGCCCCTGCAGGTACGGGCGCGAGGGTCGCCATGCAGGCGATTAGACAGGCACTAAGGGGGATTAAAGTCTTGCTTCCCATCGGATCGCGCACCAATCGTTTTATGATGGTCAGGGGTCGCCCGAGGGGGCGATGACGTGGTCTGAACAAACGATTGCGCAGTATGCCTGTAGCCTGATGAGACATTCAAGCAACCCAACATGACTCGATCGAGCACGCTCGTCATTGCGCCCCACAAACCAGACTAAGTTTTAGAGCTGGGCGGCGTGGTAGGTCGCCTCGTTGCGTCCACCTCGAGTCCTATTCGACATCCGGACACGGCTACCGTCCAAACCTGTGTTGGGTGTAAGATTTTAGCCAATTTGTTCGTGGCACCCGCGCCACGCCCTTGCCGCCGCATCGCAACATCCGCGGCCATGCCCTCAACCCAATCAAGCAACCGAGGAATTTCCCGATGACGTCCACGGCCGACGCCCTCCAGCAACGTCTGTCCGAGCTCGAATCCCACCTGGAGCAGGAAAACCCCGTGCTCCTGAACGTCGTCCAGAGCTTTCGGGCACTCGACCGCGTCGCCTATCGCATGGGTCTGATGGAGTCGAACCAGTCATTCGCGACCCAGATCCCCTGGTGGCCGCTGATCTCGATCCTTGGGACCTTCTCGTCCGGCAAGTCGACCTTCATCAACTATTACCTGGGGCAGAAAGTGCAACGTTCGGGCAACCAGGCCGTCGACGACCGCTTCACCGTCATCGTCTACAGCCCAGAGGACGTCAGTCGCACCCTGCCCGGGGTGGCGCTCGACTCGGATCCGCGCTTCCCTTTCTTTCGGATGTCGCACGCCATCGAGGAGGTCGCCGGCGGCGAGGGCAGCCGCATCGATACCTATCTCCAGCTCAAGACCTGTAACAGCGAGCGTCTGCGCGGCAAGATCATCATCGACTCGCCCGGATTCGATGCCGACGCCCAACGCACCGGCGTGTTGCGCATCACGGATCATATCATCGACCTCTCGGACCTGGTGCTGGTATTCTTCGATGCGCGCCACCCCGAGCCGGGTGCCATGCGCGACACACTCAAGCACCTAGTCGCCGACACCATCAAGCGCCCAGATGCCGGCAAGTTTCTCTATATCCTCAATCAACTCGATTCGGCCGCCGGGGAAGACAACCCTGAGGATGTGGTCGCCGCTTGGCTGCGGGCGATCGGTGAGGCCGGCCTGACCGCTGGGCGTTTCTACACCATCTATTGTCCTGAGGTGGCGATCCATATCCCAGACGAGCACAGACGCCGGCGCTTCGAGAAGAAGCGCGACGAGGATCTCGCCGACATCTACCGGCGCATGGAAAATGTCGAGGTCGAGCGTGCCTATCGAATCATCGCCGCTCTACGCAAGAGCGTGACCGATTTCGCCCGAGATACCGTGCCCCTGCTCCAGGAGGCGATGCGCCGTTGGCGCCGCCGGACCCTGGTCACCGAGACCCTGCTCCTGCTCATGGCCGTGTCTGCCTTCATGACCTGGAGCCTCAAGTCTCAACACTGGCAGGGTCTGACCTATCGTGCCGACTGGTTGGAACTGGTCAAGAGCATCCCCTGGGGGCTAGGGGCCCTGGAGGGGCTGGGCGTGCTGGTCGTGATCCTGGTGCACTTCGGTGTGCGCCATCTGGCCGCGCTCAGCCTCATGCCCTGGTTGCGCAAGCGTCTCGCCCAACTCAATCCGCCGGGTCATGTCATCGCCGCCTTCGAGAAGAACACCCGCTTCTGGCGTCCTGTGATCCTGGGGCGTCCGTTCGGTTGGGGTCGCAAGACCCGGGTCGAGCTCGACGAGGTCTTGCAGAGTTGCGAAAGCTATATCCAGACCCTAAATGAGCGCTTCACCAACCCCAACCGACTGAAGGGCTGAATGTTTTAGGAGAGCGCCCATGGTCGAGTCTATCTGCGCAGCGCCCACGATCCGTTCGATCGAGGTCCCCCCGCCTCCCACATGGCCGGAGTTGAGCGAAGAGGCGCGCGCGGCACTCCGCGCCCGGATCCTACGGTTGCTCGCCGAGCGCCGCGCCGTGCTCGTCGCCCACTATTACACGGATGGCGAGCTCCAGTCGCTCGCCGAGGAGACCGGCGGATGCGTCGCCGACTCGCTGGAGATGGCGCGCTTCGGCACCGAGAGCGACGCCGAAACGCTCGTGGTCTGCGGTGTACGGTTCATGGGCGAGACGGCCAAGATCCTCAACCCCGAAAAACGGGTACTGATGCCGGATCTGCGCGCCACCTGTTCGCTCGACGAGGGCTGCCCGGCGGATCAATTCAGCGCCTTCTGCGACGCCCACCCGGATCACACCGTGGTCGTCTATGCCAACACCAGCGCCGCGGTCAAGGCGCGTGCCGACTGGGTCGTGACCTCCAGTATCGCTTTGCCGGTGGTCGAACATCTGACCGCGCGCGGCGAGAAGATCCTCTGGGCGCCCGACAGACATCTCGGGCGCTACATCGAGCGCATGACCGGGGCCGAGATGCTCCTATGGAACGGCGCCTGTGTGGTGCATGAGGAGTTCAAATCCTTCGCCCTGGAGCGGGTCCGGCGGCTGCATCCAGATGCCGCCGTGCTGGTGCACCCCGAAGCGCCCGCCGAGGTCGTCGATCAGGCCGACGTGGTCGGCTCGACCACCCAGCTCATCCGTGCGGTGGTCGAGCTGCCGCACCCGAAGTTCATCGTCGCCACCGATGCCGGCATCCTCTGGAAGATGCGTCAGGTCGCCCCTGACAAGACCCTCATCCCCGCCCCCACAGCCGGGGCGGGCGCGACCTGCGAAAGCTGTGCCCACTGTCCCTGGATGGCGATGAACGCACTCCAGAATCTGGAACAGGTGCTATTGACCGGCGATCAGGAGATCCAGATCGACCCAGCCATCCGCGAGCGCGCCCTGATCCCCATCCGCCGCATGCTCGATTTCGCCCGCCAACGCCCGGCACGCGCCTGACCTGAGGCACTATACATCCAGCTTGGGTTTTCTTTAGGATCCATGACAATTGTCAATCGGAATGCCGTTCGCTAACCTTGGCATCCGAACGATCACAACGAAATAAATAGAAACGGCATCCGATCCGTCAGCCACTAGGGAGACCCTCTCAATGTCGAAGCCCGAGTCCACTTCGGTCAAGCGCATTTCCCTGCTTGCACTCGGCTTGGCCGTCGTCGGGGGCATCGCCTTCGTCTGGACCATCAACTTCGGCATCGAGATCACCAACACCCTCGAATTCTGCACCTCCTGCCACACCATGCAGACCAATTTCGAGGAATACAAGGAATCGCGTCACTACAAGAACAACTCGGGCGTCCAGGCCACCTGCGCCGACTGCCATGTGCCCAAACCGCTCGGTCCCAAGCTCGTCACCAAATTCGTGGCAGCCAAGGATGTCTATCACGAGGTCATGGGGACCATCGACACGCCTGAGAAGTTCGAGGCCCGCAGGTGGTATCTGGCCAACCTGGTCTGGAAACGGATGGAGGCGAGCGACTCGCGTGAATGTCGCAGCTGTCACGACTATGCCAATATGGATCTCTCGGAGCAGAGCCGCTCGGCGCGTAGTCGTCACTCGGCCGCCCAAGACAAGGGTCAGACCTGTATCGAGTGCCACAAGGGCGTGGTCCATCACGAGCCGAGCGAGCCGGACACTAACCCCTAACTCAGCCGTCGATCAGCCGCCATGGCCCCATCTCGCACCCTTTGCCTCCAGGCCGCACTGCTTCTCTCCGGACTGGTCCTGGTCGGAGGACCTGTCTGCGCCGCCGAAACAGACCTTGAGACCGAGCTACGTCTGACCGTCATGATCGGCGACGCCGCGGGTGCTGCCGCCCTGCTTGACCGAGGTGCGTCCGTCGATGCACCCAACCCATTCGGCAAGACGGCGCTCATGTTCGCCGTTGAGAGCGGCGACCTAGAGACGGTCACACTGCTCCTGAACCGAGGGGCCGATATCAATGCCCGCACCGTCGCCGGCTGTACCCCCCTGACCTTTGCCGCCGAGACCGGACACATCCATATCAGCGCCATGCTCCTGGAGCGCGGCGCCCGTGTCCAGGATCGCACCCACTCCGGCTGGGATGCCCTCATGATCGCCGCGCGCCATGGCATCACCGCCATGGTCGAGCAGCTGCTGTCCAAGGGTGCCGATCCCAAGGCCGCCGATCGTGAGGGACGCACGGCGCTCATGCAGGCTGCCGCCAAGGGGCATACCGAGGTCCTGCCGTTGTTGGTCAGGGCCGGGGCGGATCTGGAGGCGCGTGACAAACAAGGCGCCACGGCCCTGCTCATCGCCGCCGAACGGGGACAGGTGGCTGCGGTCGAGACGCTCGTCGGACTCGGTGCCCAGCTCGATGCCGTCGATGCGCTGGGGTCGACCGCACTCATCCTGGCCGTCGGGCACGGTCATGTCGCCATGGTCGAGCGCCTACTCGCCATGGGCGCCGATCCCGACCGGCAGGACCATGAGGGCACGACGGCCCTGATGGAGGCGGTGACCACGGATCATGCCGAGATCATCGATCGGCTCCTTGCCGCTGGTGCTCGCACCGACCTCAGAGACGCCGCCGGACGCACTGCGGCCGACCGCGCACTGCAACTGGGTCGCTCGCAGGCGATCGCGCGCCTGGTGCCGGATTTCGCGCCGACGCCGTGAGATGGGCCCGAGAGGCGCAGAGACCAGCTTACATGGATCTTCGACAACAAAAGCGGTTGAATTTACTGAATTAAACCAAGAGGAGAGAGGAGCAACACCATGACACCAAGCACCAAGAGACTCATGCTCGCGGTCAGCGTGCTGGCATCTGGACTCGCGTCCAATGCCGGCGCCGAGCCCACGGCTGAGATGCTGGCCAACAATTGCGCCGGTTGCCACGGCACCCGTGGCAACAGCGCCGGCCCGGCCTCGCCCTCGATCGCCCAGATGGACCCGGCCGTCTTCGTCGAGGTGATGGAACAGTTCAAGAGCGGTGAGATCCAGTCGACGATCATGGGTCGCATCGCCAAGGGTTACTCGACGGCGGATTTCCAGAAGATGGCCGAGTATTTCAAGCAGCAGACCTATCAGCCGGTCAAACAGTCCTTCGACAAGGCGCTGGTCGCCAAGGGTACCAAGCTGCACGATAAATACTGCGAGAAATGCCATGTCGAGAGCGGCAAGCCGCTTGCTGACCAGGATGAGTACCACATCCTCGCCGGCCAGTGGACGCCCTATCTCAGGTATGCCATCGAGGACTTTCGCGCCGAACGTCGTCCAATGGAAAAGAAGATGGCCTCTAAACTCAAGGAACTGCTCAAGGCCGAGGGTGAGGACGGGCTCGATGCACTCTTTGCCTTCTATGCCAGCCAGCAATGATCGAGGAGCCTGACATGCGATTGAACAGACGCGATTTCATCAAGACCTCAGGCACCGCGCTGGCGGCGGTCGGTATCCTGGGCTTCCCGTATCTCGCCTTTGGCGCCGGACGCAAGGTCGTCGTGGTCGGTGGCGGCACCGGCGGAGCGACGGCGGCCAAGTACATCAAGCTCGCTGATCCCAGCATCGAGGTCACCCTGATCGAGCCCAACGAGACCTATTACACCTGCTACATGAGCAACGAGGTCATCGGTGGCGACCGCGAGCTCGCTTCGCTCAGGGTCGGCTATGATGGCCTCAGGGCGCACGGCATCCAGGTCGTGCACGACAGCGCCCTGGGAATCGACCCCGACAAGAAGCTGGTCAAGACCGCCGGGGGGGCCGAATTCGCCTATGACCGCTGTGTCGTCGCCCCGGGCATCGACCTGCTCTACGACAAGATCGAGGGCTACAGCGAGGCGCTCGCCGCTAAGCTCCCCCATGCCTGGAAGGCCGGCGAACAGACTGCGCTCTTGCGCCGTCAGCTCGAATCCATGGACGACGGCGGTGTGGTCATCATCGCCCCCCCGGCCCCGCCTTTCCGCTGCCCGCCCGGGCCCTATGAGCGCGCCAGTCAGATCGCCCATTACCTCAAGGCCCACAAATCCAAGTCCAAGGTCATCATCCTCGACAACAGTCAGACCTTCTCCAAACAGGCCCAGTTCACCAAGGGCTGGGAACGACTCTATGGCTTCGGCACGGAGAACGCACTGATCGAGTGGCACCCGGGCCCGGATGCCGCCGTGGTCAAGACGGATACCGAGGCGATGACGGTTGAGACGAGCTTCGGCGAGACCTTCAAGGCCGCCGTCATCAATCTCATCCCGCCGCAGCGCGCAGGAAAGATCGCCCAAAGCGCCAGCTTGACCAATGACTCTGGCTGGTGCCCGGTCGATATCCGGACCTTCGAATCTAGCCTCCAGCCGGGCATCCATGTCATCGGCGATGCCTGTAATGCCGCCCCCATGCCCAAATCGGCCTATTCGGCCAACAGTCAGGCCAAGGTTGCCGCCGCGGCCGTGGTCGCGCTGCTCAAGGGCGAAGAGCCGGGTACGCCGTCCTATCTCAATACCTGTTATTCGATCCTGGCACCAGGTTACGGCATCTCGATCGCTGCTGTCTATCGTCCGAACGCCGAGGGGAAAGCCATCGAGGCCGTACCGGATTCAGGGGGTATCACCCCGGTGGATGCCCCGGATTGGGTCCTGGAGCGCGAGGTCCAGTACGCCCATAGCTGGTATAACAACATCGTGCATGACACCTTCGGGTAAGCACGACAGCAGATCCGCAGATCTTGATTTACGGGGCCGGATGGCCCCTTTTTCATGCTGCGCTATCCTTTTGGAATCCTAAATTAAAAGGTTCAGCCGGAGGGGCTCACGATGTCACATCCGGATCGATCGTGCTGGATCCTAGAAGCGGGTTTGCTCCTGGGGCTCGGGATGTCCGCAACGGTCCAGGCAATGGAGGAAATGAGCATGGTTGAACAGCGTCGGCGTCTGGTGGAGCTGATCCAGGCCGAAGTCCGGGCAACGGCCCATGAATTGGGGTTCGATCGGCTCGATCCCCAGGTCGAGCAGGCGTTGCTCAGCGTGCCGCGCGAACGCTTCGTGCCGGAGTCCGAGCGGGCGCTCGCCTATGTCAACGCGCCGCTCCCGATCGGCGCTGGTCAGACCATCTCGCAGCCCTATATCGTCGCCATCATGACCCAGCTACTTGAGGTCAAACCGGGCGATCGGGTCTATGAGCTGGGCACGGGTTCAGGGTATCAGGCCGCGATCCTGGCCGAGATGGGGGTCGAGGTCTATACGGTCGAGATCCTGGCCGAGCTGGCCGAGCGCGCGGCAAAGACACTGAGGTCGCTCGGCTATGATCGAGTCCAGGTGCGCACGGGGGACGGCTGGCTCGGCTGGCCGGAGGCCGCGCCCTTCGACGGCATCATCGTCACCGCTGCCGCACCCCGTATCCCGCGTCGGCTGGTCGAGCAGCTCGCACCCGATGGCCAGCTGGTAATCCCCATGGGGACAGCCGAGCGCGTGCAATGGTTGGCGGTCTTCAGCCGCGATGAGAACGGCGAGCTGGTGCGACGCGATCTGCTTCCGGTGCGCTTCGTGCCGGTCACGGGTGACATGGAGCCTTGAACGACGCATCGGGGCTCGGGCGCCTGACGGCCCAGTGGATACGCGATCGGCGCGAGGCAGCGCGGGCGCGCAACCATCGTCTAACCCTCTGGATGCGCGGGACGCCTGAATGGACGGCAGCCGGTGCGCGCTGGGTCGTCGCGGCCTTGCCAGGGCTGAGCCGGGTCTGTCTCGCCGAGCGCCCGATCCTCACCGAACCGAGCCAGCCCCTAGGCTCGGCGGCCCATCTGCTTGGATCGGAGCTGGAGCTTTTGCTCCTCGATCTCCACGGTGGATTCGACCCCGATGGCTTCGGCGCGGCCACGGGCGCGATCCGAGGCGGTGGACTGCTGGTGCTCCTGACGCCACCGCCAGACGAGTGGGCGCGCCGGCCCGATCCAGGGTCAGCGCGGATCGCGGTCTGGCCATTCGAACCAGAGACCCTGAGCCGACGCTTCATCGCACGTCTCATCGCCGTGCTGGAATCCGACCCGGACGTCGTGCGCATCGACCAGGACGAGCGGTCGGTTGTAACCGCACCGATGCCGGCTCCAGATCCGAGGGGGGGTCGCGATTGGCCCTCGCCATTCGATGACCAGATCCGCCCCGCCACAGCCGATCAGGCCGAGGCCGTCGCCGCCATCCTCGAGACCGCGCGCGGTTGGGCCCGCCGCCCGCTGGTCTTGACCGCGCATCGCGGACGTGGGAAGAGCGCCGCGCTTGGCCTGGCCGCCGGATCCCTCTTGCTCGAAGGTGGACGCCATCTGGTGGTCACGGCCCCCAGACGCGAGGCGGTCGCGACCCTCTATCGCCATGCCGAGGCCGTCTTGCGCGCGGTTGGATTAAGACTCGATCTGCGCCGCGATGCCTCGCTGGGGCGCGGATCGCTTCGTTTTCACTCGCCTGCCAACCTCGTCGCGCACCCTCCCCAGGCCGATCTGGTCCTGGTCGACGAGGCCGCCGGCATCCCGACCCCACTGCTCGCGGCGCTGCTCAACCACTATACCCACATCGTCTTCGCCAGCACCGTGCATGGCTACGAGGGCACCGGACGGGGCTTTGAGATCCGCTTCCGCGCCATCCTGGACCGCCTGATCCCAGGCTGGCGGGCCATCCATCTCGCCACCCCGATCCGCTGGGCGGCTGACGACCCGCTCGAATCCCTGGTCTTCCGCGCCCTGTTGCTCGATGCCGCGCCGGCGGCATCTGCTGCGGTCCTTGGGGCCACCAACGAACCGCACGCCCAGTGGCTCGACCGCGACGCCCTGCTCCAGGATGAAACGACCCTACGCGAGCTCTTCGGACTGCTGGTGCTTGCCCACTATCAGACACGCCCCCTGGATCTGTGGATGCTGCTCGATGGACCCAATGTCCGCCTCCTGGCGTTGCGACGGGCCGGCCATCTGATCGGCGCGCTGCTCGTCGCCGCGGAAGGCGGGATGTGCGACCCGAAACTGCGCACGGCGATCTTCTACGGACGACGTCGACCGCGCGGTCATCTGCTCCCCCAGACACTCTCGGCCCACGGCGGTCTGTTGGATGCACCGCTCTATCGCTATTGGCGAGTGATCCGGATCGTCGTCCATCCGGCCATGAGGCGGCGGGGGCTGGGACGGCGGCTCCTAACCGAATTACAACAGACCGCTCGAGCCGAGCAGATCGACCTCTTGGGTGCCAGCTTCGGCGCATCCGTCGAACTGTTGGAATTTTGGTCTGCCTGTGGTTTCACACCGGCCCAGATCGGTACCAGCCGCAACGCGGCCAGCGGTGAGCACGCGGTCGTGGTACTCAAAGCGGTCTCGGAGGCGGGCCAGGCCCTGCTCGAGGAAGCCCAACGGCGGCTCGCCGACGGTCTGCCGGTCTGGCTCGCTGGACCCTTGCGCGAGCTCGATCCTGAGATTGCCGCCATGCTGATCCAATCAATCTCCGGCCCGCCCCCGGCCTCGCCCGAACCGAACGCCTGGGACGCGGAACTGGACGCCTTCGTCGCCGGACACCGGACCCTGGAGGCCAGTCTTCCGCTGCTGTCGCACCTGGTCCGTCGCCATCTCACCGCGGCGCTCGCGAGCGGGCGGATCGAGCGGCAGGAGGCCGCCTTGCTGGTCGCGGCCTTGCTTCAATATCACCCACTCACTGGACTGGCGCGAGGTCTTGGGGTCCAAGGGCGCGGGAGGCTACTTGAACGAATACGAGCGGTGTTCAAGCGACTCGTCGAGCGATAAGGCTGCAGATCCCGCCACAATCCCGGTGTCGTCAATGGTTGAGGCGCAGGATGTCGACTCCAAGCCCCATAGGATCGAATCCGGCCTGTCCTAAGGGCGCCGGCATGGATTCAATTGGGCCGACGCTTGATCGTGTCGAAGGCCACGAGCTGCACATCTGGGCGTTCGTCGCTGTAGTAAGGCCGCTCGCCGCCGCGCCCCTGCTCCAGTGCCAACTCCTGCTCGCGTGCGGCGATCAGCCCCAGACACTGACGCACCTGCTGGATGGTCGCCTCCGAGAACGGATGCCGCATCCCCGGCGGGGGCGTGACATCTTTGATGATCGCCGTCAAGGTCTTGCGCATGGCGATCAGGAGATGTTGTTCCTTCGAGAGCTCAGTCATCGCATACCCCCTGTGGTGTCTCTGGAAATGGCTTCCCCCTCAAGTGGGAGCTGGTGCCGCGCGATCAAGGTGTCCAGCCCGGCCTCATCGATCACCCTCACCCCCAGCCTCTCGGCCTGGGCGAGCTTCGACCCGGGCGCCGTACCTGCCAGGAGATAATCGGTCTTCTTGGAGAGGCTCTCTGTCACCTTGGCGCCCAGGGCGCGCAACTGGGCCGCCACCGCGTGACGCGGGCGGCTGAGCGTACCGGTGATGACGAAGGTCTTGTCGCTCAGGGGTAAGGCGCTCGGTTCGGCGGGGGCTGAAGCCGAGCGCTCGACCTCGGGCCAGTGGATCCCAGCGGCAAGCAGATGGGCGATCGCCGCGCGATTGTGCGGCTGGGCCATAAAACCGACGATGTGGGCCGCCACCACCGGGCCGATGCCCTTGATCGTGACCAGCTCCTCGACGCGCGCCGCCATCAGCGCCTCGATCCTGCCGAAATGCTCTGCCAGTTGTTGCGCCGTGGTCTCACCGACCCCGCGGATCCCGAGCGCAAAGACGAAGCGCGCCAGCGTCGTCTCTTTGCTGCGCTCCAGCGCCGCGATCAGATTGGCTGCCGACCTCTCGCCCATGCGGTCCAACGAGGCCAAGCGGTCGGCAGTCAGACCATAGAGATCCGCCGGCTCGCGCACCCAGTCCAGATCGACCAGTTGCTCGATGAGCTTCTCGCCCAGCCCTTCGATATCCAGTGCCCGGCGCGAGGCAAAATGCCGGATTGCCTCCTTGCGCTGGGCCGGACACCAAAGCCCACCGCTACAGCGTGCGACCGCCTCGCCCTCGGGCTGGATCACGTCCGACCCGCAGACCGGACACCGGGTCGGTAGTTCGACTGGACGCGCCCCGTCCGGACGCCGCTCGACCAGCACACGGACGATCTCAGGGATCACATCGCCCGCGCGGCGGATGGAGACGGTATCCCCGATGCGCACGTCCTTGCGCCGAACCTCGTCGAGATTGTGCAGCGTGGCCTTGGAGACGGTCACGCCGCCGATCCTTACCGGACGCAGTCGCGCTACCGGGGTCACCGCCCCGGTGCGCCCGACCTGGAACTCGACCGCCTCGACCTCGGTCAGGGCCTCCTGGGCCGGAAACTTGCGCGCGATGGCCCAGCGCGGATGGTGTGCCGTGGCCCCGAGCGCTGCCTGTGCCGGCAGGTGGTCGAGTTTGAACACCACCCCGTCGATGTCGTAGTCGAGCACCGCGCGTCGCTGCGCCAATGCCTCGAAATAGGCGCGACAGCCGTCGAGTCCCGCCACCCGCCGCAGCTCGGGCGAGATCGGTAACCCCCAACCCGCCAGACGCTGGAGCATCTCGAACTGACTCGTGCCCGTCTCGCCCGAAATCTCGCCCCAGCCATAGGCGCAAAAGCGCAACGGGCGCTGGGCGGCGATGCGCGGATCGAGCTGACGCAGGCTGCCGGCGGCGGCGTTGCGCGGATTGGCGAAGGGACGCTCGCCGCGCGCCTCCAGGTCGGCGTTGAGCCGATCGAATCCGGCGCGCGGCATATAGACCTCGCCGCGCACCTCCAACACCTCGGGCCAGTCCCCCCCCAAAAGCCGCAGCGGCACGCTCGGGATAACGCGCGCATTGTGGGTCACGTCCTCGCCGCGCGTGCCATCGCCACGGGTGGCGGCCAACACCAGGACGCCGGACTCATAACGCAGGCTGATCGCCAGGCCGTCGAACTTGGGCTCGGCGGTATAGGGCACAGGATCGAGCTCAGGCAGGGCGGCGGTGATACGACGATGGAACTCGACCAGCTGCGCGTCGTTCATCGCATTGTCGAGCGAGATCATGGGGACGGAATGCCGAACCTCGCTGAGATCTGGACGCACCTCGGCGCCGACCCGCTGGGTGGGCGAGTCGGGGGTGATCAGCTCGGGGTGTTCGGCCTCCAAGCGCTGGAGCTCGGCAAACAGCCGATCGTACTCGGCGTCCGGGATCTCCGGGTCGTCGAGTACATAATAGCGATGATTGTGATGGCGGATCTCGGCGCGCAGCGCCTCGATGCGCCGGGCGATATCCGAGGAGGTCACAGGCGCGGGGTCCGTTTCCAGCGCCGTTCGTTGTCGAGCACGGCCTGACGCATCTCCTCTTCCTTCTTGACCGTCAGGGGGCGGCGCGTCTCATCGAGTACGTCTCCATTGAGCGATAGGGCCAGCTTGCGCGCCGTGGCCAGCATCTCGTCGAGGATGGTCATGTCTTCGGGATCACCCTCCAGTTGGGCGAAGAGCACCAGCCCGGGGGTCGAGAACCCATCCATATCGTCGAAGGGAAAGCGCCCCGGCTTGACCATGTTGGCCATGCTGAAATAGACCCGGATCTCGTCCTCGAACTCGTCGAAACAGTGAAAGATGTCCATCTCGCCTGGATAGAGCCCGCAACTGGCAGCCACCTCCAGGATGTCAGGTCCTTTAAAGGGGTAGCGGCGCGCGCTGACGGTCAATTGGATGAGCAGCGGATCCGGGACCGAGATCTCACGGCGTTTCGGCGATTTGGGTGGTGGAGGAGGTGCGGGTTTTCTGGACGTCTTGACCGATCTGGAATCCGCGACATCCTCGGACATGGGCGTGCGCGCGTCTTCCGGCCGTGACTCGTGCTCCGGTTCCTTGTCGGCGCGCGAACGCGACCAGGACTTGACGGGCCGCGACGGTTTGGTGGCAGAGTCCTCGTCGTCGGGCCACTCCTCATCGTCATACTGATCGAGTATCGGCGCACGCCGGCGCTGATGGATGCCGTGAGGCCCGTGCGCACCTCGTTCATCAAACAGGCCATCGTCCTCGTGGTCATCTTGATAGACGCCCTGACGCTCGCGATGACGCTCCCATAGATAGAGCGCAACGATCAGGATGGCCCCGACGACGATCAGGATCAGGCGGATGGTGCTGGCGTCCATTCGAATGCTTATGTCTGATGGAATTTTTAAATGTCATACAAGGCCGCAAGTATACCCAAGGACCGCCGGTTTTTCGTCGGTTCTTCAGGGGCGACCAAGCCGCGGATGAGTCTCGATCAGGTGTCGCCACCCTCTTAATCAAACTTAACCAAAGCCTCACCGCCTTGCCTGCCGGCGTGCCATGGGCGGTTTCTGGGCGCCACGAGTCGAGACGATCGGGTGAATGCACAGGATGCCGCGGTGACTTCGTCCGAGCGAAGCGATGGAACCGGACCCATTGGATCGGGGCCAACCCTGGATCCTGGACATAGAAATACACGATGAAGCGAGGTTTTCGCGCAAGGGGGCCTCAACTCCGCCCTCGGCCTTGCCCTCCTGCGTAAGGCCGAGGATGCACTCAAGGCAATCCGTCATGCGCTTCGGTGGGTTCCTGGGCCAAGCCCCAACAGCGGCTCGTCTCTCCACAGGTATGACTTCCGGCGTGCCCCGCCCTAGGCTGCCTTGGGTTTCAGCGGCAGAAAGATTATAGGATGGCTGCGCCGTCTGCGCGCAGCGCACCCCGATCTCGCCCTAAACGAAGGGGCTTGGCGCGCACCAGGATCAGGCGACAAGGTGCCGGTCGATCCACGTCTGATTCGCTCCAAGGGTCTGCGCCTCGAAGAGGCCGCATCGACCGGCGAGTCGGTACCGATCGAGCACACAAGCCAATCTGCGCCCGGCTCGCAGCCTAGTGTCGGCATGACTGCCGGGAGGCCTGGATCGCACGGACGGTCCAGGCCGACGCCTAGGCCCTCAAGCCGCGACCTGACGCTGCTTCTCTTCGAGCTTACGGATCAGGGGGTAGAGGTGTTCGGTCTCGCGTTGCAGACGATCCATGACCAGGGCAAACATCTGCTCGGTATCCTGTAGGAAGGAGGCATAATCGCTAATCGTCAGTGAATGGCGTTTTTCCGAGCACCATTGTTTGACATAAGCGCTGAAGATGCGCTTGATCTCGGTCGAGCCCGACAGAAAGCGGTTGGCCGTGTTCTTGACCGATTGGTCCGGATAGGACAGCAGCTTGCCGCAGAGATCACGGTCGACGACTTCCATGTGCTCGCGCACATGGTTGGTCAGATTGAAGAAGATGTCGCAGGCGACATCGGTGTCGCACATGGAACGATCCCTCACCAGATAGAGGAAGACGTTCGAGAGCTCAGTGATCTTGTGGTTCTGAGCGTGTAATTGTTCGAAAGCGACCATGTCGAGACTCCTCCTGCCGAACGGTGGATAGCTAGGTGGTATTTTGGTGCTCTTCCGCAAGGGACAGTCCCCCCTGCGGGAGACTAGGATGGTACAGGTCGCGTTTGACGAGATCAGGGTGTCGCGACTCAAGTAAACCACCATGACTCCCATTTTACGTCAAACTCCGGTGTAAATAACCCTCGACTGAAGTCGAAGGCCTTATCGTAGGACGAACGCATGTCCATCCCCGACATCGGGCGTATCTACGACCGCCCTTGGCAAAACGGCAGTCCCGCCAATCCGGGCCAGGTTTCGACTGGCGTTTAAGTCGCTGTGCGCCCGGAGACCACAGTGGGGGCACTCGAAGCGATGCCTCGAGCGCTTGCCCAGACATCCACAGGAGCGGCGAGGTTGTTCTCTCCGAACATCTGGCTGCCAAGGGGCGTTTTGGCCCGAAGTCGTGCGTAGGCCGCTTGCAAGGCCGCAAGACGCACGGCTGGTTCAGGTGCAACGTCGAGCTCGATCGCTGCCGTGCGAAGCATGGTTCAACGCCTCTTGGTGATGTGCCATAAACAAGCCTGAAGTTGCCACATCTCCCCAGGGACAGGAGGGCTGTTAAACCATCCACCAAGCCCTGTCTCGTCCAGGGAATCTGACTCTAGTTTTGCAAATCTTGACAATTTATTATTGTCTGATTGAAAACACCATCGCGACCTCGATGCCGTGCGCAATCCGAAACGGCTGGCAACCTTAACTGCCCTACCCGCGGCGAGTCCGTCCAGCAATGGCGGCGCTGCGGCAGGAGGGGCTCCTGTCGTAGCCGGGAAAGTCACGCCTGTCAGATACGACCGTGGTCGGTAAGACACATTGGGGCAGGATAAAGAAACGCGCGCACTTTGGCGCACTTTTTGACGACGGCGATCAATCCATGCTCGACAAGAAACTCCTCGACATCCTCGTCTGCCCTGTCACCAAGGGGCCCTTGATCCTTGACCAGACGCGCGGGGAACTCATCTCGGTATCGGCCCAGCTTGCCTATCCCATCCGCGACGACATCCCCATCATGCTGGAAGAAGAAGCGCGGCAACTAACGCTAGATGAGCTCGACAGCTATCGTTGACGCAGACAGGGGCGGACGGGGGATATCCGTCCGCCTGCCCCTGCACTCAAATGCAATCCGACTCGTCGCCCATCAATGGGCGACAATCAACCGCAGCGCGTCAAGCCGTAGATGGATCTGGCCGAGCAGCGCATCGAGCCGCTCGCGCCTGTGCCGTAGCCGTGCGATTTCGTCGGGGCGTACCCTGGGATTGACCTTCGCCAGGGCCAGTAGGCGTTCCAGCTCATCGCCAAGTACCTGATGCATGCGCCTGCGCGCCCCTTGCTCCAAGGACTCCAGCGCGCCGTGCGCCAGTGCCTCGCCCCGCTCCAGCCATTCGGTCAGACGCGACGCCTGTGAGGCGATCAGGGCGCGGGCCAGTTTGGTGTTGTGACTCAGACAGTCGCCCCTGAGGCTTTCGTGCTCAATCTCTGCGGCACGATCCCGCCCCTCGGCGTCGAGCAGCAACCGCACCAGGGTCGGCGGTAGGAAGTGCTCGACCTGGAGTTCGGGCGGGGCCGGACACTCGGCGACATAGAGGATCTCCAGCAACAGGGTCGTGTGCGGAAGGCGTGCGTCGCCCCGGATCAGGACCAGCGCCGCGCTGCCCAGATCGGAGGTCGTCAACAGTTCCATCGCCGCGCGCGTCATGGGATGCTCCCAGGTCAGGAATTCGTAATCCTCATGCGCGAGCGCCTGGGCACGGTCGAAGGTCACAGTCAGCCCATCCTCTGGCAGGCACGGGAAGGTCTCCTGGAGCATCTGCGGACCGGGTCGTACCACCACGGATCCAGCCGGACCAGGCTCGTGCTCGACGCCGAAGGCGTCCCAAAAGTCGGTCAGATAATCGGCAACCGTGCGCTCGGCATCGATCGCGGCAATCGACTCGACCAGGGCGGCATCGCGCGTCAGCCGGTGTGAGTGCAGCTCGAGTAACAGATCGCGACCGGCGGCCAGTTCGGCCTTGATTTGGGCGGCGAGCCCGCGGGTCTCGGTGATCAACGCCTCGGTCAGCGCGGAATCGGCTGGACTGGTCAGGGCCTCTTTCAGGCGCTCGCCTAGACGTTCATACACGGCCGCTGCCGCCAGACACGGATGCTCGAACGCGCCCAACCCCTCGGCATACCAGCGAAACAGCGTCTCCATGGGTCCGCCGCTCAGATAAGGCAGGAGCAGGTAGATCGTCTCAGTCTGGCCGATGCGGTCGAGCCGACCGATGCGCTGTTCGAGCAAATCCGGGTCCAGCGGCAGGTCGAACAGGATCAGGTGATGGGCGAACTGGAAATTGCGTCCCTCGCTGCCGATCTCCGAGCACAGCAGGATCTGGGCGCCATCCTCGACGGACGCGAAATAGGCCGCCGCCCGGTCGCGATCGACGATCTCCTGACCTTCGTGGAAGACGGCGGCCTGGATGCCGGCGCGCCGACGCAACACCTCGCGCAGCTCGAGCACGGTGCGCGCCCGGGCGCAGATCAGCAGCACCTTGGCCGGGCGCAGGTCGCGCAGGGTCGCAATCAGCCAGTCGACACGCGGGTCGATCGTCTCCCAGCCGGGACCGTGCGCATACTCGGGCGTCAGCCGCAGCAGCGGCTCGGAAAGTCCTCGATAGGCTTCGGGTTCGGGGAGCGGATAGGCGATCAGTTCGCGACGCGGAAAGCCAGGGATGGTCGCGCGGGTGTTGCGAAAGAGCACGCGCCCGGTACCGTGACGGTCGATCAAGCGATCGATCAATGTGTCGCGATCCAGTCCCTCGATGTTGCCAAGCAGTGAGGCGAGGCGTTCCCGATCGGCGGCAGCGAGCGGTTCGTCGTCGAGCAGCCGCGCGGCGAGCGCCGCGATGGGCGCATAGCGTGCTTCCTCCTCCTGAAACGCGATGGGATCCTGGAAACGCGCTGGGTCGAGCAGACGCAGACGCCCGAAGTGTCCGGCACGCCCGAGTTGCTCAGGGGTAGCGGTCAACAGCAGCACCGACGGGATCCGGCTCGCCAACGCCTCGACCAACCGATAGGCCGGACTGGGCGCGGTCTCGGTCCAGGTCAGGCGATGCGCCTCGTCGACGATCAAGAGATCCCAGGGGGCGTCCAGCGCGGCCTGCCCGGCGGCAGGCGCTTCAACCAGCCACTCCAACCCGCAGAGCACGCGCTGTTCAGACAGAAAGGGGTTGTCGTCCCGGATCGACTCGAAGCGCTCCCGATCGAACAGGGCGAGTGCCAGATTGAAACGCCGGCGCATCTCGACCAGCCACTGATGCAGCAACGGCTCGGGGGTGAGGATCAGCACCCGGCGCGCACCGCCTGTGAGTCGCATCCGGTGTAGGATCAGCCCGGCCTCGATGGTCTTGCCCAAACCGACCTCGTCGGCCAGGAGCACACGCGGGGCCTCGCGCCGCGAGACCTCGGCGGCGATATGCAGCTGATGCGGGATGAGCGCGACGCGTGCGCCAACCAGACCTAGGGTCGGCGAGCCTGCGGCGCGCATCCTCTGAAGCCAGGTACGGTAGCGCAGTCTAAACCAGACATCGCTGTCAAACCGCGCCGCCAGCAGTCGCTGACCCGGACGGTTGAAGCTCAGACGATCGTCGAGTTCGGACTCGGGCAAGGCATGGATCAGACCTGCGCTGTCCTCAGCGCGATAGGTAATGAGTCCCTGCTCGGTACACGCATCCAGCACCCGCAGTTCGCGTCCGGCGCGGTCGCGGATACGTTCGCCGCGCCGGACCACGAGGCGGACCAAGGGGGCTTGGTCACGCGCATAGATCCGGGTCTCGCCGGTTGCCGGATAGAGGATGCGGACATGGCGCCCCTCGACGGCCTCGACCAGTCCGAGCCCCAGCTCGGATTGGGTCTCGCTCAGCCAGCGTTGACCGGGCACGAAGTTCTGCATAGGAGTCAAGTATTGGTCTGACCGGAACGGCGCACTGGTTCCTTCAGCGTCACCAGCTCCTCGGCGCTGCACGGATGGATGGCGACCGTGTTGTCGAGATCGGACTTGGTGGCGCCCATCTTCACGGCCACGGCAAAGCCTTGCAACATCTCATCGACGCCGTCGCCGATCAGATGGATGCCGACCACCTTCTCATCCTCACCGGCGCAGATCAGCTTCATGGCGGTCTTGGGTCCGTGCGCGTTGAGCGAATAACGCATGGGAGTGAAACGGGTCTCGTAGATGCTGAGGCTGTCGCCGTAGCGTTCGCGCGCCTCGGGTTCGGTCAGTCCGACCTTGCCGATCGGCGGGTGGGCGAAGACCACCGTGGGTACATTCTCGTAATCGAGCTTGAGGTCCGGCCTGTCGTTGAACAGACGCTCGGCCAGCCGCCGCCCGGCGGCGATGGCGACCGGGGTCAGGGGCTCGCGCCCGGTGACGTCACCGATGGCATAGAGGCCAGGGACATTGGTGTTCTGATAGGCATCGGTCGGGATGACACCGCTCGGCTCGAGCCGGATGCCGGCGGCCTCTAGGTTCAGCGCGCGCGTGTTGGGGGTGCGCCCGACCGCCCAGATGACCTGATCGAAGCCGGTCAGACGCTGGCCGTCGCGCGCAGCCAGGACCAGTCCTTGGGCATCGCGCTCGATCGCGGCAACCTCGAATTGCAGGTGGATGTCGATGCCATGCTGCTGCATGTTCTCGGCCAGGGTCGCGCTGATGAGTGGATCGAACAGCGCGAGCAGCCGATCCTCCAGGGCCACGATGGTGATCTCAGTGCCGAGCGCGCTCAAGACCCCTGCCAGTTCCACCCCGATATAGCCGCCACCGATGATGGCGACCCGCTTCGGTTGTCTTTCCAGCGCGAAGAAGCCGTCCGAGGTGATGCCGAGTTCGGCGCCTGGCATCCGCGGCACGATCGGGCGCCCGCCGGTAGCGATGACGATATGATCAGCCGTGTAATGCTGATCGCCGACGGCGACCGTGCGCGCATCGACGAAACGGGCGAGGCCGTTGACGCAGGTGATGCCCAGCCGCTCCACATAGTCGTCCCAATAGCGGTTGATGGCGGCGATATAGCGATCGCGTCCGGCAACCAGCTTGCCCCAGTCCAAACCGCTGGCCTGGACCTGGACGCCATAGTCGGGCGCATCCGCGACCGCCGCCGCCAGATTGGCCGCATACCACATCACCTTCTTGGGCACACAGCCGGCATTGACACAGGTGCCGCCTAGCTTGGCCGCTTCGATCAGGGCCACGCGCCGGCCGAGCTGGGCCGCCTTCTCGGCGACCGCCAGGCCGCCGCTACCGCCACCGATGGCGATCAGGTCGAAATGCTGAGTCATCTCCTTACTCCTGTCTGTTACAGCGCCGCAAAATGAAGGCCCCGGGTGGGCGCGATGCTCACCCAGGGCCTGTCAGGGATCAAGACGCTACCTTAGGCCGCTTTGTGCTGTTGCAGCCAGGTCTCCAGGGCATCGGAGCCGCCGATGTGCTGGCCATTGATGAAGACCTGGGGCACCGTGGCCTGGTTGGAGACGGCGCGCAGACCCTGTTCGGTATAGTCACGGTTGAGCACCAGTTCCTCGAAGTCCAGACCAGCGTTGCGCAACAGCTCCTTGGCCTTGAAGCAGAATGGACAACCCTCGCGACTGAACACGGCGATGTCGAGCGGCTTGGGCTTGTCGGGCGCCAGATAGCGGAGCATGGTGTCGGCATCCGAGACCTCATAGGGGTCGCCCTCGACCTCGGGCTCGATGAACATCTTCTCGATCACACCATCGCGCACCAGCATCGAGTAGCGCCAGGAGCGCTTGCCGAAACCGAGTGCGTCTTTGTCGACCAGCATCCCCATGCCCTCGGTGAACTCGCCGTTGCCGTCGGGCAGGAAGATCAGGTTATAGGCGTTCTGGGCCTTTTGCCATTCGTTCATGACAAAGGTGTCGTTGACCGAGATACAGACCACGGAATCGACACCCAATTTCTTGAAGGTCGGCGCCAACTGGTTGTAACGCGGTACGTGTGAGGACGAGCAGGTCGGGGTGAAGGCACCCGGCAGCGAGAAGACGACCACGGTCTTGCCGGCGAAGATCTCGTCGGTGGTCACATCGACCCACTCGTGGCCACGGCGAGTGTGAAAGGTGACGTTTGGAACACGACTTCCGGTACGATCCTGAAACATGCGTTGGTTCTCCTGATTGATGGCTGATGAGGTGTTTGTTCGTTTGGATGATCGGGTTGGCCCCGCTGGGCCGACGAACATCAGATTAACCCAAGCACATTGGTCGAATTAAATGGATTGTAAAAATCGTTCCGATTGGTGCAGGCTATGAAACCGTCTTTGTCCCACGCCCGGCCTGTGGTGGGGCCTAGATACGCGATCTCGAGCATTGAGTGCCTGGATGGGGATGCCGCGCCGTCAGTCATGGATCCTAGCCCGTCTCCGCCAGAACCGCCAGGTCTGGCGCGTCGTGAGCGCGAATGTCTCGCCGTCACAGGGATCGAGCTGGATTGTTCCAAGACGCCCGACACGTAACGGCGTCCATAGTCGCTCGATCGCGGCCTCCAGTTCGCGTATGGCGCCTGACCAGGTCTCCAGGTCGTATTCCAGCCAAGCTCGCCAAGGACGGTCCCAAAAGACGAGCTGCTGACCGGTAATGGGCCCTGGATCGTCCAACCAGTTCGCCAGCGAGCGTCGTGGGCGTCCGGTCAGACGCGCCAATCCCAACAGCAATGGATGATCGCCGACCAGTGTGTCCGGCGCCGACCCAAATTCCGACGGCCTCGGCAAGGTCCCCCCACCCCAGATCCAGATCCCGTTGATGATCGGACGTCCTGCCGCCTCACGACGTCGGTTGACAGGATCGGCATGGAAGAGCATCTGGATCTCATTGAGCAGGCGTACCCAATCACAGGCCTCGGATCCGCGCGGCAGATACTCGGCCATAGAGCCACCCTGGATTCGATGCAGGGGCGCCATCGGCCAGCCAGGCATGGGCCGATCGACCCTGAGATACCAGCGCGCCTGGGCTGGAGCGATGAGCTGTAGACCCTCGTCGGCAAAATGACGATTGAAACCTTCAACCAGGGCCTTGGCCTCGTCAGGGTCCGGAGCGATGCTTGTCCCCGCATAGACCAGCAGACGCTCGCGATCCGGGCGCAAATGGATCGGATCGGCGTGCATCCAAAATCTTTCGGGTTCAACCGCAACACCCTCTCCCAGCACGGCGATCGGGGCGGTCGGTCGCTCACCATCAAGCCCGAAGGCCCCCATGAGCGCCGCAACGGGGTCGGCGTTGCGACCGGGCCGGCGCTCGGCGCGCGCCAGCAGACGCGCGATGGCCGGGGTGCGCATCCTCAGTCCGGTGTGCTCGGGGATGGGCCTAAGCAGGGTTGGACACAGGATCTCCAGATGCGCCCGGCTAGTGCGTTGCGTGTCTGGCGATTGAGAGCGATTTCGCGCTGGCGCATGGATGAAGGCGTTCATGGCGCACCCTGGTCTGGCGTCTCCCCGGGTCGGTTACAATCAAAGGGTCCAGAATCAGCTCGATGGAGAAGAACTGGCTTTTCGGCACGGCGGCTATACAACCGTCTCCTGAATCGGGTTATGTTCTCCTTCCCGCCACTCGAACCGTCATGGCCAGAGGCGGGTAATGTGGTGGCTATACCACAAATTCAAAAATAATAGGGGGAAACATGCCCGATCATGCATCCGTGGGCTGGATCGATATCATCGTCATCCTCGCCTACCTCTCCATCACGGCCTATCTGGGCTGGCTCGGCTACCGGGGCACGCGCTCGGCGGCTGATTTCCTGATTGGGGGGCGCTCGGCCCACCCGATCATCATGGCGGTCTCCTATGGGGCCACCTTCATCTCGACGGCCGCCATCGTTGGCTTCGGCGGGGTGGCCGGGCTCTTCGGGATGAGTCTGCTGTGGCTGACCTTCCTCAACATTGGGGTCGGGATCCTGATCGCCTTCATCGTGCTCGGCGAGCCGACCCGCCGGCTCGGACACCATCTCGGCGCCCACACCTTCCCAGAGCTGCTGGGACTGCGTTACCAGAGCCGGGCGATCCAGATCTTCGCCGGGGCCCTGATCTTTCTCTTCATGCCGCTCTATGCCGCGGCGGTCATGACCGGCGGCAGCGTCTTTGCGGCGACCCAGTTTGGGCTCGACTTCGAGGTTGCACTTTTAATCTTCGCCCTGATCACGGCGGCCTATGTCATCCCGGGCGGCATCAAGGCGGTGATGTACACCGACACCTTTCAGGGCCTCGTCATGGTGCTGGCCATGCTCTTTCTCTTGGTCTTCACCTATTCGAGCCTGGGGGGCGTGACCGAGGCCCATCGCGCCCTGGCCGAGATGCAGGACATGGTCCCCGCGCCGCTTGCCCAGATCGGCCATCAGGGCTGGACCCGGATGCCGGCCTTCGGCTGGGGGGCGCCGAGGTATGACCTGTGGTGGACGGTGATCACGGCCATCATCCTGGGCGTCGGCATCGGGGTGTTGGCGCAACCCCAGCTGGTGGTGCGTTTCATGACGGTACGCAGCCGGCGCGAGCTGGATCGGGCGGTGCCAATCGGCGCGGTCTTCATCCTGCTGATGACGGGTACGCCCTTCCTGGTCGGCAGTCTGGCAAACGCCTGGTTCGCCCAGCATGGTCCGCCCCTCCATGGCAAGCTGGTCCAGGTCCTCGACCCCGAGAAGGACCACGCCCTGGTCGAGCTGATGCAAAAGACCGACAGCGGGGCCTGGAGCGCGATCCTCAACCCCAAGACCCAGACCCCGGCCACGGCGGCCCTGATCGTCACCGAGCGCCAGGAGTCCGAGGACGTGCAGGGCTCGCGCCTCGAGCTGGTCGGCGGGCGATCCTCAGTCGTCACCTATGTCAAGGGCGATGCCGACAAGATCATCCCGACCTTCATCGCGACTGCCCTACCCCATTGGTTCGGGGCCATCTTCTTCCTGGCCCTCTTGGCGGCGGCCATGAGCACCCTGTCGAGCCAGTTCCACACCATCGGCACCGCGGCCGGGCGCGACCTCTATGAGCGCATCGCCGTCAAGGGTCAGCCACGCGAACCGAGCATCCGAGTCATGCGGCTGGCGATCCTGGTCGGTCTCTTCATCGCCGTGACCATCAGCTATAGCGTCCGTCAGGAATACGTCATCGCCCGCTTCACCGCCATCTTCTTTGGGCTATGCGCGGCGAGCTTCCTACCGGCCTATCTCGGTGGACTCTTCTCGCGGCGCGTCACCAAGGCCGGCGCCCTGGCCTCGATGACGGTCGGATTGCTGGTGTCGCTGTTCTGGCTGCTGCTGGTCAAGTCCAAGGAGGCGAGCGCCATCGGTCTGGTGCAGCTCGTCACCGGCGGCAAGACCAGTATCTTGGCCGATCATCCCAACTGGCCCGCGGTCGATCCGATCGTGATCGCCCTGCCCGCCGCCTTCCTGACCCTGATCCTGGTCAGTGCCTTCACCCGCTCGCCGGATGAGGAACACCTGCAACGCTGCTTCCCGGAGACGAGGTAAAGCCTATGCTGGGTCTTGATGATCCCTTCGTACTCGCGGCCTATCTGGGCATCATTGCCCTAGCCGTCCTGAGCATTCTCTATGGACTCATCCGTCGCAATGCCGCGCGCGATGAAATCACTGAAGAAGACCGCCAATGGGCGCTCGAAGAAAAGAAGGTGGATGATGAAATCTAACAAGAACAACAGCCTCCTGGCCTTTGGCCTCGGCGCTACCCTCACCCTCGCCTGCTCGGCGGTCGCGGCCGAACAGACCAGCGGACCCTTCAAGTGGGGCGCCGACCTGCGTCTGCGCGAGGTCTGGATCGACAATGTGGGACTAGACGCCGACAGTCCCACCGGCGATCGTACCTTCCAGCGCTATCGCGGGCGACTCTGGGGTTCCTATGCGTTCGGCGACCAGTTCGAGGCCGGCGCCCGGCTCATGTGGGAGGGGCGTCACTATCAAGACCCTCCCTCCTCCAACTGGCCGGTTCCCGGCTTCGAGACCTGGTACAGCGGCGGCGTGCTGTTCGATCAGATCACAATCACCGCCAAGGAGATCGGCGGTGCGCCGCTCTCGCTCAAGCTCGGGCGCCAGGACATCATGTTGGGCAACGGCTGGCTGGTGCTCGACGGCACGCCGCTCGACGGCTCGCGCACCCTTTATTTCGATGCCGCGCGCGCCACCTATGAGCTGAGGTCGCTTGGCACTACGCTCGATCTCATCTCTATCGACCAGAGCGCCGATACCGGGCGTTTCCCGCCGTCGCTCAACGGCGAGGTCGAGGACCAGACCGAGCAGCACGAGACCGGCGTCATCCTCTATGGCCGTAACAGGTCGCTGATCGAGGGCACGGATCTCGATGGCTATTTCATCTACAAGCACAACAGGCCCAACCTGACCTCACGCAACCTCCGTATCAACAACGGCACACCCTTCGCTTCGGCCAGCGACTCAGGCGACCTCTATGCCGCAGGTCTGCGCACTGACTCCAAGCTGACACCCAACTGGTCAGTGCGTGCCGAGACCGCCTACGAATGGGGCACGCGCAACGAGCGTGATCTGAGCGCCTTCGGCTTCAACAGCCGACTGACCTACAGCCTCAACGATACGCTCAAGAATCAGGTCCACGCTGACTTCGAGTATCTGTCCGGCGACGACCCGGACAGCGCCAAGGATCAGGCGTTCGATCCGCTCTGGGGTCGCTGGCCGCAGTGGAGTGAGCTCATGATCTATCAGTGGCCGCTGGAGTCGCGCGTGGGCGAGGCGACCAACCTCAGGCGTTTCAACCTCGGTTGGATCGCCCAGGTCCATCCGACGACCCAGCTCCTGATCGACTACCATGCGCTCTGGGCCAATGAACAGAGCACCCGCACCGCGGCCCAGAGGGTCAACCTGAGCGGCGATGGCGACTTCCGTGGCCATCTGTTCACGGCCTGGCTCAAGGGCAAGTTCACCAAGAACGTCTCGGGACATCTGGTCGCCGAGTATCTGAGGCCGGGGGACTACTATGCCGAAAACCGCCGCAACGACTCGTTCTTCATCCGGGCGGAGCTGAACCTAAGCTGGTGAGGTCAGGGCCGGGCCGCTCCGGCCCGGCCATCGGGGCTCGAACGGGTTCAAACGACCCGGATTTGAAAGGATTCGCCCGACTCGGGATCGGCCAGATGCACCGCACAGGCGATACAGGGATCGAACGAATGGATGGTGCGCAGGATCTCGATCGGCCGCTTGACGTCGATGAGCTGATGATTGTCCTGGAGTGCCGCCTCGTAGGCACCGGGCTGGTCCTCTGCATCGCGCGGTCCGGCGTTCCAGGTCGAGGGCACCACGGCCTGATAGTTGGCGATGCGACCATCCTCGATGACGATCCAATGTCCGAGCGCGCCGCGCGGCGCCTCCATGAAGCCCACCCCTTGGGCCCGACTCGGCCAGCGTGACGGCTCCCACAGGGTTTCATTAAAGGTCTTGGTATCACCTGATTTGACGTTGGCGATCAGTGCGTCGTACCAACCCTGCATGTTGTCGGCCAGGATCTTGCTCTCCAGGGTGCGCGCCGCCGTGCGTCCCAGGGTCGAGTAGAGCGCCTTGATCGGCAGTTCGAGCCGGGAGAGCGTGCTGTCGACCAGCGCCTGAGTCTGCTCGTGGCCGGTGGCATAGAGCATGAGGACACGCGCCAGCGGCCCGACCTCGACCGAACGCCCCTTCCAGCGCGGCGCCTTGAGCCAAGAATAACCGTCGCTGACATCGAGCTGTTTGTAGGGCGGCTTGACCCCGCCGCGCCGGTCGTATTCCAGCGTGGTTTGGCCCTCGTAGGGATGCAATCCGCGGTCGTTGCCGACGCTGTAACGATACCAAGAGTGGGCAATGAACTCCTGGATCTCGTCCCCATCCTCCAGAGCGACTGGGTGGATGACCGAGAGGTCGCGGTCGAGGATGGCCCCGCGTGGAAACAAAAAGGTCGCCGGATCCATGGCCGCGCCCGAGGGCAGATCGCCATAACAGAGGAAATTGCCAAGCCCCTCGCCGCGCTCGCCCCAGTCCTTGTAGAACCCGGCGATGGCCAGGGTGTCTGGCACATAGACCTGATCGACGAAGGTGCGCATCGATTGGATCAGGTTCAGGACCTCGGCCAGCCGTTTGGCATTGAGCGCCGAGTCGGATTCCAGATCGATCGGCGAGGGTACGCCGCCGACGACGAAGTTCGGATGCGGATTCTTGCCGCCGAAGATGGCATGGAACTTGGCAATGTCACGCTGCCAGGCGAGCGCCTCTAGATAGTGCGCGACCGCCATCAGATTGGCCTCGGGCGGGAGCCTGTAGGCCGGATGGCCCCAATAGCCGTTGGCGAAGATGCCGAGCTGGCCGGACTCGACGAAGGTCTTGATGCGCTTCTGGGTGTCGGCGAAATAACCGGGCGAGGATTTGGGCCAAGGGCTGATGGACTGGGCCAGCTCTGAGGTCGCCCGTGGGTCGGCATTCAGTGCACTTACCACATCGACCCAGTCGAGCGCATGGAGATGATAAAAGTGCATCACATGATCGTGGATGTACTGGGCGCCGATCATGAGGTTACGGATGAGTTGGGCATTGAGCGGCAGCTCGATCCTGAGCGCGTCCTCGACGGCGCGCACCGAGGCGATGCCGTGCACCAGGGTGCAGACGCCGCAGATGCGCTGGACGAAGGCCCAGGCATCGCGCGGGTCGCGGCCCTTGAGAATGGTCTCGATGCCCCGGACCATGGTGCCCGAGCTGTAGGCCTGGGCGATGTTGGCGCCGTCCATCTGGGCCTCGATGCGCAGATGGCCCTCGATGCGGGTGATGGGATCGACGACGATGCGTTCAGTCATGTTGGCGGATCTCCGATACGGGGCCGCCAACGCGGCCCGGCTCTAAGAACAGGTGTTCGGTTCAGTCGCGCTCGACCAGGTGCTCGGCGATCATCTCGGTGAGCCCGATCACCGGGATGTCCATGTTGAACGCCTCCAGGCCCTCTTCGAGTTGGGTGCGGCAGGTGGCGCACATGGTCACCATCCGGTCGGGTGCGACCTCCTCGATCTGGGCCTTCTTGCGCTTAAAGGCCCTCATCCGGAGCTCCTCGGCCCGTTCGTTGGAGCTGACGCCGCCACCGGCCCCGCAGCACCACTGATACTTGCCATGCTCCTTGAGGTCGACGAAGTTCTCGGCCACCAGCGCCATCAGATGGCGCTGCTGCTGGATCACGCCGCTCTTGCGCGCCAGATTACAGGGATCGTGCAGCGAAAGCCGGGCGTCCTCTTTGTCTGCGATCTTGATCCGTCCGGCGGCGCGCAGTTCGTCGAGCACCTCGATAATGTGGAAGACGCGGAACGGATAGGCGCGTCCGATCAGGTTCGGGCCCTCCCAGCGGATGGCGGTGTAGGCATGACCGCATTCGGGACTGATGACCTTAGATACCTTGAGCGCTTCCGCTGCCGCCACCATGCGCTCGACCAGTTCGGCGGCGATGTCCTTGCTTCCGATCTGGACCCCCGCATTAGTGGCCTCGAAACACTGGGTCGAGAGCGTCCAGGAGATGCCCGCATGGTCGAAGATCTTGGTGATGGCCGCGAGATATTCGGGGAAGTTGATGACCTCCATCGAGGACAGCAACACCAGATACTCGACGCCTTCCTGGTCGACCGGCACCGTCAGACCGCTGCTGGCCTCGACATGCTGGATCTGCACCGCAAGCGTCTTCCATTGCAGCCCCATGGGGCTACCAGTGCGGATGGCGCGCGAGGCGGCCGAGATCAGCCCTTCGGGTGCATGGCCCGACTGGACCATGCCCTCGCGGGTCTTGCGGATCATGTAAGCCAGATCATTGCCGACCGGACAGACCATGGAACAGCGGCCGCACAGGGTACAGGAGTCGTAGAGCAGCTCCTCCCATTCGGCCAGCATCTCATCCGTGACCGGTTGCTGGAGCCCGAGCCGACCCTTGATCCGGCCCCAGAGGGTGAATTCGTTCTCCCACACCCGACGCAGGGGTTCGAGCTTCAGGATCGGTGTGTATTTGGGATCGCCGGTTTCGAGATAGAAAGGACAGGCCTGGGCGCAGAGTCCGCAGTGCACACAACTGGAGAAGAAGGCCGCCGTCGGCGCATCGATCTCGGCGCGGAAGGCCGCCAGGCCCCGTTCGAGTGTCAGTTCGCTCATGACTGAACCCCCTTGCGACCAAAGGCGGCGCCGTTGTACCAGCGCGCGACGAAGGCGGTGAAGATGTGGGTGAGCTTGGTGAAGGGCAGGATGATCAGCAGGATCTCGGCGCTGAGGATGTGCATGCCGAGCGCCAGCGGATAGGGCGCGACCAGACGGTGATAGGCCAGATAGCCAGTGAGCACCACCATGAACACCACGGCCCACACCAGATAGTCCTCGGGCGTGCTGATGTGCCGCTTCACTGGATGGCTGAGCCGATGCACCAGGGTCGCGATCAGGGCCAGGAGGGTGATGGCGGTGGCGAAGTCGACCAGCGGCGTGGGCAGCCCCGGCCAAGCGAACCCGAGCACGCCCCGGATCAGCTCGACATGGGGCACGAAGAACAGGAGCGCGGTCAGGAAGCCGATGTGCCAGACCCAGCCGACCACCACATTGAAGGGTGCGCGCCTGAAGGTGCCCGGATCGGCGACGCTCCGGGTGAGCATGGTACGCAGTCCAGCCGGCCATTCATGGGCGCGCGGCTCGGCATAGTTGGGCGCGCGTCCGAGCATGAAGATCTCGACCAGACGTACCATGAGACCGATGGCGAAGATCGCCAGCGCGATATCGAAGACTGGACCCTTGGTCCACAGCAGGAATTCCATCGAACCGCTCATAGCTTTTGCTCCAGTTCGGCGACGGTGACGGGTTGGCGCGTGGCCGCGGCGTCCCTGCCCTTCTTGCGGGAGAGGGCTGCGAGTCCACCGCCGACGACGGCCCCGGCCGCCCCCGCCTGCAAGAGTGTCGTGGGTCCGAGCGTGAGCGGCACAGACACCGGTTCATAGAAACCTCCGGCATCCCAAAACCTCGGCTCGGAGCAGCCCAGACAGGGATGCCCGGATTCGACCGGCCAACTGGTGCCGTCGTTCCATTTCATGGTGGCACAGGCGTTGTAGGTGGTCGGTCCCTTGCAGCCGAGCCGATACAGACACCAGCCCTGTTTGGCCCCTTCATCATCGAAGCCCTCGGCAAAGAGTCCTTTGTCGTAAAAGGGCCGGCGAGAGCAGCGGTCATGGATCGACTGGCCGTAGAAGGCGAGCGGCCGGCCATAGCCGTCCAGCTCGGGCAGCTGACCGAAGACCAGATAGTGCGCAATCACGCCGGTGATGACCATGGGGATCGGCGGACAGCCGGGGACATTGATGACCGGCTTGTCCCGAACCAGCTCCCTGACCGACAGGGCACCGGTCGGGTTGGGCCGTGCCTGGGGCAGACCACCGAAGGCGGCACAGGTACCGACCGCGATCACGGCGACGGCATGCTCGACCGTTTCCATCAGGATGTCGTAATTACTGTGACCTGCGATGGTCGAGAAGCCCGGATTGGATTTAGGACCTGGGATGGAACCGTCGACGATCACCAGATACTGGCCCTTGTTCTCTTCCATCGCCTGGATGCGTGCTTCCTCGGCGGCATCACCGGACGCGGCCTGGAGCGTGTGGTGATAATCCAGCGAGATAAAATCAAGGATCAGGTCTTCGAGCGTCGGTGCATGGGCGCGGGTCAGGGATTCGGTACAGCCGGTGCATTCCTGAAACGACAGCCAGATGACCGAGGGGCGGCGTGCCTGCTCTAGTGCAGCGGCGATGGTCGGTACCATGCTTGGCGGCAGGGCCATCAGCGAGGCGGTCGTGGCACAGAGCTTGAGAAATCCGCGACGCGACAGGCCATGATCGCGCAGGCTCTCGCCCAGTGTCTTATCGGGTTTCTTGCGCATGGTCCCTCCTCTCGGGTGTCAGGACGAAGGTGGCGAAGCGTTCAGCGTGGTATCCAGGCCAGACTCGGCGAGTCGTGCATTGAGCGCACTGAGCGACTCGGCGAGATCCTCCGGGTGCGGACGCAGGATCTCGGGGATGGCGGCGATCTCGACCTGATAGCTCAGGCGCTGATCTTCCAGGCTGCGGTAGTCGACCAGCCAGACACCGGGGATGGCGGTTTCTTGGATCAGGGTCGGGCCGAGCGCCTCGACGCGCGCCTGGACCTCGCCCGAACCGAGCACGGCGGTCAGACGTTCCAGATCGCCCGGACCAAAGGGCATGGAGTGGAGGTCGATGCACGTCGACTCGCCGCTGGCGAGCAGACGTTCGAGCGCGTGACGGACCTCGTACAAGATGGAGAGCACCTGCCCGTGTTCGGGCGTGGCTCCAGGGCAGGAACCACCCGGCGCGGGCGGATCGATCTTGGGTTCCAGGCTGGACATGACCACTCCATCTCGATGTCGATGGAGTGGATTCTAAGACGGTCCAGGGATTTTTGATTTGACCTGGAGCAGGTATTTTAGCATTTAATCGAGTCGTGATATCTCGATGGTCTAGTAACCGCGAAAATACCAGAGATTGTCCCAGCCCGGCGGTGAGACGGGTGGCGGCCCGGGCGGCAACAGAGGTTCTGACCGTCCGGAGACCTCGGATCCATCCTCGGGGAAAGGAAGAAGCGGTCCCCAGACCTCAGGTCCGAGTCGACGAAAGACCTCGAGATCCTGATCGATGCGCTCCTGACGCTCAGCGCGACGGCGGCGCAGATCCTCTTCCCAGTTCTCTTGCTGTATGGCCCCACGCGGATGAAGGAGACGGTGGCGTTGTTCATGCTGCTCACGTACCGCCGACCGTCGCGCCTCCCAGGCCTCACGCTGGGCGCGCACCTCGTCGAGCCAGGATGATACCTGATTGGGTTGAATCTCGCCTGTCAACGCCGGATTAGGCCCCCGGGCCGCCGGCTCAGCGAATGCGCTTTCGACACCCAGCAGCAGTCCGCCGCACAGCAGACAGACCGCTGCCGAAGCGCGACCGCCTCCGAGCCGCATCGCTTCAAACGGAATGGGACGCTTCGAGTCGATCATGGATCTCGCGCCTCAGGCAGGACAGCACCTGTTCGCAGGTGATGGGCGTCTCCTCGGCGGTGGTGATGAAGAAGACATCGTCGACCTCGGCGCCGACGGTGGCGATCTTGGCGTTCTGCAGCCGGATACCGCACTGCTCGAATACGGCCCCGACCTCGGCCAGCAGCCCCGGACGGTCGAGGGTCGTCAGACGCATGATGGTACGCTGGTTGGGCTCGTCGACGGAAAAACAGACCCGCGTCTCGATCGGAAAATGTCGGTGCCGGCGCGAAGGCGTGCGCGTGACCTGAATCCGGGCCTGACTCGGCTCAGTGAGACGCGCGGCGAGCTGCTCGCGCACCTCGCTGAGTCGGGCGGGATTGTTGAGCAGGGTGCCGCCCTGATCGAGCACCTGATAGCTGTTGACCACCATGCCATCGCTGGTGGTCATGACACGCGCATCCATGACGCTCAGACCCATCTGATCGAGTGCGGCCGTGGTACGGGCGAACAGATTGTCGCGATTGCGCGAGTAGATGAAGATCTCGCTGCCACCGCGCGCTGTGATCGGGCGGATGTCGACCACTGGCCGGTCCACAGCGCCGGCCTCCAAAATGCGTCTGGTCTGCCAAGCGATCTCGTCGGGTGAATTGTAAATAAAAAAGTCGTGGTTGAAACGCTGCCAAAGTGCCTGACAGGCGTCCGCTTTGATACCATGGCGCGCCACTAGCCGCAGACTCTCGGCCTGCTTTTGGGCGATGAGCTCGTCCTGGGCCTGGGGGTTGTCGAGTCCACGCAGCAGGGCGCGCCTGGCGCTGTAGTAGAGCTCGCGCAGCAGGGCATCGAGCCAGCTGTTCCAGCGTCCCGGATTGGTGGCCCGTGCATCGGCCACGGTCAGTAGATAGAGATAATCGAGCCGGGTCTGATCGCCGATCAGGGCGGCGAAGGACTGGATGACCTCCGGATCGCTGATGTCCTTGCGCTGGGCGGTCATGGACATCACCAGATGGTGCTCGACCAGCCAGGACACCAAGCGACTGTCGAAGTCGCTCAGACCATGGTGCCGACAGAAGTCCCAGGCCTCGCGCGCGCCCAGGAGCGAGTGATCGCCGCTCCGGCCCTTGGCGATGTCATGAAAGAGTCCAGCCAGATAGAGCAGTTCCAATTTGGGGATGCGCCGTGCCAGGGCACTACAGAGCGGCAGCTCTTCATCGTACTCGGGGATGACGAAACGGCGCAGATTGCGGATCAGCATCAGGGTGTGCTCATCGACCGTATAGACATGCAATAGGTCGTACTGCATCCGCCCGACGATGTTGGCGAAGGCCGGGATATAGGCCGGTAACACCCCGTAACGACTCATGCGGCGCAGGGCATGGGTGAGCCCGGAGGGCTCGCGCAGGATCTCCATGAACAGACTCCGTGCCCGGAGATCGGCCCGAAAGGCGTCGTCGATGCGATGGCGGTTCTCGCGGATCAGGCGGATGGTGCTCGCGCGTACCCCTTGCAGCTCGGGATGGGTCTGGAGGATGTGAAAGACCTCCAGCAAGGCGATCGGGGTGCGCTGAAACACGCTCGGCGAGGTGACCTCCAGATAGCCGCAACGTGACTGGAAACGCTTGTTGATCGGCACCGGCGGGCCGAGATCGTCGTGCAGCCGGATCGCCTCGCCGAAGAGCTGCAACAGCATCTCATTGAGCTGGTTGAGCTCCTGGACGGTGCGGTAGTACTGCTGCATGAACTGCTCGACGGCCAGATTGTTCTCGCCGTCGCTGAAACCGAACTGACGCGCCAGGGTAAGCTGATGATCGAACAGCAGCCGGTCTTCATGCCGTCCAGCCAAGCGGTGGAGGGCAAAGCGGATGCGCCATAGCAGGGTCTGGCCATCGATCAGGGTCTGATGCTCGGATTCGGTCAGGAAGCCGTGGTCGACCAGCTCGTGTAGGGTCTCGGCACCGAAATGCCGCTTGGCCACCCAGGCGATCGTCTGGATATCCCTGAGTCCGCCGGGGTTTTCCTTGATGTTGGGTTCAAGGTTGTAGGCGGTGTCGCCATACTTGAGCCAGCGTGCACGCTGCTCTTGGGTCTTGGCGGCGAAGAAGCGCTCGCTGTCCCAGAGACGATCGGGCCCGGTGGCCACGCGCATCTGCTGAAACAGCGTCTCTGAGCCGGCCAGCCAGCGCGCCTCGAGCAGATTGGTCATGATCGTGACGTCGTCTGCGGCCGCGCGCGCACACTCCTCGACGGTGCGGACACTGTGACCGATCTCCAGTCCGAGATCCCACAGCAGTGTCAACAGGTGTTCGATGGACTCGATCAGCGATGGTGCAGACGCGTCCTCGATCAGGATCAGGATGTCGATGTCAGAGGCCGGATGGAGCTCGCGTCGTCCATAGCCGCCGACCGCCACGAGCGCCGCCGCGGAGGATTCGCTCAGATGCAGGGTCCAGACATCACGCAAGACGGCGTCGATGAGTTCGCTCAGCTCACGGACCAGGCAAGTCACCGGGACGCCCTCGTCATAGCGACGATAGAGTCTTTCCTTGCCTGTCTTCAACCGCTCCTTAAAAAAGTGCAGCGAGTCTGACGGCAAGCGCCGTGGCTCGACCGGCACTTGGGCGGCGCACTGGGTCATGAGGTCGCCCGTGCCGCGCGCTCGGCGGCGCCCAGGGTCAGGATCTCGTGGCCCGTCTCCGTGACCAGTACGGTGTGCTCCCACTGGGCCGACAGACTGCGATCCTTGGTGACGACGGTCCAGCCGTCCGGCAGGACCTTGATGAAGCGTTTGCCGGCATTGACCATGGGTTCAATGGTAAAGCACATCCCCGGTTTGAGCCGCAATCCCTCTCCGGGCTTGCCATAATGCAGTACCTGGGGGTCTTCGTGGAATTCCTCACCGATACCATGTCCGCAATATTCGCGCACCACCGAATAGCCCTGGGACTCGACAAAGCGCTGAATGGCGTACCCGATGTCGCCGAGCGTGGCCTCCGGCCTGACGGCAGCGATTCCGAGCATCATCGCCTGCTGCGTGACGGTCACCAGCCGACGCGCCAGAATGGACGGCTCGCCGACGAAGAACATCCGGCTGGTGTCGCCGTGATAGCCGTTTTTGATGACGGTGACGTCGATATTGATGATATCGCCCTTCTTGAGACGCTTATTGCTTGGGATACCGTGACAGACTTGATGGTTGACCGAGGTGCAGATCGACTTTGGGAAACCGCGATAGTCGAGCGGGGCCGGGATGGCGCCCTGATAATCGACGATGTAGTCGTGACAGATCCGATCGAGCTCCTCGGTGGTGACTCCGGGTTGGACATGGGGCTCGATCATATCGAGCACATCAGCGGCCAGACGTCCGGCGAGACGCATCTTCTCGATCGCCTCGGGGGTCTTGATCCGTACATTCATCTTGCGATTGGAAGCATCCACGGTCTTTGGTGTGACGTTCGGGTATTTGCCCATGTGTAACGGTCTATGGTATAAGGGGCAGCGCCCTGTCGCAATCGACAACCAGCCACCCTCCATTCAGGGTGGGGGCGTGCGACAGTGACACCAAGGCGGAACTTCTAGTTTCCCCTCTTTAATTTGTTTGAGCCTTCGGCCAGGCCCGTCTGTCTTGATCGCAAAGATCGATAGACGCCCTGATCCATCCACACACGCGCCGTCACAGATGACTGGGTGCCCATTGACGCGGGTTGTCGCCTGGGGTGCGTGGAGGTCCAACCCAATCATTATCCTTAAGGAAGCCAAAGATCGTGAGCAACGTCACCATGCGCCAGATGCTGGAGGCCGGCGTCCATTTCGGCCACCAGACCCGTTACTGGAACCCCAAGATGGGGGCCTTTATCTTCGGGCAGCGCAACAAGATTCACATCATCAACCTCGAAAAGACCCTGCCGCTCTACCAGGAGGCCGTGAATTTCATGGGCACCTTGGCGGCCAACGGCGGCAAGATCCTCTTCGTCGGCACCAAGCGCGCCGCGCGTGACGCCATCCGGGAAGAGGCCGAGCGTTGTGGCATGCCCTATGTCAACCATCGCTGGCTTGGCGGCATGCTCACCAACTTCAAGACCATCCGTCAGTCGGTCAAGCGTCTGAAAGACCTGGAGGCCATGTTCGAGAGCGGTACCATCGAGCGTTTCAACAAGAAGGAAGCCCTAGGTCTGGCGCGCGAGCGCGACAAGCTCGAGCTGAGTCTCGGTGGGATCAAGGACATGGATGCCCTGCCGGACGCCATGTTCGTCATCGACGTCGGTCACGAGAAGATCGCCGTGAGCGAGGCCAATAAGCTTGGCATCCCCGTCGTCGGCGTGGTCGACACCAACAACGACCCGAGCAATGTCGACTATGTCATCCCCGGCAACGACGATGCCATCCGCGCCGTGCGGCTTTATATCGCCGGTGCCGCCGACGCCATCCTCGATGGGCGCAATACCGCCGCCGCCATGGTGGGCCGTGGTTCGGACGTCATCCAGGACCAGGCTCAGGTCGAGGCGTGATCGCCCGCGCGCCTCGCCCCGAGCAGACGGGGTGCGCCGCCCGTCTCAGCCGATCCAGTTCTTCAGAGACGCCGCTCGATGCGGCGACTCTTCATATCCGAATTCAAGCAGACCCCAAGTGGGTCGACGAGGTGTTCTAGTCATGGCGATTACAGCCGCATTGGTCAAGGAACTACGCGAACGCACCGGCGCTGGCATGATGGAGTGCAAGGCCGCGCTCGTGGAAGCCAATGGAGACATCGAGGCCGCCATCGAGGCCATGCGCAAGTCCGGTCAGGCGAAGGCCGCCAAGAAGTCCGGACGCACTACCGCCGAGGGCGTGGTCATGATCCGGATTGCCGAAGACGGCAAACAGGGCGTCATGGTCGAGATCAACTGCGAGACCGACTTCGTGGCCAAGGACTCCAACTTTCTGGCCTTCGCCGAGGCCGTCACCGTTGCCGCGCTCAGCAGCGGCGTAGCCGATGCCGAGGCACTGGCCAGCCAGACCCTGGCCGACGGTAATACCGTCGATGCCGCCCGTGAGGCCCTGATCGCCAAGATCGGTGAGAACATCCAGGTGCGTCGTCTGGTGCGCTTCGACGGCGCCGAGGGTGTGCTCTACAGCTATCGTCATGGTGTGCGCATCGGTGTGCTGGTCGAGCTGGTCGCCGGCGACGAGACGCTCGGTCGCGACATCGCCATGCACATCGCCGCCAGCAACCCGATGTGCATCAGCGCCGATCAGGTGCCGGCCGCGACCCTGGACAAGGAGCGCGAGATCTTCAGGGCCCAGGCGCTCGGCAGCGGCAAGCCCGAGGCGATCGTCGAGAAGATGATCGAGGGCCGGGTGCGCAAGTTCCTGGAAGAAGTCACCCTGCTCGGTCAGCCCTTTGTCAAGAACCCCGACCAGACCGTCGCCCAGCTGCTCAAGCAGGCCGGCGCTGAGGTGCGTCGCTTCATGCGCCTGGAGGTCGGCGAGGGGATCGAGAAGAAGGTCGAGAACTTCGCCGAAGAGGTCATGGCGCAGGTTCGCGGCAGCTGAGCCGTTACGGTATCCTGCCGCCCATCCGATCACATCACCACGAGTCACATCACCACGAGGCCCGCGGCCATGACCGCTCCTGCGTATCGACGCATCCTGCTCAAACTCAGTGGCGAGGCGCTGATGGGCGCGGGCGACCATGGTATCGATCCGGACGTCCTGGAACGGCTCGCGGGCGATATCCGCGACCTGATCGCTTCAGGTGTCCAGGTTGCGCTCGTGATTGGGGGCGGCAACATCTTTCGCGGTGCCGGGTTGGCGGCGCGCGGCCTAGATCGGGTCACGGGCGATCAGATCGGGATGCTCGCCACGGTGATGAACGCCCTGGCCATGCGCGACATGCTCGAGCGGATGTCGGTGCCGACGCGCGTGATGTCGGCGCTGCCGATCGATCGGGTCTGCGAGGACTACAACCACCTTCGCGCCGTGCGTCATCTGGAGCTGGGGCGCGTGGTGATCTTTGCCGGCGGTACCGGCAATCCCTTCTTCACCACCGACTCGGCGGCCGGTCTGCGGGCCATCGAGATTGGGGCTGACCTGCTGATCAAGGCCACCAAGGTCGATGGGGTCTATTCCGCCGATCCGGTGAAGGATCCGAACGCCATCTTCTACCCCCGACTCAGCTATGATCAGGCCCTACGCGAGGGGCTTGGGGTGATGGACGCCACCGCGATCGTGCTGTGCCGCGATCACGCCATGCCCCTGCGGGTCATGAACATCAACGAACCGAACGCCCTGTCCCGTCTCATGGCCGGCGAGGACGTCGGTTCACTGGTCGTAAGCGGAAACTGACATCATGATCGACGATATCAAGCAAGACACCGCTGAGCGTATGGCCAAGACCGTCGAGGCGCTCACCCACGAACTGGCCAAGATTCGCACCGGACGCGCCCACCCCTCGCTGCTCGACCACATCCTGGTCTCTTACTATGGGCAGGAGGTACCGATCCGCCAGGTCGCCAACATCAACGCCGAGGATGCGCGCACCCTGCTGGTCACACCCTGGGAGCGCAACATGGTCCAGGCGGTCGAAAAGGCGATCATACAGTCCGATCTCGGGCTCAACCCCAACACCGCAGGGACTGCCATCCGTGTGCCCATGCCGCCCCTGACCGAGGAGCGCCGGCGCGATCTGATCAAGATTGCGCGCCACGAGGCCGAACAGGCGCGCGTGGCGGTACGCAACATCCGCCGCGACGCCAATCAGACCCTCAAGGATCTCGTCAAGGAGAAGGAGATCTCCGAAGACGACGAACGTCGCGGCCAGGAGATCGTGCAGAGGCTCACCGATCAGTACATCAAGGAAATCGACGCCGTGTTGGCCGAGAAGGAACAGGACCTGATGTCCATCTAAGGCTTGCGCGTCAAGACCCTATCCGAATTCATCGTGGAAACCGATTCAGACATCGCCCTTTCGCGGCTGCCACGGCATGTCGCCATTATCATGGATGGCAACGGCCGTTGGGCCAGGCAGCGCGGGTTGCCGCGCACGGCCGGCCATCGCGAGGGTGTCAAGAGTGTGCGCGCCGTGGTCGAGGAGAGCGTGCGCCGAGGCATCGAGGTCGTGACACTGTTTGCGTTCAGCAGTGAGAACTGGCGTCGACCGCGCGTTGAGGTCAATGTGCTCATGGAGCTCTTTATGAGCGCGCTACGCACCGAGGCCAGGCGGCTACACGAAAACGGGATCCGGTTGCGCATCCTCGGCGAGCGGAGCGCCTTTCCCGAGAAGCTCCAGCGCCGCATCGCCGAGGTCGAGGCACTGACGGCCCAAAACACCCGGCTCTATCTCCAGGTCGCTGCTAATTACGGTGGACGCTGGGACATCGTCCAGGCGGCGCGGCGGCTGGCGCTCGAGGTCCAGGCTGGACGGCTCGATCCGAGTCAAATCGACGAACACTGCCTGGCCGAGCGTCTGTCATTCGCCGACCTGCCCGAACCGGATCTCTTCATCCGTACCGGCGGTGAGCAGCGTCTGAGCAACTTCATCCTCTGGCAGTCGGCCTATTCCGAGCTGTATTTTTCGCACCTGTTCTGGCCGGACTTCGATGCCGCGGCCTATGGCGAGGCACTCGACGACTATGCCCGGCGTCAGCGTCGCTTCGGGCTCACCGGCGAGCAAGTCGAGGACAGACGCCTGACCCTGGTCGATGCCTGTGTCGGATAGCTCCTCGCCTGTTGCCAACAATCTGCGACACCGCACCCAGACCGTGCTCTGGCTCGTGCCGCTCGTGGTTGGGATCGTGTTGTTGCCCAACTGGGCCTTCGCGCTCTTTCTGAGTTTCGCAATGCTCGTCGCCGCTTGGGAGTGGTGCGTTCTGGCCGGTCTCCGCGAACCGGCCGGGCGCCGCTTCTATCTGGCATTCATCGCCGCCGTATTGGCGGCTCTCTGGCACTGGTCCGCCTTGAGTTGGCCACTGCTGTTGCTGGCCAGCCTGATCTGGTGGATCGTACAGAGTCTGATCATTCCCCGTATCCAGCACGTCGAGTTTGTCGAGGGACTGCGTCCCTGGTTGCTGGTCACCGGATTGCTGATCCTGACCTCGACCTGGGCAGCCCTGTTGAGTCTGCACCGGATCGAATCCCGTGGCCCTGGTCTGGTGCTATCGCTCCTGATCCTGATCGCGACGGTCGATTCAGTTGCCTATTTCAGTGGGCAACGTTGGGGTCGGACCAAGCTCGCCCCCGCGCTCAGCCCGGGTAAGACCTGGGCCGGTGTCCAGGGCGCCCTGATCGGGGCCGCGCTGGTCGGTGTGCTGATCGCCGTCTGGCTTGGTCTGGCGCCGCTTGGTGCCTTGGCCGTCGTGATGCTGTGTCTCTTGGTCGCCATGCTGTCGATCATCGGCGATCTCTACGAGAGCCTGCTCAAACGCCAGCGCCGATTGAAGGACGTCAGCCAACTCTTGCCCGGCCATGGCGGTCTGCTCGATCGTATCGACAGCCTGACGGCGGCTGCCCCACTCTATTCCCTGGGCATGACCTGGGCCCTGACCTGACTGGAGTAGCACTGTGATTGGCGTAACCGTACTTGGAGCCACGGGTTCCATCGGCGTCAGCACCCTGGACGTGCTGGCGCGTCATCCGGATCGTTTCTACGCGGTGGCCCTCACCGCCAACACCGACGCCGAACGTCTGGCCGAACAGTGTCGCCGCCATCGGCCCAAATACGCCGTGTTGGTCGATCCCAAGGCCGCACGGCGTCTCGAATCACTGCTGGCCGACCTGCCCGGGCGCCCCGAGATCCTCAGCGGCATTGCGGGGCTCGAACAGGTCTCGGCCCTGCCCGAGGTGGGCTATGTCATGGCGGCGATCGTCGGGGCGGCGGGTCTGCGCCCGACCCTGGCTGCCGCGCGCGCCGGCAAGCGCGTGTTGCTCGCCAACAAGGAGTCACTGGTCGTCGCCGGGGCGCTCTTGATGCAGGCGGTGGCCGACAGCGGCGCCGAACTGCTCCCGATCGACAGCGAGCACAATGCCATCTTCCAGTGTCTGCCGCCCAACTTCAGCGTCGGTCTGGAGCGGGTCGGGGTGAGGCGCATCCTGCTGACCGCCTCAGGCGGCCCCTTCCGCGACTGGCCACTGGAGCGTCTGTCTTCAGTCACCCCTGAGCAAGCCTGCGCCCATCCGACCTGGGACATGGGGCGCAAGATCTCGGTCGACTCGGCGACCATGATGAACAAGGGGCTCGAAGTGATCGAGGCCTGCTGGCTGTTCGGCACGGATCCGGACCACATCCAGGTCGTGGTGCATCCGCAGAGCGTCATCCACTCGCTGGTCCAGTACGAGGACGGCTCGGTCCTGGCGCAGCTCGGCAACCCCGACATGCGCACTCCGATCGCGCATGCGATGGGCTGGCCCGAGCGGATCGATTCGGGTGTGATGCCGCTTGATCTGTTTGCCGTGGCCCGTCTGGATTTCCAGGCGCCGGACTTCGCGCGCTTCCCCTGTCTGCGCCTGGCCTTCGAGTCGGCACGGGTCGGCGGTACGGCGCCAGTCGTGCTCAACGCGGCCAATGAGATCGCGGTCGCGGCCTTCCTCGATCGGCGCATCGACTTCCTAGACATCGCCGCCGTGGTCGAGGGGACGCTAGAGGCACTACCGTGCGAGTCGGTCGAGGGACAGGGGCTTGAATTCCTGCTCGAGGTCGATCGGCGCGCGCGCGAGCAGGCCGAACATTTGATCGAGGCGCGTCTCGGCTAACCCCAGGTTGCTGAGGTCTTAGCGCGTCCCCATCTTGAAATACCAGACCCAGTGTTCAGCGCATCCAAGGTTTTGCTCGACCCATGGACATCCCCTTCAGCCTCGCCTCCTTTCTGGTTGCCCTGGCAATCCTGATCACCGTGCATGAGTACGGTCACTTCTGGGCGGCCAAACGGCTCGGTGTCAAGGTGCTGCGTTTTTCCATCGGCTTCGGACGGCCGCTCCTCGCCTGGCGCCTCGGGGCCGACCGCACCGAATACGTCCTGGCCGCCATCCCGCTCGGCGGCTATGTCAAGATGCTCGACGAGCACGAGGCCGAAGCGCCGATCCCTGAGTCCGAACTCGATCGCGCCTTCAACCGCCAGGCGCTGTGGAAACGCTCGGCGATCGTGGTCGCAGGTCCGCTGTTCAACCTATTGTTTGCTGTGCTCGCCTACTGGGCGATCTTCATGGTCGGCGACACCGAACTTAGGCCCATCATCGGCACTGTGGAGCCCGCATCGGTCGCCGCCGAGGCTGGGTTTCGGCCCGGCGATGAACTGCTGGCCGTGGGCGAGCGTCCGATCCAGAGTTGGGAGAACGCCCTGCTTGCCCTGACGGTCGCCGCCATGGATGGAAACGACCTGATCGTCCAGGTGCGCGACGACACCGGTCAGGTCCGTGATCGGCTGATCCCGCGCGAATCCGTCGCCGGTCTGAGCGAGGAGCCGGATCTGTTGGCACGCCTCGGCGTCACACCAGACCGCCCGAGCCTCCCGGCCGTGATCGGCGAGATCCTGCCCGGCGAGCCCGCCGAACAGGCCGGCCTACAGATCGGCGATCGGGTGATTGCTGCCGATGGCCGGCCGATCGGCTCCTGGCGCGAGCTGGTGGAGCTGGTGCGCGAACGCCCCGAGATACCGATCATCCTTGATGTCGAGCGCCCGGACGTTGGGCTCCGGCAGATCAGACTCATCCCACGCGCTCTCGACGCCGATGGACGCAGGGTTGGACGCATCGGTGCCGGGGTCGAGGCGCGCGCGGATCTCATGGAAGACTATCTGGTGCGCGTCAGTCACGGCCCGATCGAGGCCCTGGGGCTGGCATTCGGTAAGACCTACGAGATGAGCGCCCTGATGCTGCGCGTCATGGGCCGGATGCTGATCGGCGAGGCCTCGATCCACAACCTGAGCGGCCCGATCAGTATCGCCGAGAACGCCGGACGCACTGCCAGCCAGGGTCTGAACGCCTTCGTCAAGTTCCTGGCCGTCGTCAGCATCAGTCTGGGCATCCTCAACCTGCTGCCGATCCCGGTGCTCGATGGTGGACACCTGATGTTCAATCTCATCGAATGGATCAAGGGCCGCCCGCTCTCCGAGGAGGCCATGATCCAGGGCCAGAAGGTTGGCTTTGTGTTGTTGGCCGTGCTCATGACCCTTGCCTTCTACGTTGACCTGTCGCGACTATTGGGCTAATCCGAGCCCATCCCTTATACTAGCGCGCCTTGGATGCCGGCCGCCCGGCACATCCGGCTTCAATTCAGGGGAAACCGTCTTGCGCGCTAAAACTCAGTCATTCCGCCATGGCGCCTGGCGAGCGCTCCTGCTCTGCGCCCTTGCCGCTGGCGCGCCTGGCACGGCCATCGCGGAGGTCTTCCAGGTCACCGACATCCGGGTCGAGGGCCTGCGCCGCATCGCCCCGGGCACAGTCTTCAACTATCTGCCGATCCAGGTCGGCGACACCGTCGGTGACGACGTGACGGGCGGCATCATCCGGGCACTCTATCAGACTGGATTCTTTGATGACGTGCGGGTTGAGCGCGACGGCAATGTGCTGGTCATCCAGGTCCGGGAACGACCGGCCATCGCCGAGATCAAGATCAGCGGCAACAAGGACATCGAGACCAAGGCGCTCGAGACCGCACTGGCCGACATCGGACTCAAAAAAGGCCGTGTCTTCAACCGCTCGGTGCTGGACCGCATTGAACAGGAACTGGAGCGGCAGTACTACGCACGCGGCAAGTACGGCGTGGTGGTGCAGTCGACCGTCTCGCCGCTGGAACGTAACCGGGTCGCAGTCAATATCGAGATCATCGAGGGGCTGACGGCGCGCATCAGACAGATCAACATCATCGGTAACAAGTCCTTCCCGGTCGAGGAATTGCGCAAGCAGTTTGATCTGGGACCGACACGTTGGAATTCCTTTTATACCAAGAACGACCAATACTCCAAGCAGAAGCTCGCCGCTGATTTGGAGTCGTTGCGTTCCTTCTATCTCGACCGCGGCTACATCAAGTTCGAAGTCAAGTCGACCCAGGTCTCGATCAGCGCCGACAAGAAGGACATCTATATCACAGTCACCATCGATGAAGGCCAGCCGTTCCGGATCAGCGACATCAAGCTCGCTGGCGCACCCGCGTTGCCGGCCGAACGGCTCTTTCCACTGATCCATCTCAAGCGAGGCGAGTTCTTCTCGCGCAAGCTCGTCACCGAGAGCGCCGAGCGCATCTCCAACCTGCTCGGTGACGAGGGCTATGCCTTCGCCAATGTCAACACCATCCCCGAGATCGACGAAGAGAAACACGAGGTCGCCGTCACCTTCTTCGTCGATGCCGGCAAGCGCGTCTATGTGCGCCGGGTCGAGATGCAGGGTAACACCCGCACCCGCGACGAGGTGCTGCGCCGCGAGATGCGCCAGCTCGAGACCGCCTGGTTCTCAGCCGATCTGGTACGCAAGTCGCGCGAACGCTTGCAGCGTCTGGGCTACTTCGAAGAGGTCGCGATCGAGACGCCGGCCGTTGCTGGGTCCTCCGATCAGGTCGACGTTAAGGTCAAGGTCAAAGAAAAACCCGCCGGCAATCTGGCCGCCGGTATCGGTTTCTCGCAGTCCGACGGCATCCTGCTCAATGCCAGCGTGACTCAGAACAATTTCCTCGGAACCGGCAAGCGCGTGGTGGTTGCCTTCAACAACAGCAGTTCGACCACCCTCTATCAGTTTGGTTACACCAATCCCTATTACACGGTCGATGGCATCAGCCGTGGTTTCAACCTCTCCTATCGCGAGACCGACTACGACGAGCTGGTCGGTGCCGATTACTCCACCGACGTCGGGGTCGCCGGGGTGAACTTCGGTCTGCCCATCACGGACAACAGCCGTGCCGGGCTGGGGTTTAACTATCAATACACCGATTTCACCGCTGGCGAGTCCGAGATCGCCCAGGCGTTCGCTGCCGACAACGGCAATACCTTCAACGACTTCTCGCTCATCGCCAGCTATACACGCGATACACGCGACAAGGCCATTTTTCCAACCCGCGGCTCTTTGCGCAGTCTCCAGGCTGAGGTGACGGTCCCCGGAAGCGATCTCAACTATTATCGGATCCGCTACGATGAGCAGCTCTACATCCCCCTGACCTCGCGCTATATCGTCGCGCTGAGTACCAATCTGGGCTATGGCGACAGCTATGGTGAGACCAACTACCTGCCCTTCTTCGAGAACTTCTATGCCGGTGGTCCGCGCTCGGTACGTGGCTGGAAGGCCAACACGCTCGGTCCGCGCGAGGTCGGCAGCGACGACCCCGTGGGCGGAAACCTCAAGCTCACTGGTAGTATCGAGTTCTTTGCCCCGGCCCCGGTCGGCGGGAAATTCGAGAAATCCCTGCGTCTGGGCGCCTTCCTGGACCTCGGCAACGTCTGGTCCACCTATGACTCGAATCTGCTGACCTACAGTGGCTTCGACCTCGGTGACCTGCGCTACTCGACCGGCATCTCACTGACCTGGCTCTCGCCGGTCGGGGCGCTGTCGATTAGCTTCGCCATTCCGCTCAATGAGAAGGACGGCGACAAGACCCAGGTCTTCCAGTTCGGATTCGGCCAGATCTTCTAGCCCATGGAGGTGTCCGTGAAGACACTAACCCGGACGTTCATGGCGACCACACTCCTTGGTGTCGCGACCCAACCTGTGCTGTCTGCCGACTCAGACTATCGCATCGCCGTAGTCGATCCCAATCGTGTCGTGGAGCAGTCGCCCCAATACGAGGCCGCGCGCGATGCGCTCCAGCGCGAGATCGAGGAGCGCGAGCGCGATCTGCGCGAACAGCAGGAACAAATCGCGGCCCTGCAACGCCAGCTCGAACGCGACGGACCACTGATGAGCGAGAGTGAGATCCAGCGACTCCAGAATGACATCCGCAGTCGCACGCGCAAGGTCAAATATGCGCGCGATGAGTTTCAGGACTATTTCGCGTTGCGCCAGAACGAGCTGCGAACCAAACTCAGCCGCCAGGTCCAAGAAGTCGTTGTCGAGCTGGCCAAGGAACAAAAGATCGACCTGATCCTGAGCGAAGGTCTGGTCTATTCCAATCCTCGGATCGACATCTCAGATCTAGTGATTGAGCGGCTCAAGCAGGAGTTCGAGAAGAACTCCGGGCCGCGTGCCGACACCTCGGCTCCGCGCTAGATACCGTCGGTGCCGTTTCCTCCGGTTTTGGAGACCCAACCCATGCAGATCTCTCTCGGTGAACTCGCCGCGCGGCTCGCTGTGCCCCTGCGTGGCGACGGCGGGGTCATGGTCGATCATATCGCCCCACTCGACAACGCCGGACCCGGTAGCCTGAGCTTTCTTGGTGACCCGGCCTATCGTGTCCATCTGGCCGGGACACATGCCTCGGCCGTGATCCTCAAGGAGTCCGACGCGGCCGATGCCCGAGTGCCTGTGCTGCTCAGCGAGAACCCTTATCTGACCTTCGCGCGCGCGGCGCGTCTGCTGCATCCGGAGCCGGAGGTCATCGGCGGTATCCATCCCTCCGCCGTGGTCGACCCGACCGCTTCGGTCGATCCGACCGCTTGGATCGGGCCGCTGACAGTCCTGGAGGCCGGCGTGGTGATCGGTCCACGTGTCTTCGTTGGCCCCGGCTGTATCCTGGGCGAAGGGGTCGAGGTCGGTGCCGATAGCCGCCTTACGGCGCGCGTGACACTCTGTTCAGGGACCCGGGTCGGGGCGCGCGCCCTGATTCATCCAGGGGCGGTGATCGGGCGTGAGGGTTTCGGCTTCGCGAAAGATGGCGAACGCTGGGTACGTATCCCCCAGATCGGGCGTGCTGTACTCGGCGACGATGTCGAGGTCGGCGCCAATACCTCGGTCGACCGCGGCACCATCGGCGATACGGTCATCGGCCACGGGGTCAAACTCGACAACCACATCCAGATCGGACACAACGTCGTCATTGGCGACCACACCGCTATGGCAGCCAACACCGGCATCTCCGGCTCGACCCGCATCGGCCGTCACTGCACCATCGCTGGAGCAGTCGGCGTGGCTGGACATCTAGAGATCGGCGACAACGTTCACTTCACCGGCATGGCCATGGTCACCCGGTCGTTCAAAGACCCTGGTGTCTATAGCAGCGGGATACCAGCCATGCCAAACACGGATTGGCGACGTAATGTGGTGCGTTTCAGACACCTGGATGATCTAGCGCGCCGAGTCAAGCAACTTGAAACCCTTATTACCAATATGAACGCAATACGCGAGCAGGAGGCATCCTAATGGATGGATCAGATCCGAATCCACAGACTTCCGATCAGTGCGCGGGTCGTTCGGAGGACGTCGTGACCACGATGGATATTCATAAGGTGCTAAGCCTTCTGCCACACCGCTATCCCTTTCTTCTGGTCGATCGGGTCATCGACTACAGGGTTAATGATTATCTGATCGCACTCAAGAATGTCACCTTCAACGAACCCTTTTTCATGGGCCACTTCCCGGTGCGCCCAGTCATGCCCGGTGTGCTGATCGTTGAGGCCCTGGCTCAGGCGACCGGACTCTTAGCCATGGCCTCGCGTCCGGACCTGATCGGTGAAAGGTCGCTCTATTACTTCGTCGGTATCGACCAGGCACGCTTCAAGCGTCCGGTTGAACCGGGCGATCAGCTCATCCTGGATGTGCGGTTAGGCCCAGTGCGCCGTGGGATCTGGAAGTTCGACGGCGAGGCGCGCGTCGACGACAAGCTGGTCGCGAGCGCCGAGATCATGTGCACGGCACGGGACTTCGAAGCTTGATCCACCCTACTGCCGTGGTCGATCCGTCTGCTGAGCTCGATTCCTCGGTCGAGGTTGGCCCCTTTGCCATCATCGGGGCCGGGGTCGAGATCGGCGCTGGCACCTGGATCGGACCCCATGCCGTGCTGCGCGGCCCGACCCGGATCGGGCGCGACAATCGCATCTTTCAGTTTGCCTCGGTCGGTGAGGACCCACAGGACAAGAAATACGGCGGTGAGCTGACCCGGCTGGAGATGGGCGATCGCAATCAGGTGCGCGAGTTCGCGACCCTGCATCGCGGCACAGTCCAAGACCAGGGCGTTACCCGGATCGGCGACGACAACCTATTCATGGCCTATACCCATGTCGCCCACGACTGTCGCATCGGGAACCAGGTGATCCTGGCCAATGCCGCCTCACTGGGCGGGCATGTCGAGATCCAGGACTGGGCCATCCTCGGCGGTTTTACCATCGTGCATCAATTCTGCCGCATCGGTGCGCACGCCTTCTGTGCCATGGGCTCGGTGCTGACACGCGACGTGCCACCCTATGTGGTGGTCGCCGGGCACCCCGCCGCACCGCATGGGATCAACACCGAGGGTTTGAAGCGGCGCGGCTTTTCGCCTGAGGTGATTCGGATCATCCGGCGCGCCTATCGCCTGCTCTATCTGGCCGATCTCAAGCTCGACGAGGCGCGCGCCCGGATCGCCGCCCTGGCCGCTTCGGTACCCGAACTCCAACCCTTGGTGGAGTTCATCGGCACGACCGGACGCGGGTTGGTGCGCTGACGGCGATGCACCCACTCGATCCAGCCATCCCCGGTCGCCCGATCTGCATTGGATTGGTGGCCAATGAACCCTCGGGCGACCTGCTCGGGGCGGCCTTGGCGCAGGCGATCCGCGCCCAGTATCCAGAGGTGTGCTTCATTGGCGTGGCCGGTCCACGGATGCGTGAGGTCGGCTGTGAGACCCTGTTCGACATGGAGCGGTTGTCGGTCATGGGCCTGACCGAGGTCCTGGCCCATCTGCCCGAACTGCTGCGTCTGCGCCGCCAGCTTCGGGAGCATTTCATCGCCCATCCGCCCGCGGTCTTCATCGGTGTCGATGGGCCCGATTTCAATCTGGGGCTGGAGCGCCGGCTGCGCGAACGCGGGATCAAGACCGTGCATCTGGTCAGTCCGACCGTTTGGGCCTGGCGCGCCGGGCGGGTCAAGTGGATCCGGCGTGCAGTCGACCGGATGCTGTGCATCTTTCCATTCGAGGAAGACTTCCTGCGCCGGCATGGCGTACCGGCGACCTATGTCGGTCATCCGCTGGCCGATGAGATTCCGCTCCAGGTCGATCGTGCCGAGGCGCGTGCGGCGCTTGGACTTTCGGTGGATGTGCCGGTCATCGCCCTGCTGCCTGGGAGCCGCGCTGGCGAGATGCGTCGGCTGGCGGCGCCCTTCATTGCTACGGCGCGGCGCTGTCTTCAGACGCGGCCCGAGCTGCGTTTCGTCGTGCCGCTGGTCAATGCGCGGCTGCGGGCGTTGTTCGAGGCCGAATTGCAGCGACTCGACCCCGGCTTGCCGATCACGCTGGTCGATGGCCGCAGCCGCGACGCCATCGCGGCCGCCGATGCCGTACTCACCGCCTCGGGGACCGCGACGCTGGAGACGCTGCTGCTCAAGCGCCCGATGGTCGTGGCCTATCGGCTACACCCTCTGACCTATTATCTGGTCAGGTGGCTGAAGCTGGTCAAGGTGCCCTATATCGCCATGGCCAATCTGCTCGCCGGACGCGCACTTGCACCCGAGTTCCTGCAAGGGGACTGTCGGCCCGAGCGTCTGGCCCCCGCCCTGCTCGCCTATCTGGACGATCCCGAGCGCGTTACCGAGATCCAGACCGAATATGATCGCATCCATCGTGAATTGCGGCGCGATGCCGCCGCGAACGCGGCACGGGCCGTCTTAGAGCTACTCGACATTCAGGCGTAAACGGTTATCAGCGTATTCAGCATTTTTGACTACTACGAAACGAGTAAAACATTGACCAGCATGGATTTGATCGCTGGCGTCGACGAAGCTGGGCGCGGCCCGCTCGCCGGTCCAGTGTGCGCGGCGGCGGTCATCCTCGATCCAGCGCGCCCGATCGTCGGCATCGGTGACTCCAAGAAACTCAGTCCCGCACGCCGCGAGCGCCTGGAGCCGCTGATCCGGGAACAGGCACTCGCCTGGTCGATCGCCTGGGCCAGTGTCGAGGAGATCGACCGACTCAATATCCTGCAGGCCACGCTGCTAGCCATGCGCCGTGCGGTCGAATCGCTCCGGCTCCGCCCGATCAAGGTGCTGATTGACGGCAATCGCTACCCGGAGCTGGACATCGCGGCCGAGGCCATCGTCGGCGGTGACGGCTTGGTGCCCGCCATCGGTGCGGCCTCCATCCTGGCCAAGGTCGCACGCGACCGCTTCATGGTCGAACTGGACGCCAAGTGCCCTGGCTATGGCTTCGCCAAACACAAGGGCTATCCAACCCGAGAGCATCTCGAGGCCATCGACCGGCTTGGTCCCTGTCGCTGGCACCGATACAGCTTCGCGCCGCTAGTGAATTTTGATCGGTGTGGTTAATGATGGGATAAAAAACACTGCCCCCTTTGGGGGCAGAGTGGCATGGGAAGGGGTCCCTGGCGGTGCCCTAGGTTCGCCTGGGGAGGCCCCAGACTAGGATCGGCGAAGGCTTGTTTCACGTCTGAGTTCGGGATGGGATCAGGTGGTTCCAAGTCTCTATGGCCGCCAGGGGAAGGGTGGGATCAGCGGTTGGGGGTCGCTGATCCGCGAAACGGTGAGTCTGTAAGGGAAACGGGCTTGGGTGTTATATGGTCAAGCCGCACGGTCAATTAGTACGGGTTAGCTGCACGTGTTGCCACGCTTCCACATCCCGCCTATCGACGTTGTCGTCTGCAACGGACCTTTAGAGGTCTTGAGTACCTTGGGAGATCTGATCTTGGGAGGGGCTTCCCGCTTAGATGCTTTCAGCGGTTATCCCGTCCGGACATAGCTACCCGGCACTGCCACTGGCGTGACAACCGGAACACCAGAGGTCCGTCCACTCCGGTCCTCTCGTACTAGGAGCAGCGTCCCGCAAATCTCCAACGCCCACGGCAGATAGGGACCGAACTGTCTCACGACGTTCTAAACCCAGCTCGCGTACCACTTTAAATGGCGAACAGCCATACCCTTGGGACCGACTTCAGCCCCAGGATGTGATGAGCCGACATCGAGGTGCCAAACACCGCCGTCGATATGAACTCTTGGGCGGTATCAGCCTGTTATCCCCGGAGTACCTTTTATCCGTTGAGCGATGGCCCTTCCATTCAGAACCACCGGATCACTATGACCTACTTTCGTACCTGCTCGACGTGTCGGTCTCGCAGTTAAGCACCCTTGTGCCATTACACTCAGCGGGTTGATTTCCGACCAACCTGAGGGTACCTTCGTGCTCCTCCGTTACCCTTTGGGAGGAGACCGCCCCAGTCAAACTACCCACCATGCACGGTCCCTGACCCGGATCACGGGTCGAGGTTAGAACGTCGAACAAACCAGGGTGGTATTTCAAGGTCGGCTCCACCCAAACTGGCGTTTGGGGTTCGCAGCCTCCCACCTATCCTACACAAGTCGGTTCAACGTCCAGTGCAAAGCTATAGTCAAGGTTCACGGGGTCTTTCCGTCTAGCCGCGGGAACTCGGCATCTTAACCGAGAATTCAATTTCACTGAGTCTCGGGTGGAGACAGTGCCGCCATCGTTACGCCATTCGTGCAGGTCGGAACTTACCCGACAAGGAATTTCGCTACCTTAGGACCGTTATAGTTACGGCCGCCGTTTACCGGGGCTTCGATCAAGAGCTTCTCCTCACGGATAACCCCATCACTTAACCTTCCGGCACCGGGCAGGCGTCACACCCTATACGTCCGCTTACGCGTTGGCAGAGTGCTGTGTTTTTAATAAACAGTCGCAGCGGCCTGGTCACTGCAACCTCTCTCGGCTCCAACCGCGCGGGTCTTCACCTACTCAGA